>NC_007775.1:1112500-1412500 GCF_000013205.1 Synechococcus sp. JA-3-3Ab | reverse complement strand
TGCCTTCTTCCAAGGAGATCACCCCTTCGCGGCCCACTTTGTCCATGGCCTCGGCGATCATGCGGCCCACTTCCTCATCGTTGCCGGCGGAAATGGCCGCCACCTGGGCAATGGCTTTGGAGTCTTCCACCGGGCGGGCATGTTCGGCGATCTTGTCCACCAGGAACTTCACGGCTTTGTCGATGCCGCGCTTGAGGGCAATCGGGTTGGCGCCGGCGGCCACGTTTTTCAGCCCTTCTTTAACCATGGCGTGGGCCAGGACGGTGGCGGTGGTGGTGCCGTCCCCAGCCGTGTCATTGGTCTTGGAAGCCGCCTGACGGATCAAGGAGACGCCAGTGTTTTCAATGTGGTCTTCCAGCTCGATCTCTTTGGCGATGGTTACCCCATCGTTAACAATTTGGGGTGCGCCAAACTTCTTCTCCAGGACGACGTTGCGCCCTTTGGGGCCGAGAGTAACGGCTACAGCTTCCGCCAAAATGTCCATGCCGTGTTCAAGGGCACGACGGGCTTCTTCGCTAAAAATGATCGACTTGGCCATACTCAACCTCTCAGACGTGAATGAACTAAGGGCGATGTAGAGGATCGATCGCTGAAGGACTGAAAATTACTGAACGATAGCGAGAATATCCCGCTCGGCCAGCAGCACGTACTCATCGCTGCCCAGCTTCACTTCCGTGCCGGCGTACTTGGAGTAGAGCACTCTGTCGCCGGCTTTCAGTTCCATCGGGATCAGCTTGCCCTCGTCATTGCGCTTGCCAGGCCCAACTGCGACCACCTCCCCCACTTGGGGTTTTTCTTTGGCGGTATCGGGCAAAAAGATGCCACCCGCCGTCTTCTCGTCCTGCTGGGCAATCTTGACCAGCACGCGGTCGCCTAGCGGCTTCAGCGTAGAGACGTTGAGAGTTACTGCAGCCATGACAAATATCCTCCGTGATGCCTAAAACGCGAGGCTGAAGGGTTGTATCGAGCGCAAACCTAAGCTTGCGTAGTCGAGGTTTTAGCACTCTCAGCTTACGAGTGCTAGTCTATCAGCCGGCTTTCCAGCCTGACAATAGCCCCTTTTGGCGGGATCTCCCTTTTTGTCGGGTACGGTTGGGTGCGGATCCCCCTACTTCTGGGCCTGTTGTGGGATCATGGCCTGAGGTAGGTTGGGCAAGCAGGTGCGGATCCCGTTGTTTCAAGTGGATGCGTTTACGGCAGTGCCTTTTAAGGGCAATCCGGCAGCGGTGTGTTTGCTGCCTCAGGAGCTGCCGGCAGCTTTGATGCGAGCAATTGCGGCGGAGAACAATCTGTCGGAAACGGCTTTTTTGCTGCCCCAGGGATCCGAAGGCGAGGTTCCCCACTATGGGCTGCGCTGGTTTACTCCCACCACGGAGGTAGAACTCTGTGGCCATGCCACGTTGGGCAGCGCCTATGTGCTCTTGACCGAGATTCACCCGGAAGCTCAGGGGGTGGCCTTTTCCACCCGCAGTGGCCGGCTGCAGGTGCGGCGGCAGGGGGAGCGGCTGGCGATGGATTTTCCCGCCCAGTTCCCGCAACCCTGGCCGGAAGGCCAAGAGCAGGTGGCTGCGGCATTGGGGATCCCTCCTCTGGAGTTGTACCGCGGCAGCATGGGGGTAGCGGTGCTGACTTCGGCCCAGCAGGTGCAGCAGCTGCAGCCGGATTGGGAGCGGGTTCAGGCACTGCCTGTTTCTGGGTTGATCGTCACTGCCTCGGGAGGGGATCTAGAAGACCAGCCAGATTTTGTCTGTCGTGTTTTTGCCCCCCAGTTGGGGATCCCGGAGGATCCGGTGACCGGGTCTGCCCAGTGCCTGTTGACACCCTATTGGTCGCAGCGCCTGGGCCGGACTGAGCTCAAAGCCCGCCAGCTCTCGGCGCGGGGAGGCGAGCTGTGGTGTCGCGATCTCGGCACTCGGGTGGAGATTGCCGGGCAGGCGGTGCTGGTGATAGCGGGAGAGCTGAGGATTCCCTAAAAAAACACCCCGGCTGGCTCCGAGGTGCTGGGAAGACTCTCGCGAAGAATAAGTGCGCAAGCTAGCCCAAAAGTTCTGCCGCCTGGATGAGCTCCACTTGCTTTTTCTTGAGCACTAGCAGAAGCTGGGTGATGGCCACCGCTGCCAGGAAGGCCACCAACCACTTCACCCGTTCCGGGTTCTGCAGCACCAGATCCCGCTCCACTTGGCCAAAGCCGCCCACGTTGGGGTTGTTGGTAACCGGATCCCCTTCTTGGACGCTGTCGCCAATGTTAACCACCAACTCCGGCCCCGGCGGCACCACCAAGTGCTTCAGTCCGCCTTCAGTCTCGAAGCTGAGCACCCGCGTGCCCGGCAACTCGTATTCGGGCGGCACCAGGGCGGCCAGCTCAGGCGGCAGATCGCTGAGGTCAGATTCGATGGTGGCGATGCTTGTCAGACGACCCGTGGCAGGAGCGCGGAAGACGTTGTTGTTGCTGAGGCTGCCATCGGGGTTGATCTGGCCACGACCGCGGTTGGCGCCAATGTAAACCCGATATTTCATGAAGGCCACGGAGGGATCCTCCTTCGGGTCAGGGGCGACCACCGGGAAGACGATTTCCTGGTGCTGCTCGCCGGGCAGGGGACCCACCAGGAGAATGTTGGGCTTCTCGTCGCTGTAGGGAGTGATGTAGGTCTCAGCGGTTTCCTGGCGCTGCTCCTCCGTCATCTCCTCCTCGGTGGCCAGGCGGAAGCCTTCTGGCAACACCACCACAGCGCCAACGTTCAAGCCGCCCTTGCTGCCATCCGCCAACACCTGTTGCTTGCTCAAGTCATAGGGGATCCCGACCTTGATGGTGAACACCTGGCCCGGGGTAACTGCCTGCGGCACTTCGGCACGGGCAGGCATGGCGTTCAGGTGGCAGTTGGCACAGACGATTTTCCCGGTGGCCTCGCGCGGGTTGTCGTAGGCCATCTGGGCGTAGTACGGATAGGCTGCTGCCGGACGGGATCCCGTCCCCAGCAACAGCAGCAGCGCACACAAGGCCAAGTAAATTCGCTTCATAAGTTAGCTCAGAATCTCAATCAAAATTCTCGCAAGCCCTTTGGGGCAATCTGATACATTTACGCTGAACACTGCTGAACATCACTGTTCAACTATGCAGCGATAGCATTCTGCTTGTTTCCATTCGCGTTAGCGGGACGGAGTCCAAACAGAATGGCGGTATCCCGCAAAGCTTTGAGTAGAATACCCAAAGCGCAGTTTCCGTGTCGTCTTACTACCAATTTTCTGCTTTGCTTTGGCTACCATGTTGGCAGACTCGAAAGTAAACAGAAAGATCAACTGGTAGTAATCCGTAATGAACATATTATACATTATTTTCAGTATAGTTGAGCTTATTATTGACTAGAGTCATGCTCCTCAAAGCTCACAACTCATGCTCTAGCCAGGACTAGCGCAGCAACCTCTCTGGCCTTTTCCCCCACTTCTGACCCGGCTGTGGCCCCTTACAGGGGTCTCTCTGGAGCCTATCGTAACGCCTCAGGCCTCGCGGAAATCGGGGCCTTGCCAGGGGCTGAAGCGAACGTTGTCGCCGTCCACCGTGGCGCTCACCAGCTCCAGGGAGCGGGGAGCCGGCCCCCGGATGACCTTGCCGTTGGCCGCGTACTGGGATCCGTGGCAGGGGCACTTGAACAGGTTTTCCCCCGCGTTCCAGGGCACCACACAGCCGAGGTGGGTGCAAACCGCGTTGAGGCCGTAGTTGGCCACCGCCCCGTTGTCGATCACAATGTAGGTGGGATCCCCCTTCAAGCCTTGGGCCAGCACGCGATCCGTGGCGGCGTGAGTGGCCAACAGCTCACTGACGCTGATGGGCTTGCCGAGAGCATCTTGAGCTATCACACCTTCTCCTGCCCCACCGGAAGAGGGCGGAATAAAATACTTCACCACCGGGTAGAGGGTGCCCACCACCACCACCCCCACCGAGCTGCTGAGGAGGGCATTCAGAAAAACCCGCCGGCTCATGGGGGGTGCCTCGAAGTTGCTAACCGCTTCCGTCATAATGGCCAGTACAAACCTGAGAAGTTTTAATGTTCGTTGACAAATGACATCATCCTAACCGAGCTCCTTGGCTAATATCATTAAGAAATGCAAAGCTAAAGGAAGTGCAAGGGAAGAGGCGGCGGTTTTTCTGCTGCGGCCCAGCTCAGTCCCAACCCAATCCGAGCCAGACCATGACGGGATCCGACTTTCAAGCTTTGCTGCGGGAGAAGTGGGGCTATTCCTACGACGTGCAACTGCGCCGCATGGGGGGCAGGGTGGTTCTGTTGGTGATGTGGCGCTACCTGGAGCAGCCCTCTTTCCCCTTGAGCGAGGCCGAGTATCTGGCTCGCCTGGAGTCTGTCATGGCCCATTTGCAGGCGTGGGGCGTGTGGGAAGCGGTGCAGCGAGAAATTGAGGCTACCCGTCAGAAACCCCGCATAGGCAAGGCGGTGGCCATTCCTTTGAATTTGCAAGGGGTGGGAGAGCGCGCCTCCGAGTGGCTGCTGTAGTCTTCCTCGCCCCCGGCTCTTCCCTGAAGGGGAGTTTGCAATTGCAGCAACCGACAGGTTCGTCCCTATGACGAAAACTCCAGACCTCAGCCGGCCTGCGGCTATCCAACTTCCACCAGGCCGGCCTGCAAGGCATGCAGGAACTGGCGGGCGGTGCGACCGGAAAAGCCGTTCTGCTGTTGCGCCCAGAGGAGGGCTTGGCGGCGCAAGGTATCTAAAGGGTGCGGGAGGCCCAGCCGTTGCGCCAGGTGTTCTACCGTGGCCAGGTAGTCAGCTTGGCTAAAAGGGGTGAAGGTAAGGGTAAGGCCGAAGCGATCCCGCAGCGACAGCTTTTCCTGCACCGTATCCCAGGCGTGGACCTCTTGATCTTGGGGACTGGGACGATCGCCAAAAAACTCGCGGATAAGGTGGCGGCGGTTGCTGGTGGCGTAGAGACGGACGTTGGGCGGTGGTGGAACAAGATCTCCTTCCAGGAGCACCTTGAGCTGCTTAAACTCAGTTTCGTCGGCCTCAAAGGAGAGATCGTCCACAAACAGGACAAAGGGCAGCCCCCACCCTCCCAGATCTGCCAAGATCTGAGGCAATTGACCCAAATCTCCCCGTCTCAGCTCCAAAAGGCGCAGCCCCTGGGAACCGTAGCGGCGCAGCAACGCCTTCACCAGCGAAGACTTGCCGGTGCCCCGCGCCCCATAGAGCAGCACATGCAACGCCGGATCCCCCCGCAGCAGGGCTTCGGTGTTGGCAGCCAACTGCCGTTTCTGCCGTTCATAGCCGTAGATCTCTTCCCAGTCGGGCAAGTCGGGAGTGGGGATCCCCTCTAGCCCTGCCGGCCCCCAGCGAAAGGCCCAATAGCGGCCACAGAGCCCCACCCCCGCTCGGCGGTAGTGGGCGATCAGCGCCTCCAGGCTCAGGCCCCAGTCGGCAAAAGAGCGCGGATCCCAGCCAGGGCTCTCCCCTTCCCCATCCGGCCAAGGGATCCCCAGGCCCAGCGCCCGCATCTGCTCGGCAATGGTCTCCTGGCTATCGGCCAGGATCTGCAGGCAGCGGAGATCGTGGCGGGCCGCTTGCACAAGGGGGGCTGGGATCCCTTGGGGTCGAAGCGCCGCCCGCGAGAAAGGGTTATCGGCCCAGCGGATCTCTCGGATTAGCCACTCCCGCCAGCTCAAGCCCTCCTGGGCCAAAAGCTCAAACCAGCGTCCGTAGGCTCTCCAGCAGGGCAAGGGATCCCCGCTCATCAACTCCTGGGTGAGCTCCTGCCAGGTCAGGGCCAAGGGGTGGGCGCAGATTTCCCGAAACACCAGCAGCTTAGCCGCCGCTTCCGCCGCTTCTTCGAGGGGGGTCATCGCTTCAAGTCGCTCTAACTTGGCGTTGTCAAAGGGGCTGGGGGTGAGGGCCGGTCCAGAGCGCTTAGCGGGCATTGTCCCGCCGGCCCAGCTCGTAGAGGCCACCGCCAACGCAGGCAATCAGACCCCAGGAGACGGCCCAGCTGTTGCCCAAAGAGAGTTCGGTGAGGGCCACCACCACCGCTGCTGCCAGCAAGAAAGGAAGGACGCTGAGCAAAGAGGCCAGAGCTCCGCTGGGATCCCAGGCCAACTGTTTTTCCCAACCCTCCTGCAGGCGGCGGTGCAGCGGCGACAAGCCCCACATCAGCCCCAGACTCCACAGGGCTGTGGCCGCCCACAACGAAGGGCGGATCGCCTCCAGTCCCCCCAGTTCAACCCCCATAGCATCCATCGGCCAGCTCCCAACCTTGCCTTTCTAGGCTAGCGAGATTGGGCCCACTCAGTGGCGGTGATGGTGGTGCCGGGAAATTGGATGGGATTGCCCAGGCTCTGGATCTGGGCCTGGAGAGCCGGCAACAGCCGCAAGTCCAGCAGCGGCTCGCGCAGGATCTCCGCCGGGATCAGATCCCGCTCCAGGGCAAAGTGGGCCGTGTGGCCGGCGGCTGTGCCGATGGCCCATTCCACCGGGTGCACCCGATAGGAGGCGCTGGCAATGCGGCTGGTGGCAATGTTCTTGTTGCCGGCCAAGAGGTTGTCGATGCGCTGGGGGATCAAAGCCCGCAGTGGGATCTGGTAGGGGTAGCTGGGGGCCTGTGCATCCTGGTTGTGGCTGGGGGGCAGGGAAAAATCCGGCAATAGACAATCGTGAAAGTCGATGGGGTACTGGCCCACCCCCACCGAGTCGTAGAAAATAAAGGGCCGCCCGCGATTGAGCTCCGATTCTCGCGTGGTGATATCCGACTCGTAGATGGTAAATCCCTGCGGGTAGGCAGGGCTGGGCCGACCGATGATGCGCCGCGACTCGCGAATGTAGGGGTACTTGGAAAGGCCGCTGGCAGTTCCCATGGGGCTATCGGGCCCCCGCAGGTAGGCATAGCGCAGGTAGAAGTCTTTTTGAAAGTCGGGATCCGCCTGCTGCAACAGAAAATCCGTCCGCCCCGCCACCAGCCAGTAGAAAAAGCCCTTGGCATGCTGCTCGGCCCGCCGCAGCGCCTCCACCCGCAAGCCCCCCATCCAGCCGCCGGGATCCAGTTGGCCTGAGGCTTGCAGTTGCTCGTGGGTGAGAATCAGGTTCATCTCCGGCCCGGTGATGCGCCAGTCGTTGCCCCAGGTCCAGTTTTGCATGGATTGATCCCCCACCCGGATGGCCTCTTCCCCAAAGCCAAACACCTGGCCGCGGATGCGGCGGTAGGTAAAGACCATCCCAAAGTTAAAGCGTGGATGTTCAAAGCTGTAGTAGGGGCCGTGCAGCGGGTCGTTGTAGAACTTGGGCTTGATGGGCACCTGCGGCACAGCAGAGCGCTCCATAACAAAGGTGTAGGTAAACCCCTGGGTGCAGTAGGGATCCCTGTAGGGCTTGGAGCTGGGCTCCCAGCGGCTTTCCCCATCCGTGCCGAGGCGGTAGGGCACCCGCGCCAGCGGCAGCAGCTCGCCGGTTTCGGTAGCATCGATAACCACCCAGGGCAGGGTTTTGCCTTGGCGTTCTGGCGGCGGCTCAAAGCGCAGGATCTCTTTGTCCCAATCCTCGGTGGGCTCTAGGCGGTAAAAATCCAGAAAGTAGCTGGAGAGATCCCCCCGATTCTCCGGCTGGACGCCGGCGTGTTTGGGGATGTTGCGGATGGCCTGCACGCTGCGGATTTGGTAATCCTCGATCTGCAAGTCCTTGACCACCGTCTCGGTAAACAGCCGCAACTGCCCCGACTGCAGATAGGGATCCACCATCTCCCGCAGGACCTGGTGGCCCACCTGGGGCGAGAAGCAGAGCACACTCACCCAGCACTTGCCGGGATTGGGATCACCGCCGTACTTTTCCCGCACCCGGCGGCGAAACTCTCTATAGCCCTGGGGAAAGATCTCGTTTTCCCGCTGCAAGGGCCGCTCATCCAAAGCCGAGACCCCCTGGGCGCTCACCTGGCCGCCAATCCAGTCGGTGATCTCGGTCATGCACACCTGTCGGCCCAGTTGCAGAGCCTCGTAGGCCGCTGCCACCCCCCCCAGCCCGCCCCCGGCGATGAAGATCTCACAGGGGATGCGGGTTTCCGACAAGGGCTGGGCCAGAGCCGCCCCGGCGCCCAGGATCCCGGCCCCCACAAGGCCGCCGCCCCATCCCTTGAGGTTGAACAGAAGTTTCATCCCACCTCCGCCCCGTAACTGGGCCTGTCGGACTTTCCGGCAACTTTTATCATGGGGGAAAGCGCTGCGAGTGCTCATGCCGAATTCCACCTTCGTCATCACCACGCCGATCTACTACGTCAACGCTGCCCCCCACATCGGCAGCGCCTACACCACCCTGGCGGCGGATGCCATCGCCCGTTACCATCGCCTGCGGGGCAAGGATGTGCTGATGGTAACGGGAACCGACGAGCACGGCCAGAAGATCCAGCGCACCGCCGAAGAGCGCGGCCTTCCCCCGCAGCAGCACTGCGACGAGATCGCGGCCCAGTTTGCCCAGCTTTGGCAGTTGCTGGACATCCGCTACGACCGCTTTATCCGCACCACCGACCCTCGCCACAAAGCCATTGTGCGGGAGTTTTTCCAGCGAGTGTGGGATCGGGGGGATATTTTCGTTGGCCGGCAGCAGGGCTGGTACTGTGTTGCCTGCGAGGAGTTCAAGGACGAGTCAGAGCTCTTAGAAGGCGGATTTTGCCCGCTTCACCCCAACAAAAAAGTGGAGTGGAAAGACGAAGAAAACTACTTTTTTCGCCTCTCTCGCTACCAGGAAAAACTGGAAGCCCTCTATGCGGAGCACCCGGAGTTCATTCAACCAGAAAGCCGCCGCAATGAGGTGATCAACTTTGTCAAGCAGGGCCTGCGGGACTTCTCCATCTCTCGCCCCAGCGTCTCCTGGGGGATCCCCTTCCCGGCGGATCCCAGCCAAACCCTTTACGTCTGGTTTGATGCCCTCATCAACTACCTCAGCGCCGCCGTGGATCCCGAGGACGAGCCGACGCTGGAAAACGCCTTGCGCCGCTACTGGCCCGCCGATGTGCACCTAGTGGGCAAAGACATTGTCCGCTTCCACGCCATCTACTGGCCGGCCATGCTCATGTCGGCAGGGCTGCCGCTGCCCAGACAGATCTTTGGCCACGGCTTTCTCACCAAAGATGGCCTCAAGATGGGCAAAAGCCTGGGCAACACGCTGGATCCCTTTGAGCTGGTGCAGCGCTACGGTGCCGATGCCGTGCGCTACTATTTCTTGACTGAAATTGAGCTGGGCAAGGATGGAGACTTTAGTGAGGGCCGCTTCATCGAGGTTCTCAACGCTGACCTAGCCAACGACCTGGGGAACCTGCTCAACCGCACCCTCAATATGCTCAAAAAATACCAGCCCGACTACCGCATCCCCGCCGTCGAGATCCCTGCGGATCACCCCCTCAAAACCCTGGCCGAGCGCCTGGCCCCGACAGTGGCCGACGCCTACGAGCGGCTGGATCCCAGCTCTGCCGCCCGCAAAGCTCTCAGCTTGGCCCAGGCCAGCAACAAATACCTCGACGAGCAGGCCCCCTGGACGTTGCACAAACAAGGGCAAAGCGAGCAGGTGGCCCAGATCCTCTACGCCGTTTTGGAAAGCGTGCGCTGGGTGGCCGTGGCCCTTTCGCCCATCATTCCCAACCTCAGCCTCAAGATCCTGCAGCAGATGGGGTTTCCTTTGCAGGATGTCGCACAACTGCGCTGGGATCCCGATGCCCGTTGGGGCCGGCTTCCGCCTGGGCAAGAGCCCCAACCTCCTGTGCCCGTCTTCCAGAGAATACTCAAGTAGCTCCTAAGAATTGGCGGCATCGGGTTGGGAAGGCTGGGATCCCTCTGGTGTTGCCTTGCCGGCGGAAAGACCCATATCTCCCAAGGAAATGCTTGGCACAGCAGCAGAGAAAGAACGGCCAGCCTGGCCCGAGCGCAGCTGAGAGTTACCCATGGCGGTGGGGGGAGTCTCGCTGGACAGCGCCTGCCAGGCCGCCCGTACCCCTGCCCAAAAGCTGCGGACATTGACCTGAGCGCCGCGGGCTTGCTTGCGGGCCCCTTCCAGGGAGCGGTTCACCTGCTTCACCACCTGTCCGGCCCCCTTGACCCCTTCGTCGAGGCTGTCGGCGATCTCGCTCACTTCCAAGCTGGTCAGACGCAGAGCCTCCAGCGTGGGCGGTAACTCCCGCAGCAGCGTGTCGAAAAAGCGTTCCACGCTCTGGGCGGCTCGACCCAA
Organism: Synechococcus sp. JA-3-3Ab; assembly: GCF_000013205.1. Lineage (NCBI taxonomy): Bacteria > Bacillati > Cyanobacteriota > Cyanophyceae > Synechococcales > Synechococcaceae > Synechococcus > Synechococcus sp. JA-3-3Ab. Next base: position 1,402,298 of record NC_007775.1, on the reverse strand, counting down.
TTGAATGACGGCGGGCAACAGGGTCAGGATCACCGCCAAAATGGCCACTGCCACCAGACCTACCGAGAGGCCCAACCAAAATACCGGCTCGGTCATCGCGCCGCCTCCTCCCGACCTTGGGCTTCTGAGTCGGCTTCCTCCCGGGCGAGGGGACGCAGGTTTTGGGCTTGCATCAGCTCTTGCCGTTTCTGCAACATGGCTTCCCTGCCCACCGCCACTGCCTGCTGCAGCCGCAGCAGGGCCTCATCCAGACTTTTTTGGGCGGAGTCGAGCAGCTTTTCCGATTGGTATTGCAGGCTGGTGGTCACGTCTTCTGCCACTTCCGGCAGGGCCTCTGCCGATTTTTTCAGCAGTCGCCGCGTCTCCCGTCCGCTGCGGGGAGCCAAAAGCAGACCGATGACCGTGCCCACCGCCGTTCCCAACAGCAGCCCGCCGACAAACGCGCCAGTCCGGTTTTCCGCCATGCCTTGCCAGGGTTGAGGGGGGATACAGGTGGCCCCCAAACCAGACTATCAAATGATGCTGTGCTTTGCCGTGGAGGCGTCGAATTGGCTGAAATCTCAGGGGTAGGGGGGATTGGCTGCTGCGGCTGCTCTCCGGGATCCTTGGGGCTAAAGTAGAGGTAGTGCTGTGGGATCTGGCAACTGATGCTCTCTCTGGAGCCCAAGGGCCTGGCAGACGGCCCGATCAACTTGGCGGAGTACATCGACCATACCCTGCTGCTGCCGATGGTGACCCCAGAGGAGATTGACCAGGGGTGTGAAATTGCTCTGCGCTATGGCTTCCCCACCTTTTGTGTGCCTCCGTGCTACGTGCCGCGGGTGGTTGAGCGGCTGCACGGGTCGCCAGTACGGGTGAGCACAGTGGTGGGGTTTCCCCTGGGCACCAACACGGCGGAGGTCAAGCTCTACGAAGCTCAACTGGCGGTGGAGCAGGGGTGCCGGGAGCTGGATGTCCGCATCAACTTGGCCTGGCTCAAGGCGGGGGAGCTGGATCGCCTCCATGCCGAGATTGCCCAACTGGTGGAAGAAACGGGGGTTTGCGTCAAGGCCATTTTGGAAACTGCCCAGCTCACTGACGAGGAAAAAAAGCTGGCCGCCGAGATCTGCATGGACGCGGGAGTTGCCTTCTTGATGACCTCCACCGGCTGGATGGGAGGGGCGACACCGGCCGATGTGCAACTGCTGTGGCAGCTTAGCCGCGGCAGGGTGGGAGTCAAAGCTTCCGGCGGCATCCGCACCGTGGCGCAGGCGGAGGCGATGATCGCCGCGGGGGCGAGCCGCATCGGCACCTCCTGGGGGCTGGAGCTGATGCGAGAGCTGGAGGCTAGAGGAGCCGGCGGCCCATGAGCGGGGTCACCTACCGGGTGACGGGTATTAACCTCAAAGCGATGCCGCTGGGGGAGGCGGATCGGATCATTACTATTTTGACCCGCGAGCAGGGCTTGATTCGGGCGGTGGCCAAGGGATCCCGTAAGCAGCTTTCCAAGTGGGGAGGGCGGATGGAGCCCTTTGTTGTCAACGATCTGCTGGTGGCGCGGGGGCGTTGGTCGGCCCAAACGGATCCCTCGCAGTGTCTCCAGCGCATCGCCCAGGCAGAAACCCTGCAGAGTTTTCCCCGTCTTGGCCGCAGCCTGGCCCATCTGACGGCGGCGCAGTACTTGGCAGAGGTGGCCCTGCTTTTGGCCCTGCCCAACCAGCCCCAGGAAGAGCTGTTTGTGCTGCTGGTGGAGCATCTGGAGCGCATCGAGCAGGCCCCTGCGACAGAGGCCGTTTTGCCGCTCCTTGTCCATGGGCTCTACCACCTTTTAGTGGTGGGGGGGGTTGCCCCCTCAGTACAAGCCTGCTACTCCTGTGGGGAGGAGTTAGCAGGTGAGGCTTTCTTCTCTCCCCACGCGGGTGGCCTGGTCTGCGATCCTTGTCGGCTGGCGCAGCGGCTCAGCCCAGTTGCCTGGGTCTCCAGTTCTGTCCTGCAGGCCTTAGGATCCCTGCCCAACCCGACCTTGCCCTCGCTGGCCGAGCGTGCGCTGCCTCTGGCGAGTTGGCTGGCGGCAGAACGTCTGTTGCGGCGGGTTTTGGAGCTGCATGCCGACCGCGCAATCCGTTCCGCTGGCCTGCTGGCCAGTTGCTACTCTGTCCCTGTTGCCGAAACCCTCCCTCCTACCCCCAGTGGCCAGGGATCCCCAGTGGCGGCAGCAGCTTTTTCTGAGGAGGATTCCGAAACGCTTGGCAGCAACCTGAAGAAGTTGTGAAGGTATGTATCAAGTCGAGCAAAATAGCTGCACAATAAAGGGTTAAGGCGGGTTAGCAGCCGCTTCTGGATGATAAATTGGGTGGTAGAAAGTAACCTCTTAGTAACTTCTTACGAAGGCCTCTCAGGTTTGGCGGCGGTCGACCGGGGTAGCGTTTGGGGAGGAGTGCCACACCTGTGCTACCGAGCAGGGGCAAGTGAAGTTGAAGTTGGCGCTTTTAACAAGATTGAATCGACTGCCGGGCGAGCCTTCGGTGTTTGTTTTCTGAAGCTCCATCCTTGGGTTGCGGTTTCCGTTGCCGACAAACAAGGGTTTGGCAGCGTTGCAGCTCCCGGGGTGAGTCCACCCCTCCAGGAGGAGCCCCTGAGGAGGCTGCATCTGACCACCTCGAGTTCGCGCTCACCTCAATTTTTTCCAATCCTTTTCATTTAGAAGTTTAGGAGTTGCAGCACCGTGGAAGCCCAGCGCAAAGAACGGATTCTCGTGGTCGATGATGAGGCCAGCATCCGCCGCATTTTGGAGACCCGCCTCTCGATGATCGGGTACGACGTGGTTACTGCTGCCGACGGAGAGGAGGCGCTGGAGGTTTTTCGCAAGCAGGATCCTGACCTGGTGGTGCTGGATGTGATGATGCCGAAGCTGGATGGCTACGGGGTCTGCCAGGAGTTGCGCAAAGAATCCGACATCCCGATCATCATGCTCACGGCGTTGGGGGACGTGGCCGACCGCATTACTGGCTTGGAACTGGGGGCAGACGACTACGTGGTTAAGCCGTTTTCGCCCAAAGAACTGGAGGCCCGCATTCGTTCGGTGCTGAGGCGGGTGGCGCGGTCGTCCCATGAAGGGATCCCCAGCTCAGGGGTAATTCAGGTGGGGGATCTTCGCATCGATACCAACAAGCGGCAGGTTTACAAGCGGGACGAGCGCATCCGCCTGACGGGGATGGAGTTTAGTTTGCTGGAGCTGCTGGTCAGCCGGTCGGGGGAGCCGTTTTCCCGCGCCGAGATTTTGCAAGAGGTGTGGGGCTACACGCCGGAGCGCCACGTGGATACGCGGGTGGTGGATGTCCACATCTCGCGGCTGCGGGCCAAGTTGGAGGATGACCCGAGCAACCCTGAGCTTATCCTGACAGCCCGCGGTACCGGCTATCTGTTTCAGCGCATCGTTCCAAAAGGCGAGGAGTAGGACGGGATCCCCCTTAGTAGCTCTTCCAGGGCTGCCCGCACCTGTTGCAGCACACCAACCCAGTTGCCGCGGGCTTCTTGGCGGAATAGGCGCATCACCCTGGGGTACCAGGGGCTGTCTTGCCGCTGCAGTAGCCAGCGCCAATCAGCGGCAAAGGGCAGCAGCACCCACACCGGCTTGCCCAGCGCCCCAGCCAGGTGGGCAACGGCAGTATCGACGCTAATTACCAGATCCAACTGGGCAACTGCCCTAGCAGTATCAACAAAATTCCGGAAACGGGATCCCAGCTCCACCACCTGGTGCTGCTTGAGAAGGGGTTCTACCTGGCTTAGATCTTCACCCACCTGCAGGCTAACCCACTGCACCTGGGGCAGATTAAGGTACTCGAGGAAGAGGTTAAGAGAACAGCTTTTTAACCTCTGCACCCGGCTGAGGGCGAGGTCGTCGCGGCGGCCACTGGCCCACACCAGCCCCACCTTTATCCCCCTCTGGGGAAGCTCTGGCCAATCTTCCGGCCAGGCGGAGCTCCCATCGGGACAAACCAGATAGGGGATGCGGTCGGGAATTGTCTCCAGCGTGGTGCCCAGGCGATGGGGCAGGCTAAGCAAGGGCAGGTGCCAGTCGAAGGGGGGCAGGGGATCCGTATCGGAAATGACCTGGACTTGAGGAAAGGAGGCTCGCAGCAACTCGACTAGGGAGTGAGGGCAGCGGAAATAGAGGGAGGCCTGCGGATGGGCGGCGGCCAAAAGGGGCAGGTAGCGCGCGAACTGAATTGTGTCTCCCAGCCCTTGTTCGGCGTAGACAAGCAGCGTCTGCCGGCCCAAGGGGGATCCCGTCCACAGGGGCAAAGGGAAGCAGGGGTAGGCCGCTCCCTGGCGCTGCAGCCGCCACTCGTACTCCTGCCACCCCTCCTCGTAGCGGCCCAGGGTGAGCAGGGCCGTGCCCAGGTTGTAGTGGATCTCCGGCCAGTCGGGGGCCAACTGCAGGCCGCGCCGATAGGCCTCGATAGCGGCCTCGAGTCGGTTTTGCTCTTGCAGGACGGTGCCCAGGTTGTTGTGGGGCTGCGCCTCCCCTGGCAGCAGCGGGATGGCCCGTAGCAGACAGTCGGCGGCCTCCTCCAGGCGATCTTGCAGGTGTAGGCAGTGGCCGAGGTTGACGAGGATCCGCCCCTCCTGCGGCGCCAGGACAAGAGCGCGGCGAAACCAGGCTTCGGCTTCTGCAAGCTGGTTGTCGAATAGGAGGGCATTGCCCAGAGCTGCCAGCGCATAAGCCTGAGGAGGTTGGGCCGCTGCCGCCTGTCGCAGCACTGCAATCGCCTGCTCCCGTTTCCCCAAAGCCAGCCAACAACTGCCCAACCGGAAGAGCAGTTGCCCGTCGTTAGGGGCAAAGGCCAGCCCCTGCTTGTAGGCGCGCGCCGCCTCCTCCGGGTTGCCCAGCAGCATCCAGGCATCGCCCAGCTCCTGCCAGGCCGGCACCCAATCTCTCCGTAGGTGCAGCGCCAGTTGCAAAGGGGTCAAAGCTTGGCGGGGATCCCCCATCTGCAGATAGAGGGATCCCAGCAACGCCTGGGCGGCGAACAGGTGGGGATGGGCCCGGGTAAGCTGCCGGCAGAGGTGCAGTGCTGTCTCCAGATCCCCTGCTTGTCGGTGGCGCTCGGCCAGCGCCAGGGTCGCCTCTGGGGAAGGGAAGGGGGATAGACCGGAGCCTCTTCCTAGGCCTTTTGGCCCAGCCGTCTGCCGGTCGCCCTTTCCTCGCCCAAAGCCCTGTGGCACGGTTTTTCCCTTGGTGGATCCCTTTTTTGCCCTTCCCGCCGGTATTCAGCAACAGCGGGACATCTCCCTACTCAGGTTAACAGTTCAGGTGAATAGGACGTTCTTGACAGAGCGTTCCTACCCCCCCGCTCCTGAATCGGGCCATCCTCGGCGCTTGCCTTGCGAGGGCTCAGTTGCGGCGAAACAGGCTGTCTAAGTAAATACGGGCAGCGCGCCGATCCGTGTCTCCGCTCTGGAGCAGGAATAACGAGAGCGCTGCCGTTACGACCCGATCTTGATCCCAATCGGGGTGACGAGAGAGGTAGTTTTTGAGGGTGTCGTGTAGCTCCTCGGGAATTTCGCTCAAAATGCTGACGGTGGGAGAATCCATAGCCCAACCACCTACTCGGGGTTAACAGGGAAACCAAGAAAACCTAAGGAGCCGGCCAAAACCGGGCCTGCCCAGAAGGGAAAAAACAAGCCAACCCAGCTCTCTAACTTGGGTACGCCGGGGGCCGCATCGGTCCCGCCAAAAGCAAGACAGTGTGTAGAAGTTTGCCCCTAGCCCGTCCGGCAGCGGCCAGAGGATACCAAACTGCCCCTTGGCCTTGTCTCAGGCAGGAGAAGGGATAGAGTTTTTGGGCAAAGGGTTCTTTGCCTCTGAGGAGAGCTGCCAGGAAAATCTCCCCCTCACCTCAGGTGCGGCTATTCTGCCCTCTGCCCCATGGGGGGTGTCAATCCTGGGCAGCGGCTCCAAGTTTGTTCAAGCCCGCCGCCGGCTTTGATGCCATCGGCAAAAACGGCGCGATCCCGTTGCGTTTCTCAAGGTGTATCCGTCTGAACTTTCCAGTTTGGACTTTTCCACAAAAACCCTCGCTGCCGTTTCCTGAGGTCACAGGCCTGTGGAAAACAGGCCTCCTCTCTGTGGAAAGTCTGGGGAAAACCTGTGGATTTCTGAGAAATCTAAATTTGTCCAAAAATTTTTCTCGCGAGCCCCCTCAGGGCCACTCGACCCGGTAGCGCAAAAACAGCTCCTTAGAGCCACGGTGGCACTCCAGCAGCTCCAGTTGGGGCGGGGATCCCTGCAGCTGCCAGCCCTCGATGCTGGCGGGCGCATCGGCATACCCACTCAGCAGCACCGGCGCCAGGGTCACCCACAGCTCATCCAAGGCCCCTGCCTGCAAAAACGCCCCCAAAAGCCGGCCCCCGCCCAGCAACCCCACCCGTTCGATGCCCAAACTGCGCAGGCGCGCCAGCCGTGCCGGCAGATCCCAATCGGCAGCCACCCAGATCTCTTCAAAGCCGGTTCGGTTCTGCCAAAGCCGGGATCCCTGGGGAGTTGTCCACAGCCAGCGGGTGAGGGGCTGGCGAAAAAACGGCAAATCCTCAGGAATCTCCCCGCTGCCGGAGCAGATGATCGTCAGGGGCTGAGGGGAGAGGCCCTGCTGGAGTCGGCGTTGGATGAGCTCGGGATCCCGGATGCGCAGGCTGGTGCCGTAGGCCCGCAGCGTGGCCGCCCCCATGATCAAAGCCTGTTGCCGGGCAGCTTGGGTTTCCAGGTGCTGGTGGTCTTCGGCGCTGGCGAAGTGGGGCCTTTGCCCGCGGTGGGTGGCGATCCTGCCGTCCAGACTCTGGGCCAGGATGGCAACCACGTGAGGACGAGCTGTTTTCAAAGGCAACTCTCGAACAATTGGCCAGAATGGAGTTAGAAGTTGTCGCCCCGGCTGCCGCTTCGGTTCTGGGGTCGCCTCAGCCGGATAAGTATGCTCGGGACATTCCAATCTTCCACCATCCGCATCGAGGTCGAGGCCAGTTCCTCGACCTTGCAGCGCTGCTTGACCGAGGTGGGGCTGTTGCAGCAGTGGCTCTGGCCGCAGCAGTTGCAGGGATCCCTGCCCGCTAGGCTGGAGCTGGGCAGCACCTTTGCCGTCCAGTGGGGCCCCGTCTCGATCACGCACCAGGTGGAAACCCTGCTGCCGAAACGGCTACGCCTACTAATGTGGGGCGGAGCCGATGGCTACTGCGACTGGATGTGGGGCAACGGCTGGGTACAGCTCCGGGTTGAGGCCGTCTCCCTCCTGCCCCTTGGACTGGGGCAGTTGCTGCTCCTGAGGCAGTTGCAACAGTTTGCCCAAAGCCAAGAACAGCGCCCCTCTTAGGACTTAAAAAGCGACCTTCCGGCAAAATCCGTGGATCCTCGGCTTGACAAAATGCGTTTCGGTTGCAGAATGCTACTTCTCTAAGGATTTTCCACTACGATAGTTGTAGCAGAGCTTACTCTTCCCGTCCGAGAGGCCCAATGAATCCGCCGACCAGCCCCACCCCAACCGCCATCGAGCAGGAAAAGTTTGAGATCCGCTTGGGAGAAGCCCTCAACCGAGCAGGACTGCTCACCCCCGCCCAACTGGCTCAGGCCATGTGGGAAAAGGCCGACAACCCCTTGATGTTGGGGGAGCTGTGTATGCAGCACGGCTGGGTTGCCCCCCGAGATCTCTACCCATTGATTCCGGTCGAATTGGTGCGCATCGGCGAGATCTTGGTGCTGCATGGGTATCTGGAGCTGGAGCACATCCATCAGGCCCTGATTCAGCAGCGGCAGCACCCGGAGCGCAAGCTGGGGGAGATCTTGGTGCAGCAGGGCTGGGTGCAGCCCCACTGGTTGGAGTGGGCCCTCGACAAGCAGCAGCAGCTCCGGCGACGGCGAGGAGCTGCCAACAGTTGGGAAGTGATGCTGGAGCAGTGGTCCACCATTCCGGATCAGCCCCCCCTCTACGCTTCGCCGCTGCAGGTGGCGCAGCAAGTTCACAAAGCTACCGCGCAATACCAAGCCCGACTGGAGCACTACCAAGAGCAGGTTGCCGCCCTAGAAGCGCAACTGGAGCGGGAGCGACAGCAGCTCGTTGAGTCTCAATCCCGCCAGCAGCAGCAGCAACAGCGCATTGCCGAGTTGGAAGCCCAACTGGCGGCTCAAATCCAGCAGGGATCCGAGCAACACAGGGCTGCCCAGCAGCGCATTCAGGAGTTGGAGGAGCAGCTCCGAGCGCAGCAAGATCGGGGATCCGCGCAAGTCCAGGCACTGGCCGAGCAGTTGCAAGCTGCCCAGGCCGAGCTGGAGACCCTGCGGCGCCACTGCCACGAGCTGACGGAATGGCAATCTCAGGCCAAGCTCAAGCTGCAAGAGTTGGGATCCCGGCTGCAGCAGCATCAGCAAGCTGAGGCTCAACTGCGCCAGGCTCTTGAGCACAAGGAAGCCGAATTGGCCGCTCTCAGCCAATCGCTGCAGGAGCAGCAGCACCAGCTTCAAGTGGCCCAATCGACGAAGGCCCGCCTCATTGCCGACCTGGCCCACGCCCGCCAAGAAGCCAGCCAGACCATCCACCGGCTGCGGGGGGAACTTCAGGAAGCCCAGACCCAACTCCAGGTAACTCAAGAACGCCTGCAGGAAGTCCAAGCCCAACTGCAAGCCACCCAAAGCCATCTGCAGTCCACCGAAGCCCAGCTTCAACAGGCCCGAGAGCAGGTGCGCCAGCTCCAGGCCCAAGTGCAGGCCAACCGGACGCCGTCGCCTGCCCCGGCTACCCAAACTGCGAGCGTGGCCGAATCGACCGCAGATGCCGAGCTGCCGCCTCAGGAGTATTTGGGAGAAGAAGATCTGGAAGCGCTGCAGCGGGCCAACCCTTGGGTGCGGCGGATCTTGACCCAGTTGCGCGCAGCCGGTCTCCTCGACAACGCCGGCATCGAAACCGTCCTCCACGCCTGGGAAACAGAGGGCGGCACTTTCACAGACGTGCTGACCCACCACAGCGGCCTCAAGCCGGAGACAGTCAAGTTTTTCAGCGAAGACGGCTACTCTGTCTACCTGGCAGGCGGACGGCACGTGGCCGACTACCTTAAGGCTTCGGGGCTGGTCAGCGCCGCGCAAATCCAGCAGATCCAAGAGCACCTACCCCCTGGGGGATCCCTCTGCCAGGCGCTTGTCGAAGCCGGGATCCTGTCGCAAGCCACCGCCCTCTATTTTGAGCGCCACTTCGGTGGCAAAAAGCCCCGTCGCTCCCTGCGGCAAGAGCTGATGTTGTGAGAGCGGATCGGGGATCCGCACCTCTTTCCCATCTCTTGCACCGGCAAGGGATCCAAAGGCAAATACGGGCTGCCGGCAGACCCCATGCGTCCACTGGAGACTAGGAACTAGAATGGACTCAGAATCAACAGCGACCGATTTTTGGCTGTTGAGAAAGTTGAATGTGACCTAGGTATCCAGATGTTGTCCTGAGTTCTGCTGCTATGACCACGGAAGCTCCCACTCGACCTGCTCAGCAGTCGTCTCCGTCGAGAACCCGGGTTCGCCAGCCCTACCCCCACTTCAAGGTGATCGTCTTGGATGACGATTTCAACACCTTTCAGCATGTTACCGAATGCTTGCTCAAGTACATCCCCGGCATGACCCTGCCCCTGGCACGGCAACTGACCGTGCAGGTGGATGCCGAAGGGCAGGCGGTGGTTTGGGTCGGCCCGCAAGAGCAAGCAGAGCTCTACCATCAACAGTTGCTGCGGGAGGGCCTGACGATGGCCCCCCTGGAGCCGGCCTGAAGCACGAGCTGCTCGTAGCTGCGCTCAACGGCGGCCAGTAGCTCTGCCTGGCCCCAGCCGGCATAGAGGCTGCTGACAATGGCCAGCCCACCCGCCCCCACCCCTTCCTTGACATAGCCCCGCTCGTAGGCCCGGAGGGGGGCATAGCGGCTTTGGGCAAAGCTGAGTTGGGTGGCCAAAAGGGGAACCTCGCCCAGCAGCTCCGCCAAACCCACCGTATTGCCCGAGGGATCCTCGGCCACCCAGCGGGTGGTACCTATGGCTACATTCTCCGGGGGCCAGGGGATCCCTTGCTCTTCCCCCCAGCGCCGCATCAGGGCCAGCACCGCCAGCATTTGGGTGCCGCCCGCCAGCAGCACCGGCCCCCGCTGGGCTGCCGCCATCGCCAGCCCGGCTACAAAAGGCTGCATCGGATCCCCCACAGCGGCCACCACCTCTGGGGCGGTAGCCCTGGCGGGAAGTCTGGCCAATCCCTGCCGGGCCAAGGCCAGCTTTTGGGCGTGGTTACAGACCGGGTGGCTGCTGTTGACCATGCCCTCTGCTTGCCAGCCCAGCCCCAACAACACTGCCAGCGCCGTGGTGGTGCCTCCCGCCACACATTCTCCGATGACGCAGTAGCTCGACTCCAGCCGGGATCCCCGCTCATACCCCTCCTGCCACAGGGATCCCACCTGCTCCAAAGACAGAGCCTGCCCTGTGCTCAAGCAGCGGGCTATTCCCCTGGCGCTGACCGTTTCTGCCCCCGGCAGAGGCTCCGGCAAACCACAGTCGAACACGCGACAGGGGATCCCCAACTCCCTCAGGACGGCGCGGCTGATCACCACCGGTGAAGGATAGCCATCGGGAGAGGTGGGCAGGCGGTGAGAATAGTCCCCCAGCAACACCTCTCCATCGGCAAGGGCCGTGTAGCGCCGCAAGGAGGGCGTGGCGCCGGCAGCCGAGATGCCGGGAATAAGGGCCGTTTCCGTAAACCCCAGGCAGGCCAAAAACAGCGGTCGGGATCCCTGCACCCGTTGGCACCACTGCTGGGCCAAAGACGGCTGCGTATAAGCCTTCACACCAGGAAAGGGGAACATAAGCGGGGCAGACAGGTCAAAACTCCATTCTCCACCCAAGCGAAGGACGGGATCCCGTACTGGCCGGAAAACGGCAGGGACTGCGACCCCCCAACCCGATCGGATAGGATGGGTATACCCAATGCAGTTTATTTAGGGCAGACGAAAGGCCATGAGCTTCTTCGACTCGGAGATCGTTCAAGAAGAAGCCAAGCAGCTGTTTCAGGACTTCCAAAACCTGATGCGACTTGGCGAGCGCTACGGCCAATTCGACCGGGAAGGCAAAAAAATCTTCATCGAGCGAATGGAAGAATTGCTGGAGCGGCAGCGCATTTTCATGAAGCGGCTGGAGCTCTCCGACGACTTTATGGCTCAGATGACCATCAAACAACTGCAAACCCAGCTTGGGGGGTTTGGGCTCACCCTCAGCCAAATGTTCGACCAAATGCACCAAACCCTAGAGCGCATGAAAGCCGAGGCCGACGCCGAGCGCTAACCTTGCTGGTGACCCCTCAGAACGAAAAGGGATCATGTCCTCCTCCCGCCAGACCCGCAGCCAAAAACTGATCCTGGAAGTCTTGAAGCAGAGCTTGCGGCCCCTCTCGGCCCAAGAGATCTTCCTGGAGTTGCGCAATGCCAACCATAGCGTTGGCTTGGCCACGGTCTACCGGGCTTTGGAGGCTCTGCGCAACGAGGGCAAGCTGCAAGCGGTCAACTTGGGAGATCAGCAGACCTACTATCAGGTTTTGCCCAGCAACGGCCACAACCGCCATCACCTCATTTGCACCGAATGTCGGCGGGTGGTGCCTCTGCCGGATTGCCCAGTGGGAGACCTGGAGGAGCAGCTTGCCAGCCGCTACCAATTTGTCATCGAGTACCATGTGCTTGACTTCTACGGCATCTGCGCCGAATGCCGTGGGGAGAGCAGCTCCAACCCTGGCTCACAGCGATCCTCTTGCCTTGAGGCCAAACCGCAATGATGAACTATCTCTGGACGCTGTTGATCGGATTGGCGGGCGCCCTGATTGCAGTCAAGCTGAGGCTGCCGGCAGGAGCTTTGGTGGGTTCGATGGTAGCAGTGGGTTTGGTCAATGTTTGGGGAGCGATCCCGATCCCCACTCCCCCAGCCGGGATCCGCTTTGTCATGCAGGTGGTGCTGGGCATTCTTTTGGGCAGCAAGCTCACCGCCGATACGCTGTTGGCCTTGAAAGATCTGTGGCGACCGGCCCTGCTCTGTACGGTGATTGCGGTGGGCACGGGAGTTTTGTCGGGGTACTTGATCTCCCGTTGGCTGGGGATCGAGCGCCTGACCGCCATCTTGGGCACCGCTCCGGGAGGCATTTCGGACATGAGCCTGATAGCCCTGGACATGGGGGCGCAAGCCAGCACGGTGGTGGTCATGCACCTGGCCCGCCTGATCAGCGTCATCGTGGTCGTCCCCTGGCTGGTACGGCTGCTGATCCAGCCGGGCACCAGCTAGGAACATCCCTAGAGCAGAGACATGGGGTGGGCTAGACTAAGGAGCGATACAGAACTTAACAACTCAACCTCCGCCTTGGAACTTTTCCCTTCTTCACTCACCTCCCATGGCGACGCTGCGGGATCCCCTTGGAGCGCTGCCCTCTGTTCTAACGTCTCCTCTGGCCAAGGCGATTGGTGGCCCCTGCAACTGTATTGGCAGGGGGAGGCAGATCCGCTACAGCCTGAGTTGGTGCAGGTGGATCCTGTGTTGCGCTTGCTGCTTTTGGGGGATGGCTTGACCACCCGCACTCTGGCTGCCTTGACCCAAGAGCCGATTCAGGCCCATCTGCTCGACACGGGCCGGGTCGAGCTGCTGGCAGAGCAGAGCGCCGCCCCCCAGTCCATGCAACGGCTGACCAAGGATCTGGCGCGGCTGGGATCCCCCTTGCTGCGGCGGCGGGTTTGGCTGTGTGGAGCAACCTCTCAGCAGCCCTTGCTCTATGCCACCTCTTGGTGGAACTCCGACCATCTGGCCCAATACTTGCCCCATCCCGATTTGCCCATTGGCCAAAATCTGATCCAAGAAAAACTGGAGACCTTTCGCGAAGTGCGTCGCCTCTACTATGGCGAAGCCGAGCCAGTTGCCCGGCTGCTCAACTGTCGCGGCCCTTTTTGGGCTAGGCATTATCTTTTGCTGCACCGAGGCCAGCCTTTGACTGTTATTTACGAAGTTTTTTCTTCCCGCCTACAGGCCAGGGTCTTGTCGGGCTAGGGCGACATCCAGCGGCGCACGGCTGCGGTGACTGCGGCTGCCACACCCGGATCCGACTGGGCGCTGGCAGAGATGCGGTGATAGTCCTCTGGGGTCAGTTGATGGGCGGCGATGATCTTGGCGGCTGCGGTTTCAAACTGTTGTTCAATTTGCCGACGTTCCTCGCTGCCCTTGGCCTGCTGCAGGCGAGTTTGGGTGGCCGCCAGAAGGGGCTGCACCGCCAGCAGAGCGCGGGCGAAGCGGTCGACCTGCTCTGGGGAAGGCTTCAAGAAGTCTTCAGAAGGGGCGGCTGGGGCCGAGATCCTCCTTTCCGAGGCGTTGCCCGTCTCGGATGTCTGGGGGACGGTGGCCAGGGAGGGATCCGCGTTGCCGGACAACTGAGGGGCGCCAACAACAGCCGTTTTGCCGGCCACATCCAAACCTTGGGCCGGGATGCGAGCATTCCAAAGGGCCAAGCTTGCCAAACAGAGAGCAGCTCCGCTCAAGACAGCGCTCAAGAGGGCCAGCCAACCGGCAGGGGCCACGGTCGGCTGCGGCACCGGCAAAGGAGAAGGCTGGAGGCTGAGATCGTAGGCCCGGCGCTGCCGGCTGTCGCTGAGGACGCGGTAGGCCTGTTGGAGCTGAAGAAACTCTCGCTGGGCCAATTGCCGCAACCCCTCGGGGAGATCGGCAGGCAGACGATCCGGATGAATCTCGCGCACCCGCCGGCGGTAGACGGCTTTGATCTCCTCCAGGCTGGCTTGGGGAGCATGACTCTAGTCAATAATAAGCTCAACTATACTGAAAATAATGTATAATATGTTCAGTACGGATTACTACCAGTTGATCTTTCTGTTTACTTTCGAGTCTGCCAACATGGTAGCCAAAGCAAAGCAGAAAATTGGTAGTAAGACGACACGGAAACTGCGCTTTGGGTATTCTACTCAAAGCTTTGCGGGATACCGCCATTCTGTTTGGAAACAAACAGAATGCTATCGCTGCATAGTTGAACAGTGATGTTCAGCAGTGTTCAGCGTAAATGTATCAGAAAGCCCCAACTGTTGGTAGTAGGTGGGGAAAACAGACGGAATGGAAGACTCAGCTAGAAAACCATCGCCTCGGCAAGTGGGGATCCCTCTCTGTCGCCCAGCATATCCTCCCCGTTTCGGGAAAGCTGCTGGCCCATGCGTGGGGGCTTGCGGACAGGCTTTCCAGGGATGATTCTGGGATCCAGAACAACTTTCTCAAGGGATCCCTGTTTAGAAGCCCCAGAAGCGAGGGGATATGGTCTCAGAGCGCCCACCCTGGCAGCAGCGGCATCGACCGGAGCGGCGGCTGAGCAGGTGCAGCGGCAGACCCACCCGCCTGGCGCGGGATCTCCTCACCGGCTGGAGCTGATGCCGCGCCATACCCGACGCGATTGCGATGGGGATCGGGTAGAGGTGGGCCCACAGTTGAACATCTGGGCGGGCGTTTGCAAGTACGAGCTGAAGAACTTGCACGATCCGGAGTTGCAATGGCTGGCCGCCGAGCTGGGCTGCTGGCTGCAGGTTTCGGTCGAGAAGAAGGTATAGCGGTTAATCCAAGTAGGCGCTCAGCTCCTGCTCCAGGGTGGGCAACTGCACCTCTCCTCGTTCCAGCTCCTCTAGGTCTTGCAGTTGCCTGCGCAGGCGGGCAATCCGCTCTCGTAGATACTCTTTGATGCCCTTGGGCCCCAGGCTGAGGCAACTGCGGCAGATCTCGCCGTAGATTTGGCCGCGGTCGTTATAGACCACCGCCAGCAACACCTGCTGCCCCTTTTTTGGGATAGGGGCGGCCCATCCACCGCAGACGATGCAGGGCACCCGGCCATTGCCCCCGTAAATGCTGCGTTCCCAGACAACTCTCACGCGCGGCCTCACTGCAACTTTCGCCCACCAGCATAAAAACTCAGGGGGATCCCTTGCCACCCCGGAGCGCTCGCCAACTCCCCTCTCCCTTTGGGAGAGGGGTCGGGGGTGAGGGCTGGGAGAGGGGCCGGGGGTGAGGGTTGAAAAGGGATCCCTAAAGTCTAGGTGCCAGGCGAGGTGGGCCGAGAGCGATCGATGGTGCGATAGGTGAGGCTGGCCGCTACCTCCAGAGCTTTGGCGGCGTCGCGGAAGTAAAATCCCAGCTCCTCATCCTTTTCGGTGCGGTTGGGTTTATTGAACTTGGCCTTGAACTGCACATTGCAATACATGGCCAACCCCACCAAAACCTCCGACAAACCGTGCTGGTTGATCAGCCGCTCCACATCTGTAAGCAGGCTTTTGATTAGGGCATCGGCTACCGGTTCTGGCAAACTGTCCAGGTCGTGCATCGGGTTTCCTCAGCAAACGAGATGGAGAGCCGGTGGGTCTGGGATCCCGGCTCAACTTCTCCTGATTTTCCTGCATCTTTTTGGGAATGCCCAATCCTGTCGCTAACGCTGCTGCCCCTGCCGGAGCCCCAGGGTAACAACTGGAGGGCTCCCTGGCCGCCTGCTCCAGGCGACGGGCAAGCTGATACATTTACGCTGAACACTGCTGAGCATTACTGCTCAGCGGTGAAGCGATAGCATTCTGTCCGTTTCCGTTGTCACTACGCGATGCTGACGCGACCGCGCTACTCGGACGGAGTCCAAACAGAAAGGCGGTATCCCGCAAAGCTCTGAGCATAACACCCAGAGCGCCTTGCCAATCTCGTGGTAGCCTATGGTTGCACTTTGGGCATCTAAACACCTTTGCACCACCCAACTTAGTGTGGATGTGCCCGCACTTGGTACAGGTTTTGCTGGTGTACGCTTCCGATACTTCCACGACAACCACGTTTTTCTTCTTGGCTTGAAACTTCAGGAGCTGCTTGAACCGGTAGTGCGCCCAGGTGAGCATCGCCCTTGCTGTCTTGCTACCAAACTTCCTCCCTGCCTTGGCAACCATCTTGGCTGACTCGAAAGTGGGGAGGAATATCAATCGGTAGTTATCCGTCAAGAACGCCGCTACCTTGCGATGGCACTCGTCCACCAAGTTCCTGATTCTCTCCCGCAGACGAAACGCCGCTTGCCGCATTCGCCTACGCTTGGGTCTCGGTGCTTTACTCAGCCTAGATTGCAGATCGTCTAGGTGGTAGCACAGCCGAACGATCCTGCCAAAGTCTCCCTTGGCGATATCTACAAAGCCCGCCCCATCAAACCCTGTAAGGAAGCTTCTTACCCCAGGGTCAAGCGCAACAACCCCCTTTGCTAACGAACACTGCTCGTTCACGGGCTCAGGAAAGATGGCATACCATCTGTCTTTCACCCGCATTAGCTCAGTTCCGCGTGCCCATTCTCTGGGCATCTCCTCGGATGCACGGAACGCCAAGCCTCGGGTGAGTTTCGGATACCACGTCCCATTGCGAAAGTTGCCGGCGTTGAATTGCAGCGTATGCGACCTGTCTCGCACACTGCGAAACCTCGCGTCTTTGCTTCGGCGAAACGCCAACCACGCCTCGACGACCGCGTTCTGCTTGATGTGGCAGGGGGCGTCCTTCACCCACCCGGGCAGGTCGGAGCGCAGGATGATGTCCCGCAGCTTTCTGGCCGTTTTTGGGGCACCATGCTGACGCTGATAGGCAATCGCTTGGTTGTAGCAGTACCGGCACGCCGCTTGCCACCGCTTCCAGACTTTAGCCAGCGCTGGCTCCGGATAAATCCGTATCTTTCTCGATTGCAGCCCGGTATTTTCTGAGTCCGTAGAGCCGACTGCTGAAGCAGTGCAAGATGGTGAGGATATCCTCAACCAGTTCCTGTTGGGGAGAAAGGTGATCGTCATCGAGAACCAAGATTTCGCACCCGTATTGACGGCAGTACCACTCAACGAACTCAAATCCAAACCGGCAGAGTCGATCCCGGTGAGCGACCACAATTGTTCCGACATCTCCCGCACGAACTCGTTCCAATAAGGCAAGGAACTTTGGCCTTTTGAAGTTGAGACCGCTGCCAACCTCTCCGACCACTTCGGCTCCAGGATAGAGGTTAACCAGTCTTGCAATCTGTCTCTCCAAGTCTGGTTTCTGCCCTCGACTGCTGACTCGGGCGTACAAAACGACTCGTTTGTCCTTCTTGGGTGCTCTGTTCGCGTCAGCGGGCCGGAGGCCAATGTAGCTGTCGAGGTTATACCTTCTCGCTCTACCAGATGGTGTACGTACTGCATGGATCCAGCCCTTCTGTTCCCATCGCCTCAAGGTGTGGAGACACACCCCAAAATAATCCGCCGCTTCTCTCGGTTTTACATACCTAGCCATACCAAGCAGCCATACTGAACATACTGTACATTATTTTCAGTATAGTCCAGCATATCACTGACTAGAGTCATGCTCTTTGGAGCCGGGATGCCGCACGCGGTTCAGGTGAAGCAAATAGGCGTACGGCGCATCTGTTTTTGGAGCTTCCCCGCAAGGGACAATGCGAAAATAGGCCAAGCGCAGCGTAGAGTCCAGGTTTGGAGTGGAGCCATGCCGGTAGCTTCTGAATATGCCTTTCCCTTCGAGCACCACCAGAAGTTTTCCCTGGATAACCCCACCATCTCTAGCCCCGGCGTTTCCAAACGGGAATACGTGGCCAGCAGGGTGTTGCAGGGCATGCTCAGCAATCCCCAAACTGCCATTGGCAATCTCTCGCCTGAGCAGCGACAGGCTTTGGTCTACACGGCAGTGTTGTTGGCAGATGAGCTTTTGGCCGCCCTTAGTGCCCAGTGAGGGCTCCCGGCAAGGCTCAGGGCTGACCCAGCCACAGACCGCTAAACCCAAGGGTAAGCAGCGTCAGGGGCAGGCCAAAGCGGAGATGTTCCCCGAACGTTAACACATACCCCTTTCTAGCTGCCGCTTCGACGGTAATTAAATTGGCCACTGCCCCAAACAGAGTCAAGTTACCGGCCAGCGTAGAGCCGGCAGACAGCAACAGCCAGGCCGTCTTTCCCTGCAGCGGGAGCAGCGACTGCAGCAGCAGCACCGCCGGCACGTTGGAGATGAGGTTGGACAAGAGGGCGACAGCGGCCAGCAGCGCCAACGGGGATCCCGCCACCTGCTCCGCCCAGGGCCCCAGACTCGTTCCCCAGCCGGCCAGCAGCTCTCGGGTTGCCCGTGTCAGGATAAACAGCCCGGAGAACATCACCAGCAAGTTCCAGTCCACCTGCCCCAAAAACCGCTCCGGCTTCAGCCGGCGGGTAATCAGCAGCAAGGCCGCCGCCACCAGGGCCGACTCCGCTAGGGGCAGGCCGGCCACAAAGGCCCCAAACAGGCCCGCTGTAATGGCCACGCTCTTGCGCAACAGGGGGGGATAGAGGCGCAGCGGCGTCCAAGGCACCTGGGCGAAGGGCTGCAGCGAGCGCACCTCGGGGTAGTAGAGCCACAGCAGCCCCACCTCCAACAGCAGCCCCACCACGGCAATCGGGGTCATCTGGGCGGCAAACTCCAGGTAGCCGATCCCGGAGAAGGAGCCGATGAGGATGTTCTGCGGGTTGCCGCTCAGGGTGGCTACAGACCCTAGGTTGGTGGCCGCCGCCAAGCCCAAGAGGTAAGGAATAGGGTTCAGCCCCAGCACGGCTGTCACCTGCAACGTGAGGGGGGTAAACACCAGTGCCAGGGTATCGTTGAGGAGAAAGGCCGAGAGCAGCCCGCTGCCGAACACCAGCATGAGCAAAAGGCCAAAGGGACTGCGGCTAACCCGAATCAGGCCCAGCAAAGCTAGCTGGAAGGCGCCGCCCTGGGACAAGCTGGCGTTCACCACCATCATGCTGAGGAGAAAGACAATCGTGGTCGCGTCGATGGCTGCCCAAGCCTCCAGCAGCGGCACTGTTCCTAGGGCAATCAGCAAAGCGGATCCCGCCAGGGCAATCGTGGCCCGGTTCATGCGCAGCCTGGGCAGGGATCCCAGCCCCAGCCCGACATAGCTCAGGAGCAGCACCAGCCAAGACAGCGCTTGTTGCACCTGCCAGCCTCTTAGCCACCCCTAGAACTCGTAGCCAAATAGGCGCGGATCCGCCGGCTGCAAGTCCAGATCCGCCAGGCCGTATTCCGCCCAGCGGCGATCCACCAGACGGGCCACTTGCGGATCCGGGGCAAGCGGTTGCCGCCAGGGGGTGTCGGTTTCCGGGGGGAGCTTGGTGGTGGCATCGATCCCCATCTTGCCCCCCAGACCCCGTTTTTCGGTGGCAAAGTCCAGGGCGTCAAAGGGGTTGTCCGGCAGAATAAACACATCCCGCTGCGGATCCACCCGCGAACACAGGCACCAGAGCACCTGCCGCGGATCCCGCACATTGATGTCCTTGTCCACCACGATGACGAACTTGGTGTAGCTAAACTGGGGCAAGGCGCTCCAAAAAGCCAGGGCCGCCCGCCGCGCCTGGCCGGGATAGGCCTTGTCGATGGACAGAATCGCCACCTTGTAGCCCAAGCCCTCCATGGGCAAAAAGAAATCCACGATCTCCGGCACCTGCTGCCGCAGAATGGGGGTGTAAATGCGGTTCAGGGCCAGCGCCATCATGTCGTTTTCTTTGGGAGGCTTGCCGCTGAAGGTGGTGAGGTAGATGGGATCGCGGCGGTGGGTGAGGCAGTGGAAGCGGATGAGCGGAGCTTGCTCGTTGCGAGGGCCGTAGTAGCCGATGTGATCCCCGGCAGGGCCGTCGGGGGCCACCTCCCCTGGCGTGATGGTGCCCTCCAGAACAATCTCGGCGTGGGCCGGCACCTCCAGATCCACCGTCTTGCAGCGGGCCAGGTGTAACCCTTCGCCGGCGTAGAGGCCGGCAAACAGCCACTCCGACAGATCCACCGGCAGGGGCGTAGCCGCCGCCAGGATCACGGCGGGATCCACCCCGATGGCCACTGCCACTTCCAGCTTCCGGCCCAGGGCCGCCGCCTTGCGCAAATGCCGGGTGGCCCCCCGCACCGACAGCCACTGCACCGTCATCGTGTTGCGGCTCTGGAGCTGCAGGCGGTACACCCCCACATTGGGAATGCCATTTTCCGGGTCTTTGGTAACCATCAGCCCCAAGGTCAGCACCCGCCCGGCATCGCCGGGATAGACCCGCAGCAGGGGCAGTTGGGTGAGATCGACCGCCTCACCCAGCAGCACCACCTGCTGACAGGGGGGGAAGAGATCCCGGCTGGGTCGAGCTTGGAAGACTCGGAACAGCGCCTGCCCCAGCTCCAGGGCCTGGGCAAAATTTTTGGGCGGGCGCGGCTGGTAGAGCAAGGCCAGTTTTTTCCCCAGCTCCTCCAGCTCCCGCGGCTGCTCCATCCCCAGCGCCCAGCAGATGCGCTCCACCGTGCCCAAAACGTTGATCAGCAGGGGCATCGAGGATCCCTTCACCCGCTCAAACAGCAGCGCCGGCCCCCCGCAGGCCAAGAGGCGATCGGCGATCTCGGCAATTTCCAGGTCGGGATCTACTTCTGCTGAAATGCGGCGAAGCTGGCCACGGGACTCCAGCAGGGCGATGAAACGGCGCAGATCTCTGGGCATGAAGGGAGCACTCGCGGGGATGAGGATCTCGCTAACTTACTTGTCGCGGCTGAGGGCCAGGCCGCTCATGAAAGGCTTTTGCAGGGCAATGAACACCACCAGCGGCGGAATACTGGCGATGATCGCCCCCAGCATCATGGGGCCATAGGAGGCGGAACTATCCAGGTTGAGCAGGGATTGCAGCCCCACCTGCACCACCTGCCGCTCCCGGCCTTGCACGATCAAGCGGGGCCACAGGTACGTATTCCAAGCGTAGACGAAGTGAATCACCGCCTGGGCTCCGATGGCGTTCCAGCTCAGGGGGATCAGCACCTGGGTGAGAAACTGCAGCGGGTTGGCCCCGTCCAGTTGAGCCGCCTCCGCCAGCTCGCGGGGGATGTTGGAAAAATGTTGGCGAAACAAAAACGTCGAGGTGGCGCTGGCCAGAAAGGGCACGATCAGGGCGTAGTAGGTGGATCCCCAGCCCAGGTTGGTGACCAGCCGCAGCAGAGCGATGATCAGAATTTCTGTGGGCATCATCAGGGTAATGAGCACAAAGCCGAAGGCCAGCCCCTTGCCCGGAAAGCGAAAGTAGACAAAGGCCAGCCCCGCCAATAGTGACAAAACCGTTTTGCCCACCGTGATGGCCGTGGCCACGATGGCGCTGTTGACCATGTAATGGCCTAGGTGACGCGCCACCATCACCTGCTGCCAGTTAAAGGCCAACGAGGAGCCAAAGGTCAATTGATAGCGAAATACCTCGGCATTGTTTTGGGTGCTCACGATCAGCGCATACAGCACCGGAAACCCCAGCGCCAAACAGGCCAGCCACAGGCCTAGGTGAACATACCAGCGCTCCGGGATCCAGCGCCGCCAGGACAAGGGAGAAGCCTTTTGGCGCACGGGGCTGGGCTGGGCGGCTAGCGACTGCGGATCCTGCAACAGTTGAGCCATGACACCTCCAGGCAGGGGACGCTTTTGCCCTCTCTGTTGAGGATAATTCGTCAGGGTTAACCCCAGGCTAAAAAGGCCGATCTGACCTGGGTTTCCAGCTTGGCGGGTACTTTTACCGACAAGAGGAAAGGGGTAGAGTAGAACAGCAGTGTCTAGAAGAGGATCCCATGACCCGAGGCTTTGGTCCCTTCGGCAAAATCCAAGAAGCCCTCAAGAAGGCCCAAGAGGTGCGCGACGGCGCTCAAAGGCTGCAAAAAGAGCTAGAAGAAATGGAGATCGTCGGCGAGGCCGGCAATGGGCTAGTGAAGGTGACAGTGAACGGCAACCAG
This sequence comes from Synechococcus sp. JA-3-3Ab, assembly GCF_000013205.1. NCBI lineage: Bacteria > Bacillati > Cyanobacteriota > Cyanophyceae > Synechococcales > Synechococcaceae > Synechococcus > Synechococcus sp. JA-3-3Ab. Next base: position 1,380,500 of record NC_007775.1, on the reverse strand, counting down.
GAGCCCCTCAAGGTCTCTCTGGATCCCCAAGTGCTCCAGGAGCCGGTGGATGTGGTGGAGGACTTGCTCCTGACGGCGATGGTGAACGCCTACACTCAGTCCGCCGAGACGATGCGCAAGCGCATGGAGGAGCTGACCGGAAACATCAGCCTGCCGGGGTTGGGGTTGGGCTGATCCCGGCCAGCCTGGCTTCCTATGTACACTCGCCCTTTGGCTCGCCTGATCGAGGAGCTGCAGCGCCTGCCCGGCATTGGCTCCAAAACAGCTCAGCGCCTGGCCTTGCACTTGCTCAACCGGCCTGCTGGCGAGGTCGAGGCCCTGGCCAAAGCCCTGCTGGAGGCTAAGCAAACCGTTAAGCATTGCTCCATCTGTTTTAACTGGTCGGCGGAGGATCCCTGCGAGATCTGTCGCTCGCCGCAGAGGGATCCGTCGACCTGGTGCGTAGTGGCCGATGTCAAGGATCTCATCGCCATGGAGCGCACCCGCGAGTTCAAGGGCCTTTACCACGTTTTGGGGGGTCTGATCTCGCCCATGAACGGGATCGGGGCCGAGCAGTTGCGCATCCGCGAGCTGGTGGCCCGGGTGGCGCGGGAGAAGCCCCAAGAGCTGATCTTCGCCCTCAGCCCTAGCGTGGAGGGGGAGGTCACTATGCACGTGGTTAAAGATTACCTGAAGCCGGTTGCCCCCGGCCTGCGCATGACCCGTCTGGCCTTTGGCCTGCCCATGGGATCCGAGTTGGAGTATGCCGACGAGGTTACCCTGGCCCGTGCCCTAGAAGCGCGGCAGGAGTTTTAGGCCCAGGTAACTGCGGGCTGGGCTTGCCCAGAGCAAGGTGTCCAACCCTGAAGTTGTTGCTAAGGTGAGGACCACGGGTCTTGTCATGGGATCCCGGCACTTACCTGAGGTCAAGAAAGTTCAACCAGCAACGCGGAGAGGGCAGCGATGGCGGATACGGCACAAACTCACCTCAGCTCAGGCACCGTCCAGGGGCTGGACTATGTAGTTCTGGGAGTGGCCTCTTGCTTCCAACGGGATGAGGACGGTCGCCTCAGGGAGGTGTTGGTGGCCGAGCCGGTTCCCGCCGCCGCCCTGGATTGCCTGGCCCAAGAGCGCCGCAGCACTTCCTACTGCCTTCTCTACGCCACTACTTACGCAGAAGTTGTCGACAACGGGATCCCGACTTTGCCCGCCGATGTTTTCCCGCCAGGGGTGGTGCTGGGAGAAGATTTTGTGGAGCGGCTACAAGCGGCGGCCCGTACGTACCGCAGCAAGCCCCAATTTCGTCACATCCCTCTGCACCAGGTCTGCACGCCAGAGAGGGGGGTGTTCAAGCTCCATTTCAGCGCTGAGCCGCGGCGGATTCTCAATGCGGCAATGGAAGTGAGGGATGCCGACAACATCAAGCAGCACCCCCACACCCATCAGCATTTCTAAGCCCGCTAGCAGCTATCGCTACCACATCCCTGTTGCCGAAACTAGGCAAATACATCGAGTCCCACCTCAGGGCCTACCCTTGGAAGAGCAGTTTACAGTGGCTCTCCGAGCATGATCAGAGAGCAGGTGAGGCGTTCTAGGAGGCGAGTGGTCGTGTCGCTGAAGGATAGGCTCCCGCTGGGGTTGCGCCGACGAAAAGAGGGCAGCACCACCAGGTCAAATCCTTGGGCCTCCTGCAAGAGGGTTTTGACGACCTCGTCACTGGCCAAGACCTTGACCTGGACGGGGTAGCCCAAGTCTGGCTGTTGGGCTAGGGATAAAAGCTGCGCCTCCAGCCACTGGCGATCGCTTTCGGGGGTGCTGGCGAAGCAGATGTGAAGCAAGGTAACTTCTCCCTGGCTGGCGGCGGCCAAGATCTGGGCTAGGCGCACCGCCCGAGCCGTCTGCGAGCGAAAGTTTTCCAGCACCACCAGGATCCGCCGCAGCTTGTGGGGGGGATGGAGCAGGCGTGCTACGGCAACTGGGCAATGGGCAGCCCAGAGGACGCTGTTGATGACGCTGCCAAAGAGGCGGGCCTGTAAGCGGGTGGGATCGCTCCAGCCCATGACGATGAGGCTGGCGTTCTGCTCACGGCTGGCGTGGCTGATCCCCTGGGCCACGTGGCTGTCGATGCGGCAGAGAGGGGTGACCTCCACCCCAAAGGGCCGACAAAACTCCGTCGCCCGCTTGAGGAGGTGGTCTCCGTGCTCCAGGGAAGTTTGCAGCAAGGGAGAGTCCATGTGCAGGTGGCCGGTCGCCACCGAGAGGGGAACCACCCGCCCGCCCTCCTGCTTGGCCAGGAGGCAGGCCATCTCCAGCAGGTTTTCCTCGGTTTCGGGATTGGCCAGCGGCACCACGACCACGTAGGGCTGGGGAGGCGGCGCTGCGGAGGCGGGAGCGACTCCTGGTGGAGATGGGAACCGACTCTGTTCCTCCTCCATAGCCATTTGCGTGGCCGCCCGACTGGTCAAAATTGGGCCCAGGGTGGCCGTTACCAACATCAACACCACCACGCTGTTGAGCACGTCTGCATTGAGCAACCCCACGCGGTACCCCACCAGGGTTGCCGCCAAGGTAGCCGCCACCTGGGGCAAGGAGAGCGACCACATCATCAGCTTTTGGGTCGGGGTGTAGCGGTAGAGCCACTGACAGAGTTGGGCAGCAGCGTACTTGCTGAGGCCCAGCCCCAGCAGGATACTCAACAGCAGCCAAAGGGAGCTAAGGGTCTGCAAAAAAGCGCGTAGATCAAGCAACAGCCCTATATCCACAAAGAAGACGGGGATGAACAAGATGCTGCCGACAAAGACGATCTTTTCTTTGACAGAGCCCTCCCGCAGCACATCGTTCACGGCCAGCCCCGCCAGAAAGGCGCCGATGATCTTCTCTACCCCAATCCACTGCGCCCCCAGAGCCGCCACAAACAGAGCCAGCAGCACAAACAAAAATTGGTTGCCCTCTTCGCTGCCGGTGACCCGAAAAAACCGCTGCCCCAGCCAGTCCACCCCAAACAGCACAGCAGCCGCATACAGCAGCAGGGATCCCAGCAGCCGCACCAAGCTCCAGAGGGAAAACTCGCCGCCGTGGATGCCGACACAGACCGCCAAGACCAGCAGCGCGGCAATGTCGGTGAAGATGGTGCCGCCGATGGTGACCAGCACCGCCTCGTTTTTCACCAGACCGTAGCGGCTGACGATGGGGTAGCCCAGGGGGGTGTGGGAGGCAAACAGGGATCCCAGCAGGATGGCCGCGTTCCAGCCAAAGCCAAACAGCCGCCCAATGGCGGTGCCCACGGTTAGGGGAATGGCAAAGGTCAACAAGCCAAAGGTGGCAGAGCGGTTGCGGGTCTGCCGAAATTGCTCCAGGTCGATCTCCAGCCCGGCCACAAACAGCAAATAGACCACGCCGATCTCCGAGAGCAACTGCACCGTCGGCAGCTCTGAAGTCAACAGGTTCAGTCCCTGAGGACCCAGGGCGATCCCCGCCACCAAAAGGCCCACCAACCCCGGCAGGCGCAGCCGCTCAAATAGCGGCGGCACCACCAGGATCACCCCCAGCAACAGAGCAAAGGAGAGGATGGGCTCCTCTTGCACAAGTGAGCGTATGGCCTCCATCGGCTAGGCCCCCGGCTGGACGTCTTCCTGATTATGGAGGCAATCTGCCCAAAGGGCCGCAAGGAGATCTGGCCAGCCCCAACCCACCCTCTCTTGCCTGGGGAAGTTCCCGCTGGCAATACCGACTTGTGCCAGCTCTGGATCCTGCAGCAGGGATTTCTTCCAGAACTCGGCAAGCCTTAGAGAAACTGGTGGCTTTCCGGCTGCAACACCACCTCGTTGGGCACGGCATTGGCAGGCATCGTCAGGACAAAGCGAATCGCCTCGGCAGCCGTGGCAGGGCTGAGCATTTTGTCCCGCTGCACCTTGAGGCTGATGGGATCCCAGAAGGGGGAGTCGATGCCGCCAAAGTAAAACAGAGTAAAGCGTACCCCAAAGCGCTTCAGCTCGTCAGCCATGCACTTGGTAAAACCGACCACGCCAAACTTGGCAGCACAGTAGGCAGAGGCCATGGCCATGGGGTGGCGGCCCAGAATGCCGGGGAAGTTGAGGATGTGGCCGGATTTTTGCTCCCGCATGGCGTTGGCCGCCAGTTGGCTGGTGTAGAAGCTGCCCTTGAGGTTGACCGCCAGCATCCGCTCCAGCTCAACAGGGGTAATGTGCTGGGCAGGCTTGAGGATCCCGGCTCCGGCCAAGTTGATCACCACGTCGATCCGCCCGTGCCTTTGGAGGGTCTGGTTGACCAGGGCCTCCGCCTGAGCGTAATCCGTCACATCGGCAGGGATCCCCAGCCCGGAGGCAGCCCCCAGGGACATCGCTTTCTCCGCCAGCGTGCGCAAGGGATCCTCTCGCCGCGCCGCCAGCACCAGATGGGCTCCGGCCTGGGCCAGGAGAGGCACAAGGGCGCTGCCAATGCCCCCTGTGGCCCCTGTAATGAGAACAACCGCCTGGGACAATGAGGAAGACACGTTACGTTTTTTAAACTCTTCCTCTCATCATACCCAGGGAGTGGCCTTGAGGGACGATCCAGAGAGTTAAACCCGACGCAACCGCAGTCGCTGCACCCATTCTTCCCCAAAGCGCAGCCAGTCTGCCATTTTTTCTGGAGTCACCGGTGGTGGGTAATCCCGCCAAATGACAAGCTGCGGCCCGAAGCCCTCCGCATAACAAGGAGGATGCTGCTCCAAGAAGTTGAGGAAACTGGGGTGGAAGCGCAGGCGAATCTTAGCCTCATCTTCTCCGCGCAAAAGGTAGCGGCGAGAAAAGTCGGGATGGTTCTCGAAATTAATATCCTGCATGCCAAAAGCTTTAGCAACGTCGTGGAACAAGGGAACTTCTGGGTGCAGCCGAAAATGAGGTAGCCGTAGGTCTTCGCAATAGGCCCAGAAAACAGAAAAGTAATACTCTCTCTCTCTTCTTCTTCTGGAAACCTTCCAGCTGTAGTCAAAGATGGCGATTTCGGTTCCATCGTTCAGTCGTTCGAACATCGAGTTGTAGAAACGAGCGCCGCTTCGTTTTCTGGAAGCCTTCCAGCTGTAGTCAAAGATGGCGATTTCGGTTCCATCGTTCAGTCGTTTGAACATCGAGTTGTAGAAACGAGCGCCGCTTCGTTGGAATAGCTCAAAGCCAGCCTGAAGCAAGCGGGAGCGGATCCCTTCGGGTAGCTCTGCTGAAAACGACATGCCCAGGCTCCTGGCCACCTGCTCCAAAGCTTCCCGACGCTTCTTCTCTAGATAGTCAGCTAGATAGACAACAAGCGCCAGAAGGCCTAAGAGAATAAGGACCCAAATAATAAGAGCTATAAGCCATCCCATCCAAACCCCCCCTGAGTTTGTAAACTCAGCACCCCCATCCAGAGTACCATAGCAGGCACAAAAAAGGGATCCCTCCAGCAAGAAGGGATCCCGTTCAAAAGCCTTGGCCGAGAACTAATAGTTTAGATGAGAATCAGGCGTCGAAATAGAGCGCGAACTCGTAGGGGTGAGGCCGCAGGTTGATGGGGTTGATCTCGTTGTCAATTTTGTACTCGATGTAGGCCTCGATGAGATCTTCGGTAAAGACACCTCCCTCCAACAAGAAAGCGTGATCCTTCTGCAGGCTTTCCAGAGCATCCAGCAGGGATCCGGGCGTGGAGGGGATCTTGGCCAGCTCGTCTGGCTCTAGATCGTAGATGTCTTTGTCCAGGGGCTCGCCGGGGTGGATCTTGTTCTTGATCCCGTCCAAGCCGGCCATCAACATGGCCGAGAAGGCGATGTAGGGGTTGCAGGTGGCATCGGGGCAGCGAAACTCCAGCCGCTTGGCCTTGGGATTTTTGCCCGTGACCGGAATGCGAATGGAAGCCGAGCGGTTGCCCTGCGAGTAGGCCAGGTTTACCGGCGCCTCAAACCCGGGCACCAAGCGCTTGTAGGAGTTGGTGGTGGGATTGGTGAAGGCCAGGATGGCCGGGGCGTGCTTGAGCAGGCCGCCGATGTAGTAGAGAGCCGTTTCGCTGAGATCGGCATAGTTGCCCTCTTGGTAGAACAGGGGCTGACCGTCTTTCCAGAGGGACTGGTGCGTGTGCATGCCGCTGCCGTTGTCATTGAAGAGGGGCTTGGGCATGAACGTCACCGTCTTGCCGTGCTTGCGGGCCACGTTCCGGATCACGTACTTGTAAATCATCATGTAGTCGGCAGCCGTGATCAGATCGGCAAAGCGGTAGCCCAGCTCCCCTTGCCCGCCGGTAGCCACCTCGTGGTGGTGCTTCTCGATAGGCACCCCCAACTTGGCCATCGTCAGCAGCATCTCGGTGCGGAGGTCTTGATGAGCATCGGTAGGCGGGACGGGGAAATAGCCTTCTTTGTAGCGCGGCTTGTAACCGAGGTTGCCGCCTTTTTCCTCCCGGCCTGAGTTCCAGCGGCCCTCAATCGAATCTACGAAGTAGTAGCCGGCATTTTGGGTTTGGTCAAACCGCACATCTTCAAAAATGAAAAACTCTGCCTCTGGGCCAAAGTAAGCCGTGTCGGCAATGCCGGTAGACTGCAGATAGGCAACCGCCCGCGCCGCCAGGCTCCGCGGACAACGGCTGTAGGGCTGGCCAGTGCGCGGCTCGATGATGTTGCAGATGAGGCTGAGGGTGGGCACTTGAAAAAATGGGTCGATCCAGGCCGTCTTGGGATCCGGCACCATGTACATGTCCGACTCGTTGATCGCTTTCCAACCCCGAATGCTGGATCCGTCGAAAGGGATTCCCTCGCGGAAGGTTTCTTCAGTGATCATCGAGGGGTGGAAGGAGACATGCTGCCAGGTGCCGAAGATGTCCACAAACTTGAGATCCACCATCTGGACATCGTTGTCCTGGATCATCTGAAGCACTTCTTGGGGCGTGGATGCCATTACTCTCTCCTGATTGGGTTGCGGTTGAGACTGGGGTAATCAAAGGTAGACGGGATCCCCACGCTTCGACTTGAATGAGCCAAAAGCGCTCACCCATCCTAGAAAGGCCGATCTCAGCATTTTGTAGTTTCTGATACGAAATTGCCCTGGCTTTGGCCTTCTGCTCCAGAGGTTGGCCATCGCGCCTCTCAGCCAGGCGTTTCTGCCCTGTTGTCCTCCAGACAGAGACAAAACCCTGTCCCCCTAGCTAGAGGAAAGCGAAAATGGGACTAACAAGCTCCAGCCTCGCCGAGGGTACCAGCTCGTGTTAGGCTAAAACGTAGTCGTTATGAGTTTGGTTTAGTTTTCAGCAACAGCAAGGAGCGACATCGGATGACAGAGCAAAGTCGGGTTGAGAACGTGGTGATTATTGGTTCTGGCCCTGCTGGGTTTACGGCGGCCATTTATGCCGGGCGTGCCAACCTGAAGCCGGTTGTGTTTGAGGGGTTTCAGGTGGGCGGGATCCCGGGCGGGCAGTTGATGACCACCACCGAGGTGGAGAACTTTCCGGGTTTTCCCGAGGGCATCAGTGGCCCCCAACTCATGAAAAACATGCGTGCCCAGGCGCAGCGGTGGGGGGCAGAGCTTTACCCCGAGGACGTCACCTTTGTGGATCTGAGCCAGCGGCCTTTTGTGGTTCGCTCTGACGAACGGGAAGTGCGCACCCACAGCCTGATTATTGCCACCGGGGCCACGGCCAAGCGCCTGCACTTGCCCGGAGAGGAGATCTACTGGAACCGGGGCATGTCGGCCTGCGCCGTCTGCGATGGGGCCATGCCCATGTTTAGGGGGGTGGAGCTGGTGGTCATTGGCGGCGGCGATACCGCCTGTGAGGAGGCCACCTACCTGACCAAGTTTGGATCCCATATCCACATGCTGGTGCGCAGTGGCAAGATGCGGGCCAGCAAGGCCATGCAAGACCGGGTGCTCAACCACCCCAAGATTACCGTCCACTGGCACACGGAGGCGGTGGAGGTTCTGGGCGACGGCCTGCGCCTGACGGGGGTGAAGGTGCGCAACAACCAGACGGGCGAGATCCGGGAGATGGCAGTGGGCGGCCTGTTCTACGCCATCGGCCACAAGCCCAACACCGACTTGTTCAAAGGGCAACTGGAACTGGATGAAGTGGGCTACATTGTCACCCGCCCAGGATCTGTAGCCACCAGTGTAGAGGGCGTGTTTGCCGCCGGGGATGTGCAGGATCACGAGTTTCGCCAGGCCATCACCGCTGCCGGCACCGGCTGTATGGCGGCCATGCTGGCGGAGCGCTGGCTCTCCGAACACGGCCTGGCACAGGAGTATCACGTCGTCCCTCAAAGCCATCTTGAGCCCGCTTCTGCCTCTGCTGTCGAGGTAGAGCCGGAGGGAGACTCGGCTGTTGAGGAGGCCAGTTTTGAGCAGGAGGTGCAAGATGACCTCGACTTCAGCCAGACCTGCCACGAGGGGAGCTATGCCCTGCGGCGGCTCTACCACGAAAGCGATCGCCTGCTGATGGTCAAGTACACCGCCCCCACCTGTGCCCCTTGTCATGCCCTCAAGCTGATCTTGAACAAGGTCATCGAAGAGTTTGCCGACAAGCTGCATGTGGTGGAGATCGACATCGAGAAAGACCCGGAGATCGCCGAGGCAGGGGGGGTCACCTGCACGCCGACGGTGCAGTTTTTCAAAAACAAGGAGCTGGTGGCTCAGGTGGTGGGTGTCAAGCCCAAGTCCCACTACCGGGAGGTGATCCAGGCCAATTTGTCTGAGGCAAAATCAGCTTGAGGTAGTCCCCCTCACCCCCGGCCCCTCTCCCAGCCCCTCTCCCTGAGGGAGAGGGGAGCTAGGCGGCTAGTCGGCAAAGGCGCTGTAGTATGCACCCTGCAGGGCGGCCAAAGAGACTGACAACAGGGGATCCCCTTCTGCCGTTGTCAACACCAACGGATCCGCAGGCCCGCCCACCTGTCCTAGAAGCTGCCACTGGCCGGGGAGCTGCGACTCTAAGTAGGCTTCCCAAGGAGAGCGCTGGGCTGGATCGACGGAAACGAGGATGCGGCTGGATCCCTCGCCAAAGAGGGCCTGATCCCAGGGCAGGGATCCAGGAGCTAGGGAGACGCTGGCGCCGCGGCCCCCACTCAGGCAGGCTTCTGCCAAGGCCACCGCCAGCCCTCCCTCGCTGCAGTCGTGGGCGGAGCGCACCCACCCCTGGCGGATGCCGTGGCGGCAGGCCCCTTGCACGCGCTTTTCCAGCTCCAGATCCACGGGGGCAGGACGACCCGTGACCTTGTTGTAGATTGCCGCCAAATACTCGCTGCCGCCCAGGCTGGTGACGGCCTGGGATCCCAAGAGGTAGACGAGATCCCCTTCTTGCTGCCACCCCTGGCCACAGATGAATTTCAAGTCCGGAATGAGGCCCACCATGCCGATGACGGGGGTGGGGTAGATGGCCTGGGATCCCTTCTCGTTGTAGAGGGAGACGTTCCCCCCCGTAACCGGCGTGCCCAGGGCGCGGCAGGCCTCGGCAATCCCCCGACAGGCCAGGGCCAACTGCCAGTACACCACTGGGTTTTCCGGGCTGCCGAAGTTGAGGTTGTCGGTTATGGCTAGGGGATCCGCCCCCACGCAGGAGAGGTTGCGGGCGGCTTCGGCCACGGCGGCCTTGGCCCCCTCGTAGGGATCCAAATACACCCAGCGGCCATTGCCATCTAGGGTGGCGGCAATGGCTTTGCGGGCAGCCTGCAGAGGGGGCACCTCGCCCACGCCAAATTTTTGGGAGCGGATGCGGATAACCGCCGCATCTCCCTGTCCCGGCCAAAGGACGGTGTTGTTTTGCACCTGGTGGTCGTACTGGCGATAGATCCAGGCTTTGCTGGCCAGGGTGGGGCTTGCCAAAAGCTGTAGCAGCACCTGCTCCCACGCCAGCGTTTTCTGGGGTAGGTGGATCCCTTGCCGGTCGCAGGGGGGAAGGGTACTGGGATCCCATTGCCAGGCTGCCTGCACATACTCCGGCGGCTCTGGCAACAGGGGGCGGACGTAAACAGGAGTATCCTCCGCCAAGGCCCGCGCCGGCACCCTCACCACGCAGGATCCCTGGTGCCAGATCTCCACCAGCGGCTCGGCAATGACTTCTCCGGCCACGCTGGCCTGCAGGCCCCAGCGATGGAAGATCTCCATTACCTCCGCCTCGCGGCCTTTTTGCACCACCAGCAGCATCCGCTCCTGGGACTCCGAGAGCAAGTATTCCCAAGCCGCCATGCCGCTTTCCCGCGCCGGCACGCGGTCGAGGTCAAAGCGGATCCCCACCCCTCCTTTGGCGGCCATCTCTGCGGTGGAGCAGGTGATCCCGGCTGCCCCCATGTCCTGGGCCGCCACCACCGCTACCGTGGCAAAGGCCTCCAGACAGGCCTCGATGAGACATTTGCCCAGAAAGGGATCCCCCACCTGCACCGCCGGCCGATCCTGCTGCGCGTCCTCCTTGAGCTCGGCGCTGGCAAAGCTGGCCCCGCGGATCCCGTCCCGGCCGGTGGTGGCGCCGACGTACAAGATCGGGTTGCCCACTCCCCGCGCTGCCGACTTCACCACCGCCGGCGTCTCCAGCAGGCCCAGGGCCATGACGTTGACCAGGGGGTTGCCGCTGTAGCAGGGATCCACCGCCACTTCCCCCCCCACCGTGGGCACCCCCACGCAGTTGCCGTAGTGGGCGATCCCCTCCACCACCCTGGCCATGAGGCGGCGGTTGCGGGGATCCGTGAGCGGCCCAAAGCGCAAAGAGTTCAACAGCGCAATGGGGCGGGCGCCCAGGGTAAAGATATCCCGCAGGATGCCCCCCACCCCGGTGGCCGCCCCCTGGAAGGGTTCCACGGCGGAAGGATGGTTGTGGGACTCGATCTTAAAGGCCAGCCAGTCCCCATCCCCCAGATCCACCACGCCGGCATTTTCCCCCGGCCCCACCACCACCCGCTCGCCCGTGGTGGGAAAGTGCTTTAGCAGAGGGCGGGAGTTCTTGTAGCAGCAGTGCTCCGACCACATCACCCCAAACATGGCCAGCTCGGTGGGGTTGGGATCCCGGCCCAGTTGCTGCTGGATCTGGCGGTATTCCTCTGGGGAAAGGCCGTGGGCTTTCAGGTCTGGCGGGGCAGAAGCGGAGGTCATAGCGTTCAAGGTTTACCTAATTCGCCAGGAAGGCCTGCCCTGTACCCCCCTATATCCCCCCGTACACGGGGGGACTGGGGGGCCGGTCAGGGTCGGGATGAATGGCGAAGACACTCATGAACAGATATCGTAATCTCATGTGCGAATTGCCTACCAGTACCGCTTGCGCCCTACTTCTAGCCAAGTCGCCCTAATGGGTGAGTGGCTGGAGTTGTTGCGTAAACAGTACAACTATCGCTTGGCGGAGCGCTTCCGCTGGTGGGAGCAAAATCGCTGCGGTATCCATGCTTGCTCCTTAACGGTCTGTCATCTGCCTGAGTTGAAGGAGCAGCCCGACTTGTACTCGCAGCAGCGGGACTTGCCCAATACCAAGGCTTTGTTTCCTGAATACCGAGAGATTTATTCCCAGGTGCTCCAAGACTGCATACGGCGGGTACAAAGGGCCTTTGATAGATGGATCAAAGGTGACTCCAACGGCAAGCGGGCAGGAAGGCCGAGATTTAAGGGTGTTGGGCGGTACCGCTCCTTTACCTTCCCCCAAATGAAGCAGGACTGCATTCGAGGGAAGTTTATCCATCTGCCCAAAATTGGGCCGGTTAAGCTGATCCAGCACCGTCCTTTGCCCGACGGTTTTACGATCAAGACTGCTACCGTTACCCGCAAGGTTGATGGGTGGTACAGCCTGTTAAGGGCTCAAGGGGTACAATAGCAGCACTTAGCAAACCAACTTCGGAAGGAGGATGGATTGATCAGTAGTAAAGAAGTCTTCACTATCTGCTCCATGCTATATTTCCCAATTCTGCAAAGCTGCCGAATAAAATGCTTCAACACCGACCACATCATCTCAATGGGATTCAACTCCGGCGCATACACAGGCAAGTATAGGATTCGTGCTCCTGTACCCCTAATCAATTCCTCAACTTCCCGACTCTTGTGGATATTTAAATTGTCCATAATCACAACCTTCCTCGCATCTAGCTTCGGACATAGCTCGCTTCTCAAAAACTCCAAAAAGTCTCCTTTCTTCATCCCACCCTTGATGACACGACAGCCAACTACACCTCTCAAGGAAATAGCTCCAATAACCGTATACTTTTCACCCTTGTATCTCTGACGATAATGATAAGCCCGTTGACCACGTAAACTCCGAGATACTCCCCGCTCCATTCCCTCCCAGACCCCTGTCTGGTCGAGGGCAATCAAATCCTCTGCTGGAATATCCCTGACTTCTTGACTATAAGCTAGTCGTTCTCTTTGCACCTCCTCTTCTTTGACTTTTGCACTGCGGTAGGTCTTTTTTTTAAAGTCATTCCTTGCTTTTTCAAGAAATTATGTATCGTGACGATGCTTACATTGATTCCTAAGCGCTCGCGCAACAGTTCTTGATACTGCCACAGGTAGAAGTCTGGGTGTTCTGTAATAATTGCCATCACTTCCTGCCGATGTTGTTCCAAAATGCCCACTCGCTTGGTGCCTGCTTTCTTAGGGGCTAAATCTTGAGTTTGTTGGTACTGACGCACCCAGCGGTGTACTGTTCTTTTGGTCACCATGAAGCGTTTAGCTACCTGGCGGATGGAGGTGTTACCTGCCTGGTAGGCTGCTACAACTCTTTGCCGCAAATCCAAAGAATGAGTCGGCATTCCTTTCTCTCCTTCCTCTTGAATACCTGTACCCTATTTTAAATTAAAAGGCTGTAGCTCATCTCCATCTAGGAAGCTTGCCTGCGAGCTGTACGCCTCCTCTACCTCAATAAACTCCATGCCATAATGCTGACATAATTGCGCAATACGCTCCTTGAACCGACCTGTTGGAATGAAAACAAAGTTTTGGTTATTGACCTTCCCTAAACCGCATTCTTTGTTCCAACCAAAGACTATTCTCCCAATTGAGTGGTGCAAACAGAAGTCAATGACCTTGCCCGCAGCTTTGTGGATTGCATCCCGCATCCGCCGGTTTCCGTAATTCGGTCAAGCTGCTGCAACCAAAACCCCGGCAGCTTGTGAGTCTTGAGCCTAGCCAGCTCCTTGTTGTGCCACTGGTTAAAGGACTTGACTTTGCGGCCATCAATGATGAAGCTATGTCCTAAGTTGCTAACGCACGTAAGCCAGTTGTTGACTCCGTGGTCAATTGCTAGAGCTTTTCTCGGATCCAGCGATTGGGGTCGAGCAGGCTTGGCATAGACCCACTCCAGCTACAGACTTACAGGCCTGTTGCGCGGCGGAAACATACATTGCGATGAAGTGCTTGCTTTGGGTTCTCCCCATCTCAGCACAAAGCTCACCATAGCTTGCCCATCGCTTCGTTTTGAAATAGACTTGTCTCGCATAGTACAAAGCACAGTTGTACACCTTATTAGACTGTTGACACAAGTACTCTAATAGGGGGACTAGCTCCCTGTTCCTGACTCGAACCTGCTGACAGCCGCACTCCATCATTGTTGGCAAGCGGCATGACAACCGCAGTCTGACATGGGCAAGCGATAGTACGAGAGGAAAGTCAACGGTACAATCACTACAACCATGCTGTGGGGCTAGCGGTTGTTTATCTTATTTTTTGGCCAAAGAGTAAGGAAAGAGGTCTTGGTAGGAGAAGTCAGGGACAGGTTGTTTGAGCTATGAAACTATATCAACGACCCCCATCATGGGTAAGCGACCAAAGTCGCTAGCGGGCTTTTCCGCCCCGCACTCAAGTGCGGGGCTACCAAGCTATCCTTTTGTTGTGTAGCGTCGATGCTTGTGGGGTCATGTCTGAAGCTCAAGATTTGCTGCCGGTGGGGGCGAGGGTTGAGGTGGTAGAGATGCCTCCTTACTTGAAAACGGCTGACCCGATGCCGATGTTGCGCCCCGCCCATTTGATTCGGCTGCACGAACAAGGGGTGATCTTGCAGCGGCGGCTGTTGGGCACCTACAGTGTGCAGTTTGCCAATGGCATCTTTTTAATTGACGGCAAGTACCTGGCTCTTGTGGGATCCCGCCCGTGAGCGCCCCATCTCCGCCGGAGCTCAGGAGACTGGGACTTTTGCTCTTTGGGAGCTGCGGGTCTTGCGCGTGCCGGCGGACTTTCGCGGTAGATTAAAGGGTGCCGGCTGAGGTTGGGTCAACAGGGTGGCTGGGATCCAGCCTAGCTTGCAGTATTGGCTCTTCTGCTTCTGTTGCCCTACATCCGATTAGGCTATCGTCGCTTATGCCCAGAGTTATCGTCACGGATCCCATCGATCAGGCGGGGATCGACATCCTCTCCCAAGTGGCCCAGGTGGATGTGCAAACCGACCTTACGCCGGAGCAGTTGATCGCGGTCATTCCCAACTACGACGCCATCATGGTGCGCTCCGGCACGCGGGTCACCCGCGAGGTGATCGAGGCGGGGACGAACTTGAAAATCATCGGTCGGGCGGGGGTGGGCGTGGACAACATCGACGTGGCTGCCGCCACCAAAGCTGGGATCCTGGTGGTCAACTCCCCTGAGGGCAATACGATTGCTGCCGCCGAGCACGCCATCGCTCTGATGATGGCCCTCTCCCGCCACATCGCCGATGCCAATGCCTCTCTGAAAGCGGGCCAATGGAAGCGGCAGGAGTTTGTCGGGGTAGAAGTCTACAAAAAAACGCTGGGGATTGTGGGATTGGGTCGCATTGGATCCCATGTGGCCCAGATTGCCAAGGCGATGGGGATGCGGCTTTTGGCCTACGATCCCTACCTTTCGATGGAGCGGGCGGAGCAACTGGGGGTGCGCCTAGTGGATTTCAAAACCTTGGTGCAGGAGTCAGACTACATCACCCTGCATGTCCCCAAGACCCCTGAGACCACTAACCTGTTCAACGCTGAGACCTTCCGCATGATGAAGCCGACCGCCCGCCTGATCAACTGTGCCCGCGGCGGCTTGGTGGACGAGCAAGCCCTTTATGAAGCTCTCAAGTCCGGCCAAATTGCGGGGGCGGCCCTGGACGTCTTTGCCGACGAGCCCCTCAGCAAAGACTCACCTCTCCTTTCCTTGGGCAAGGAGATCCTGCTGACACCTCACCTGGGGGCCTCTACCGAGGAGGCGCAGGTCAACGTAGCCATCGACGTAGCCGAGCAGATCCGCGATGTGTTGTTGGGGCTGCCTGCCCGTTCTGCCGTGAACATCCCTGGCCTGCAGGCGGAGGTGCTGCAAAGCCTCAAGCCCTACCTGGACTTGGCGGAAACTTTGGGCAACTTAGTGGGCCAGTTGGCGGGGGATCGGGTGAGCCAGTTGGAGATCCGCCTCCAGGGATCCCTTGCGGAAAAAGATGGCCAGCCGATCGTCATCGCCGCGCTCAAGGGGCTTTTGACGCTGGCTCTGCGGGAGCGCGTCAACTACGTCAATGCTTCCATCGAGGCCAAGGAACGAGGCATTCGCGTGGTGGAGACGCGAGATCCCTCTTTGAAGGATTACTCCGGATCCCTGACGTTGATTGCCCACGGCCCCAATGGGGTGCGTTCCGTCTCGGGGGCGCTGATTGGGGAGCGGGAGGTGCGCATTACCCAGATCGACGAGTTCCCGGTCAATGTGCCGCCTTCGGCCAACATGCTGATGACCTTGCACCGGGATATGCCGGGGATCATCGGGCGGATTGGCACCCTGCTGGGGGCCTACAACGTCAACATCGCCAGCATGCAGGTGGGGCGCAAGATCATCCGCGGCGATGCGGTGATGGTGCTCAGCCTGGATGATCCCCTGCCGGATGGAATCCTAGAAGAGGTGCTCAAGCAGCCGGGCATTCGCGACGCTTTTGTGGTGAACCTTTGACAGCTTTTGGCGCCAGTGAGGAAGTGCCGAGTTGAGGTGAAGCTTGAGCCTGAATACCCTGTCGCCAATGGGTGGGATCTCAACCTGGGATTGGCCTGGGTTTCTGGAGTCGCTGGGCCACTTTGGCGTCGATCTCAGCCTGGATCGCATGCAGGTTCTGCTGCAGCGCCTGGGCCAGCCGCAGGCGGGGATCCCAGCCATCCACGTGGCCGGCACCAACGGCAAGGGATCCGTCTGCGCCTGGGTCAGCCACGCGCTGTGGGCGGCGGGCTATCGCGTCGGTCGCTACACCTCTCCCCACCTGGTCAATTGGCGGGAGCGGATCTGGCTGAGCGGCGAGTACATTTCGCCAGGCGACTGGAGCCGGGTGTTGGCCCAAGTGCGAGATTGCCTGCAGACCTACGCTCCAGGCGAGGCTTCCCCCACCCAGTTCGAGGCCATTACCGCCGCTGCCTGGCTGTACTTTCGGCAGCAGAAGGTGGACATTGCCGTGATGGAAGTGGGGCTGGGGGGGCGGCTGGATGCCACCAACGCCGGCATCGAGCCGGTAGTGACCGCCATTACCTCCATCGGCTGGGATCATTGGCAGCGTCTGGGCAACAGCCTGGCGCAAATTGCCTTTGAAAAAGCCGGCATTCTCAAGCCGGGGATCCCGACTGTGTGCGCGCCCCAACCCCCTGAGGTGATGGCCGTGATCCGGGCTAGAGCCGAGCAGACGGGCAGCCCCCTGCGGGTGGTGGAGCCCCTGCACTGGGCCGGTCCTCAGACTGTCTGCTGGCGGGATCAGGTGCTTACCCTGCCTCTTGCCGGTGAGGTGCAACTGATCAATGGGGCGGTAGCTCTGGCCGTTGTGGAGACCCTGCAGGAACAGGGTTGGCGGATCCCAGATGTCGCTGTCGAGAAAGGATTTGCCCTCACCCGTTGGCCGGGTCGCCTACAGTGGGTGCAAATTGGCTCCCGCCAGCTGCTGCTGGATGGGGCCCACAACTTGCCCGCCGCCCAGGCGCTGCGCCGCTACCTAGATGAGCACCAGCCCGGCCCCCTCACCTGGTATATGGGCATTCTCACCACCAAAGACGTCAAGGGCATGCTCGCCACCCTGCTGCGGCCGGGGGATCGCTTCTTCGCCCTGCCCCTCTTCGGCCACGCCGGAACCCATCCGCAAGAACTGGCCCACCTGGCCCAGATCTTGCAGCCCCATCTTCGCTCTGTCCAGGCGCTGCCGGATCTTGCCGCTTTACAAGCCCAACTGCAGCAGCCGGCTGACCTCGACGAGCCGCCCGCGGTTATCTGTGGATCCCTATACCTCTTGGGCCAGGTGATGCAAGCTTGCCTGGGATGGGATCTGGCCTGCTGAGGTTCCTGCCACCAGTTTGGCCGAGCGCTCGGAGACCCCTAGCGCTTCCCCTACCGGCCCCATCGGGATGACAGGATTTGAACCTGCGGCCCTCTGCTCCCAAAGCAGATGCGCTACCAAGCTGCGCTACATCCCGCTCTTGTAATTATGGCAGATGATCAGCTAGAAAGCGCAGGAGCCCCGCCCTGTACCTCCCTAGATCCCCCCGCCCCCCTGCCCCCCGTATATGGGGGGTTGGGGGGGAAGGGGGGCGGTCGGAGCCGGGTAGTGTACGCCAGAGACGAAGAAAGTGTAACGATTTCTCCAACAATTTCGCCGATGTTCTTTAAGAGATTTTGGGGAAGCCAGACAAACTTTTGCGTTATCTGACAAGAAGGTGAAGGAGAAGGGGAGGTTCTGGCTCCTGCGGTAGAAAGGTAGTGGGGCGAGTTGGCCTTGTCTATGTCCGATGAGCTGCTGCGTGCAATCCGCAGACGCGACCTAGAGGCCGCCACCTCAGCCGTGCAGCGCTTGCGTTCCCGCCACCTGAGCGAGGCTGTGATTACCTCGATGGTGATGGTGGCCGTGGAGCGACTGGCCTGGGATGAAGGCGATCGGGCTGCTGCCAGTTGGTTGCTACGTCACTGCTCCAGACGGCGCTGAAGGGATCCGGGCCGAGCGAACGCCTAAAGCACCTGCTGCTCGCGGAGAACCTCGGCCAGCAACCCCGCCAGGGAAGCGGCGATCCCGACCATCGAACACTAGCTCTGCCGTATTGCCCTCCCGGCCAAGGATGAGGATCCCTGGACGGAACACCTCCAGATTTTCAGCTAGAAACCGCAGGAACCCCCCCTATCCCCCCGCCCCCCTGCCCCCCGTATACGGGGGGTTGGGGGGGAAGGGGGGGCGGTCGGAGCCGGGTAGTTTACAGACGAAAACTCATTATGCTCTATCCCTTCCCACCGTCTATACGGTGGGAAATTCCGCGCATTTAAGTGCGCGCCAGCCAGCGCCGCAGCGGATGCCAGGCGGGCAAAGACAAAATCCAGCGGGACTGGCGCTCCAGCATCAAGCGCTCAATAGGATAGAGCCCAAACAGCTCGTAGCGGCTTTGGGCGATCAAGATCCCCAGCGTGAAGCTGACGCAAAGCAGCAAACCAAAGGTGGGCCAGCCGGGCCGGTAAAATAGGGCATAGCGCAGGCCTGTCCAGGTGAAATGGTTCCACAGGCGAACAATATCTGCCCGCAGCGCCCAAAGGCTGGGGATCCCGACCAGCAGCCACAACAGGCCCAGAAAGAGGAAGCTGCCGCCATGGTAGAGGCGCAACAGGCGCCTGGCTGGCGGAGAGAGAGATTCCAGGCCGGGAGGGTTTTCCGACCCCCAGCCGCGAGCAGCCTTCTTTTCCTCGACTGAGCTAGGATCGCGAGGCGATGACATCGAGATCCCGGTTCTCCAAACCAAGACCTTGTCATGATAACTTTAGCGACTGGGATCCCCAAACGAAGCTCCTTGGGGGGCATTAAGAGAGCGGGTTAAGCCGCGTAGCCGACCTCAGGGAGGAAACTCCTCCAAGGATATAATGGCTCTGCAGCTTGCCTTGCTAGCTCAATGGATAGAGCACCGACCTTCTAAGTCGATGGTTGCAGGTTCGAGTCCTGCGCAAGGCGCTAGGTGGATTCGCCTGGGATCCCGGCTTGTGGCGTTCGACTTTGAGAGGGGCACCACACTCGAAAGATGACTTGGCCAGAGTGACTTGCCACCGTCAGGGATCCCTCCAAGATCTCCATAGCCTTTTTGGCCAACGCCAGGCCCAGGCCCGTTCCCCCGGCCTTGCGGCGATCCAACTGCGGGATACGGTAAAACTTCTCAAACAAGCGGGGCAGCGCCTCTGGAGGAATTTCCACCCCTGTATTGCCCACCTCGATCAGCCAGCCGGGACGGCCCTGTTGATGGCTCTGGCTAAAGCGCAAACAGATGCTTTCCCCAGCCGGCGTGTACTTGCAGGCGTTGTTCAAAAGTTCGCCCACCACCCGCGACAACAGGCTCTCATCCGTGCAGAGGGGCAAAAGGTCGGGATCCCATTCCACCTGGAACTGTTGGCCCTGCTGGGCAGCTCGCAGCCGGAAGGGCTCGGAAAGATTGGGGATCCACTCTTGAGGAGATAACCAGGTCAGCTTGAGATCCCTATTTCCGGCTTCAATAGCTTGCAATTCCAAGAGCTCGTTGATCAAGTCCAGCTCGCGGTTGGTCTCCATCTCCAAAATCTGCAAGTAGCGCTGTTCCCGCTCGGTCAGGTTGGCCCTCGATAAAAACCCAATCGCCAGCTTCATGTTGGTCAGAGGCGTGCGCATCTCGTGGGAGACCATGTGCAGAAACTCGTCCTTGAGGTGGTTGAGCTCCTGCAACTGCTGCACCTGCTGCTGCACGGTTTGGTAAAGCCGAGCCTGGCGAATGGCAATTGCACATTGGCCGGCCACCCGCTGCATCAGGCGTTGCTCCCGCTCGCCAAACACCTGCCCCGGCGGACGGGATCCGCAAATATTTCCCAAAAGCAGCGAGTCTTTTTGCTGGCCTGTTCGATCCCGCAAATCGCAGATGGGAACCACCAGCAGGGTATGGCGCTCGTAGCCGGGCCAGCAGGGGTGGCCAAGGTTGCTGAAATAGCAGAACTGCCCACCCCGAAGCTGCTGGAGCACCTCGGCAAAATCGGCAAAGGGGATCTCCAGGGGAAAACGGCGGATCCCTTGGTCGGGCCGATAGTCCACCGCCAAAACGCTGGCCTGTCGTTCTGGGTCGTGCAGGGCAATCCTGCAGCCGGAAAGACCCAGCCTGAGGGCCAGTTCTTGCGCCACGGTTTCCAAAATCTTTTGCTCGTCTAGGCTGGAGCGAATTTCTTCCGTGATCAGTTGCAGCAGGGCCTCGTCTTCGTAGGCTTGCTGCAGTTGGCCGTTGCGCACCCGCACTTGGTAATCCAATTCGGCGTTGGTTTGCTGCAGCTTTTGATAAAGTTCGGCCTGGTGGATGGCCACTCCCAGGTGATCGCCAATCGCTATGGCCAGCTTGATCTCCTCCGCTTGCCAGTCCGGCTCAGAGATCAAGCGCCCTAGGGCTAGGGCGCCCCAAAGCTTTCCTTGGCAGGCCACGGGGATCCCCAGCCAGGGGCCGAGTTGGTGGTCTTGCCTTTCCTGCAGCGCAAACGAATCGGCAACCTGCTGCGGATCCCGCACGTGAAAAACCTGCAGCCGCTTCAACTGCTGGATGGCTGGGATCTCTGGATCATCCGGTATGCGCAGGTGAAGGAAGCTGGGCACCTCAGGAGAGCGGACATGGCCGACAATGGCCACCCACACCCGCTCCTCAGGTAGATATTGGTAAAGGGTAACCCGCGCTGCCTGCAAAACCTGGCCTACTTCCTGCACGGCTACCTCAAAGAGGGTCGGCAGATCCAGGGAGCCGTTGATGGCTTGCATCAGCCGGTTGAACAGTTTTTCCCGCTGCACCTGTTGCTGCAGCTTCAGCTCGGCTTGCTTGCGGGCAGTAATATCCCTCACCATCACCAGCATTTGCTCGTTCTCGAAAGGCACAAAACGAGCCTGCCGATACTGAGGCTCAGAAGAGCATTCCGTCCAGCAGTACTCCATCTCCTGGATTTGCTGGGTGGCAAAGGCCAGCTCCAGATGCTGGCGAACGGCTTGGGCTTCCCCAGGGGGAAACAGCTCTTCCGGGGTTTTGCCCAAGTAATGGTCGGGGGGATACTGCGTCGGAAAGTTGCTGGGGGGCTTGATCTCCAAACATCGGCCCTGGCGGTCGAGGCGAAAGAGCATGTCGGGCAAAGCTTCCAGCATCTGCCGATAGTGGCACTCCCGTTCGGCCAAAGCCGCCTCCAGTTCCTTGCGCTCGGTGATGTCCAGCGTTACGCCCACAACATGGCTGGGATCCCCTTTCGGCCCCAGCAGGACAACCCCCTGGGAAAGCTGCCAGCGCATCTGGCCGTCGGCCTGGTAAACCCGATATTCCACCGAAAAGTTGGGATCCCCCTCCGTCGCCCTGCGCCCCGCCGACTGCAAAGCTTCCTTCACCCTTGGGCGATCTTCCGGGTGAACCCGCTCAAAAAACATCTCCAGGGTGAACTCCTCGCCGGGATCCCGTCCGTATTTGGCCTTGCACTGAGGCGAACTGCTCAGCTCCCCGCTGCGCAGATCCAGTTGCCAGTAGCCCAGTTGGGTGGCTTCCAGAGCCAAATAGAGATGCTCTGGATAAAAGCCGCTGTCTCCTGGCCCCACCGGCACCAGACGGTATCGAGTTGAAGCCATCTCCCCCCACCAAAACGGTTGGTTATTCCAGAAGCCCTGCCTCATTGTGGACGATTTTCATTAGGGGGATCCTCCTGTCGGAAATCCTTAACTTTAGGCATAATTTCAGCACACTGTTCAGGGATGTATTGGGGGACACGAACCTTAAACCCAAGCTAAACTTCAAATTCGCGGGTGGGGGTTGTCGAAAGCGGCGGTGGGCTCTGCGGGGCAGGGCTTGTGGCCGAGGGGGGAGCCTCTGCTATAGTGATGAGCAGTTGCGCCTTGGATCCCAACCCTGGGGATCCCTCCGACAGGTGGGGTTAGGGCAAGCCGAAATGGGTTCGGGTTTGAAAAGAGAGTGGCGCCAGATAAGCCTCTTCTTGGTGGGTTTGCCCTCAGCCTGCGTGAAGCGTTTATTCTTTTTTATGCTGTCCTGTGCCACGTCTGGCCTAAAGCAATTGCTGCTGATTTTGAGCTGGGATCTCTTCCCCCGGAAGCCTATAGTTAGTTTCTGGAGATTGTTCGATATTGTTCGGTTTGCGTTGGCGCGGCTGCCCTCTTCCTTTGGTTAGCGGGCGGGGATCCCCCTCCGGTTGGCTGATTTACGAAGCCGCATTCTTCCTGGCATCCTTTGGTCCTGTTCTCTTGCTGGCCGCGTTTCTCGAAACTGCCGGCTGGCGACAGCGGCCAGCCGAGGAGCGATTTGTCCCGCTGCCGAGATTCTCCCCTGCCCTGTTTTGGTTGGTTGATGAGCTCGCTCAGAACACCTGCGCTGGCGGGCAGGGGGATCCCTGCGGCATTTTTCAACGGATCGTCACCCAGTCAATCCATTTTCTGTAGAATTCAAGGTTATTTCTGTGATTTGTGAACTTCCGCGAAGTCCTCAGTCTGCTCCGCACGATTCGGAGCGCTATCGACATCGCCCGTCGAGGGGCTCTGCTTCCCGGCTGGAGTGGCCCAGCCACCCTCTGGATCCCCTAAATGGCGAAGAAATCCGGGAAGTGGTCAAAATCCTGCGTCAGGAGCGCCCTCTTGCTTCCCGCTGCCGCTTCGTCACCATCCAACTGCAGGAGCCGGAGCGGCCTTGGATGGAAGCGTGGCAGCCGGGCCAGCCCTGGGATCGGCAGGCGTTTGCGGTGCTGTTGGATCCCGCCGAGGGCAGCACGTATGAGGCGGTGGTCTCCCTCTCCCGGCAGCAGGTGTGCTCTTGGCAGCTCGTCCCCGGCATGCAGCCGCCCCTTTTGGACGATGAGGTGTACGCCTGCGACCGCCTGCTCAAGGCGGATCCCCAATTCCTGGCCGCCCTGCAGCGGCGGGGCATTGCCGATGTGGAGCGGGTGATGGTGGACTACTGGACGGTGGGCTACTTTGGGATCCCGGAAGAAGAGGGGCGGCGTCTGGTGCGGGGCCTGTGTTTCCTGCGCACTTCTCCTTACGACAATGGCTATGCCCGTCCCATCGAGGGCCTCTACCCCTGGATCGACCTCAACCAAATGCAGGTCGTCAAGGTGGAGGATCGCGGCCCCTGGCCTCTGCCCCCGGAAGATGGCAATTTCGACGAGATCTTCTTCAAAGAGTTTCGCCAAGATTTGAAGCCTTTGGAAATTACCCAGCCCCAAGGGGTGAGCTTCCAGGTGGAAGGCCATCACATCCGCTGGCAGAAGTGGGATCTGCGCATCAGCTTTAACCCCCGCGAGGGGCTGGTGCTGCATCAGGTGGGCTATGAGGATCAGGGCCGGCTTCGTCCTATCCTCTACCGCGCTTCGGTAGCCGAGATGGTGGTGCCCTACGGCGATCCCCGCGATCCCCACTGCCGCAAGAACGCCTTTGACGTGGGGGAATACGGCATCGGCATGCAGGCCAATTCCCTGCGCCTGGGCTGCGACTGCCTGGGGGAGATCTACTACTTCGATGCCTGGCTGCCCAGCAACAGCGGCGAGCCCATGCTCCTCAAAAACGCCATCTGCATGCACGAAGAAGACTTCGGCGTGCTCTGGAAGCACACCGACTGGCGCACGGAGCGAGCCCAGGTGCGGCGCTCGCGGCGGCTGGTGCTCTCTTTCTTTACCACCATCGGCAACTACGACTACGGCTTTTTCTGGTACTTTTACCAGGATGGCACCCTGGAGTTCGAGGCCAAGCTCACCGGCATTATCAACACCTGCGCCACCCTGCCGGGGGAGGAGCCGGAATTTGGCGTCTTGGTGGCGCCGCAGCTCTCTGGTCTCAACCACCAGCACTTTTTCACCGTTCGCCTGGACATGGCGGTGGATGGGCCGGGCAACTCCCTCTACGAAGTGCATGCCGAGCCGCTGCCGCCGGGGCCGGATAACCCCTACGGAAACGCCTTCCGCGCCCGCTCCACCCTGCTCAAAACCGAGCAGGAAGCTAAGCAAACGGTGGATCCCTTGCGGGGGCGCTACTGGAAGATTGTCAACCCCAACCGCCACAATCGCCTGGGGCAGCCGGTGGCCTACAAACTGATGCCGGGGGAAAACGTCCAGCTTTTGGCCCACCCCGACTCTTGGCTGTACCGACGGGCAGGATACCTGGCCCACCACCTCTGGGCCACGCCCTACCATCCCGGCGAGAAGTTCCCAGCAGGGAACTACCCCAACCAACATCCCGGTGGCGAAGGGCTGGTGCAATGGACGCAAGCGAACCGCTCCCTGGAAAACACCCGCCTGGTGCTCTGGTATAGCTTTGGCTGCAATCACTTCCCCCGCACCGAGGACTGGCCAGTGATGCCGGTTAGCTACATCGGCTTTATGCTCAAGCCCCTGGGCTTCTTTGAGTGCAACCCGGCTTTGGATGTGCCCCCGCCTCCGCCAAAGATCAAAGGCTGCTGCAGCTTGAGTCATTCCAACCAGCAGTGAGCGCCATATCCACCCCCTGTCCCTCATCGCGCTGACCGAATCGGGATCCAACGGATTTGGGTGGGCTGTCAAGAATATCAAAAAGCCCAGAAGCCTTGCTGTGTAGGAACTTCTGGGCATTGTTCAACTTTGGGAAATGGAGCTGACGGGAGTCGAACCCGTGTCCGAGATGGGTACTGAGGGATCACTCATTCACAGATTTAGCCTCTTTGACCCTCGAGGCGGGGAGCGCCGCTTGGATCCCGGCGATGGGAGTTCTCCGCCTAATCTTAGTCTCTCCCTCGACGGAGCCAGAGTAGAGAGCTGCACCCGTTGGGGCTGTGATCCGCCCACTTAACGGGGTCGTGAGCAGATCCTCGAGCTCAGAGTAAGTTTTCGGTTACTGAGCCTTAGGCAGCCAAAGCAGCCGCTTTACGAGCAAAGGGTACGACGTTGTTCGCACGTACTTTTTTGAGCCTGGTGGTAACGGGATAAGCTCAATCCCGACCTGCCTCATGAACCCATGTTCGCCACCCCGTCGAAACCGTTACAGCCCCAGGGTTGACTTGAGTCCAGCATAGCAAGATTTTTGGGGATACGGCCAGAACCTTTGCGAATGTGACAGAAGCTTTGCTAATATGACAAAACTGCAAACTTGGGTCGGTAGCTCAGCGGTAGAGCACTCGGCTTTTAACCGATTGGCCCAGGGTTCGAATCCCTGCCGACCCATGTCAGTCTTCCCCTTCCAAAATGCGGGGCACCTTGAAGAACATGTCTGCCCGGTCAGGGGCGTTGGCCAGGATCCCTTCGATATTGGGGTAGGGCTCCACTTGGTCGGGGCGAGTGGGCAGCTCCGCATCCAGCACATGAAAGGTGGGCTCTACCCCTTCCGTATCCAGTTCTTTCAGTTGCTCCACGTAGGCCAAGATATCGGCCAGTTGCTCGGTAAACTGGATTTCCTCTTCTTCCGTAAGCTCCAGCCGCGCCAGGTGGGCAACATGTTGCACCTCTTCTCGTGTCAGCATCCTTCCTTTCCGCCAGCAGGTTTGACTTCTGGTCAATCTAGCTGAACTGGGGTACTTGGGGGAAGACTCAATACAGCTCCAGGTTGGCGCGTCCCGTGGTCTTGAGCCAGTTTTGCGCCTCGATGTAGTTGTTGGGGGCAATGCGAATGGCGCGGATCCAGTATTGAGCCGCCTCATCGAACAGGGCCTCTGCCGTCTCCTCATCCCCGGCCTGCAGGCTCTGCTCGCCCTTGTGGTGCAGCAAGACGGCAATGTTGTTTAGGGCAGAACAGAGGCGGGGGTTCAGCTCCAGGGCCTGGTGGTAGTACTCCAGGGCTTTGTCCAGTTCGCCATTGCTCTGGTAGATCAGGCCCATGTTGTAGAGGATGTAGCTGCGGTCTTCGTCGTCTTGCTCCAGGGCCAGGGCTTCTCGGTAGTTTTCTAGAGCCTCGGCATATTCTCCCTCGCTCTGGGCCGCCATGCCGTCCCGGTAGTAGGCAAAGGCCTTCTTCTGCTCAGGACTCACCCCCGGCATCAGCTTCAGGATCAGGTCAGCCATGACGGTGAAGGTTTTGTCGATGAAGTTGTCGTTCTTCATGCTGCGCGGCATGATTGACCCCCTTAGAGCGCAGGACAGGGTATCTCTTCTTTGGGTTGTAGCATGCCTATGGGATCCCGTGCGTGGCCTCAAGCCGGATGCTGGCCGGGGCGAGAAGAAGCTGAGGAGCGCTTGCGCAGGCGTACAGGATGCCACTGCACGGTTTCGCCAGGGGAGACCTCCACCTCACAGGCCGTGTCGATGAGCCGTTGCGCCTGGGCTTGAGGGGTGGGATAGCGGGCCAGATCTGCATCCACCAGATGGGGGTGCTCCTGCAACAGCCGCACAAGGAACTCCTGCAATTCCTCGGGGGTGAGAAATTGCTCTGGCAGGCCCGGGATCAGCAGCACGTAGTGGTTGGCAGCACGCAGCAGTTCTGGCTCCGGGTCTGCCATGGTTTCGGGTTGCTGTCTTTCTTCCCTCATAAACCAACGGGTTGCGGCTCTCTTGATATCCTGAACAAAGACTTTCTTGGTTCTCGTCCTCCCTCTTGTTGGCGTTTGAGATCGCTTTTCCTATGGCCAAGCCGCGCACGCTTTCTGGAATCCAGCCCTCCGGCGAGTTGCACCTGGGCAATTACTTGGGGGCCATTAAAAACTGGGTGGCCGAGCAGGAGCGCTACGAGAACTTCTTCTGCATTGTGGATCAACATGCCATTACTGTGCCCCAGGATCCCAAGCTGCTGAGGGAGCGCACCCGTTCTTTGTTTGCTCTCTACCTGGCCTGTGGCCTCAGCCTGGAGCACTGTGTGCTGTTTGTGCAGTCCCACGTGCCCGCCCACACGGAGCTGGCCTGGCTGTTCACCACCATCACCCCTATGAACTGGGCGGAGCGCATGATCCAGTACAAGGAAAAAAAAGAGAAGCAGGGAGAGGAAACGAGTGTTGGCCTGTTCAGCTACCCGATTTTGCAGGCAGCGGATATTCTCCTCTACCAGCCCAAGTATGTGCCGGTAGGGGAGGATCAGCGGCAGCACATCGAGCTGTGTCGGGACATTGCCCGCCGCTTTAACGACCGCTTTGGGGAGGTGTTTGTGATCCCAGAGGCGCTGATTCGCCCGCAGGGGGCGCGGATCATGAGCTTGACCGATGGCACCCGCAAAATGTCTAAGTCGGATCCCTCGGATTTCAGCCGCATTCACTTGCTAGACGACCCCGACACGATCCGCAAGAAGATCCAAAAATGCAAGACCGACTCGATTCGGGGCATTGCCTTCGACGACCCGGCACGCCCGGAGGCCCACAATTTGCTGACGATCTACATGCTCACCTCCGGCAAAAGCAAGGAGGAGGTGGCGGCTGAGTGCGCCGAGATGGGATGGGGACAGTTCAAGCCCCTCCTCGCCGACAGCATTATCGCCACCCTGGAGCCCATTCAAAAGCGCTACCGGGAGCTCTCGAGTGACCCCGACTACCTCCACGGGCTGATGCGGGAAAATGCCGCCAAGGCCCGTGCCGTGGCCGAGCAAACCCTCCAAAAAGCGCGGGATGCCATGGGGTTTCTGCCCCCCTAGGAGAAGGCTCCCTTAGTCGGGTCGGCCATCGCGGATCTCGACGGTGCTGAACTCCAGGCCCAGCTCCGAGAGGATCCCTGGCCAGGCCAGGCGCAGGCGCTCCTGCCACTCCTGCCGGTGGTTGATGACATACACGCAGACCAGGGTAATGCCCACTCCCACCCATTGCACCGGCGTCAGGGTCTCGCCCAGGAAGGTACTGCCGAAGAGGAGGGCAAAGATGGGGGTGAGAAACGTGAGGGAGCTGAATTCGGTGAGATTTTCCTGAGAGGCGAAGTAGAAGAAGAGGGCGTAGGCCACGGCGCTCCCCATCACCGAAGCGTAGAGCAGGCCCAGCCAGTGGGCGCCGCTCAGGTGCTGCCATTGCTCGCTTTCTGTTAGCGCCGAGAGCAGGATCAAGGGCAGGCTGCCCAATACCATGTGCCAGCCTGTCGCCAACACCGGATCCGCCACCTCCGCCACCTTCGGCATCATCACGGTGCCAATGGCCATCGACAGGGAAGCCAGCAACATCCAGACCACGCCGGCCCCCACCTGCAGGGATCCTTCCCCGCCGAGGCCGATAAGGCTGATACCGACCACGCCCAGCCCCAGACTCAGCCAGCCCAGGGATCCCATCCGCTCCCGGTAAAACCAGGTGGCCATCAGGGCCACCGCCAGCGGCTGCGAGTCGATCAGCACGGATCCCAGCCCGGCGCCGGTCTCTCTCAACCCTTGCGCCAAAAATCCCTGAAAACAGGTGCCGTCCACCAGGGCAAAGGCCAAGACCCACAGCCACCCCCGCAGCCCCTGGGGATGCCAGGGCTGAGAGGCCGCAGAGGCCCGCCCTTGCCAAAGCCGAAAGGCTAAAACCAGGATCCCGGCTGGCAACAGCCGCAGAATGGCCATGAAGAGAGGAGTGGTCTCGGAGAGGGCATCTCGCATGGCCACCATCGCCGAGCCCCACAGGAAAAAAGGGGCGATCATCAACAGGCGTTGCCAGATAGGCTGAGGAAACAGGCCAGATTGCGCCATAGGTGCTTCCAACTCGCAGACAGAAATCAACCCTATGTTAAGCGCTGCGGCAGTTCGGTTACAAATCTTAATTACTGATCAATGACTGATGGGTGATGGGCAGCATGGGATCCCTGGAGGGCTTTCTCAACCTGGATAAGCCGGCCGGGCTCACCTCCCACGACTGTGTGGCGGTGGTGCGGCGGGTCTTGCGCACCCGCCAGGTGGGGCATGGCGGCACTTTGGATCCGGCGGCAACGGGAGTTCTGCCCATTGCCGTGGGGCGGGCGACGCGCTTTTTGGCGTTTTTGTCGGGGGACAAGGTCTATCGGGCCACCTTTCGCTTTGGGCAGCGCAGCGACACCGACGATGCCGAGGGGCAGATCCAGGTGGGATCCCCTTGTCCGGAGCTGAGCCGCGAGCAGGTGGAGGAATGTCTGCGGGAGTTTGTCGGCGAGATCTGGCAGGTGCCGCCTCTTTACAGCGCCATCAAGCGGCAGGGGAAAAAGCTCTACGAGCTGGCCCGGGCCGGGGCAGAGGCGGCAGAACTGGGGCTGGAGCCGCGGAGAGTAGTGATTCGACACCTGCAGATCTTGGGCTGGCGCTCTGGCGAGTTCCCGGAAGTGGATCTGGAGATCGCCTGTGGCCCCGGCACCTACATCCGCGCCCTCGCCCGCGACGTGGGGGAGAAATTGGGCTGCGGAGGCTTGATGAGCCGCCTGCGACGGCTGCAAAGTGGCCCTTTTCGCAGCGAAGAGAGCCTGCCCCTGGAGCAGTGGCAGGGATCCGCCGATCCCGCTGCTGCCCTGTTGCCGATTGAGTGGGGATTTCGCAGTTGGAACTCAGTATTCTTATCTCCGGCTGAGGCGCAGCGCTGGCGACAAGGTCAGGCCATTCCTCTGGATCCGGCTCAGGCCACTGCCGAGACCCTGCGGGTCATGAGCGGAGAGGGAGAATTTTTGGGCTTGGGGCACAGCCAAGCAGGTCAGCTCAAGCCGCTGCGGGTGTTGCTGCCGGATCCCTAGAGCGTTGCAGAAAAGTTACATTTTCGTAACAACATCTGCCATTGGCTGAGGAGAAGGCGGGAAAGAACCCCCCGCATGCTAAACTTCTGGGGGCAAGCGGGGAGCTCGGAGCGCTGCCGGTGTTGGGCTCTGGCTCGATTTTCCAAGGTTGGCCTTTGGACGTTGCCGGCAAAATTCTCATCTCAAGCTACTTTTACATAGAGTTACAGGAAGGGAGTTGGGGATATGCGGGATGCCGTAACCACACTGATCAAAACCTATGACCTGGCCGGCCGCTACTTGGATCGGAATGCCATGGACGCGCTCAAGGCCTTTTACGATTCGGGTCTGCGGCGCATCCAGGCCGTGCAGGTGATTAACCTCAACTCGGTGGACATTGTCAAGACGGCTGCTGCGGCCATGTTTGCCCAGGTGCCGGATCTAATCCGTCCGGGCGGCAACGCCTATACCACCCGCCGCTACGCCACCTGTTTGCGGGATATGGACTACTTCCTGCGCTACGCTTCCTACGCCCTGGTGGCCGCTGATACCAGCATCTTGGACGAGCGCGTCCTGGCTGGTCTGCGGGAAACCTACAACTCCCTGGGGGTGCCGATTGCCCCGACAGTGATCGGGATCCAGAACATGAAGCAGCGCACCCTGGAGCTGCTCGGCTCCGACGAGGATTACAGCTTTGTGGCCGAGCCCTTCGATTACATGAGCGCTAAACTCAGCGAAACCGACATCTAACCTACTCGTCGGCGTAGGGATTGGCCGGCACCGGTATTGGCTCCACCTGATCGGCCAGGATCACCAACTGAGGCTGGCCATCCCGTTGCTCCACGGCCATCCGCCCTTCCAGACGCAGCCAACTGTCCGGAGCCAGTTCCTCCGAGCGGGGCCAGCGCACCGGCAAGCCGACCGGGTAGGCATCGGCAGCGCAGCAACTCACCAAAAAGCGAGCGATGACAAAGTGGTCAGGTTGCTCGTCAGGAACGACGAACCCCTGCACCTGCACCGGCTGGCCTTCATAGGTATAGGGATCCGGGTAGACATCCAGGGTGCGCACCCAGTCCAGCAGGGTGCGCTGGCGTGGATCAATCTTGGGACGAAAAGCCTGCGGCTGGCTGCGAGAGGCACCCAAATAGGGAGATACCCCCCGGTTGAGGGCCGTCTGGCTGGAGAGGGGACGGGGCTCGACCCAAAACCCCAGCAGCGCCGTCAGGATCAAGAGCGCCGCCCCCAGGCGCGACCCCAACAGGGAGACATGGCTTTCCGAGGGCGCGACTTTGGCCCCCCGCCACCGGCCAATCCCCAGGCCCAGCAGGCACAGGCCGGCCAGCAGAGCCACGTTTACATAGGCGGGGTTAATCAACAGCAGCAGGGTGCCCCGCCAGCGGTAGACGATGAGCAGGCTCCCCAGGAGCATCAGCCCAGCAGCATCCCAATAGGCTGGGTTACCCCAGCCGAGCCAGGAGCGCGATCCCAGGCCAGCTCTAGTTGCTTTTGACCGTGCCTTGCCGCCGAGAGAGCCAGAACCACCTGCGGGCATGGGCTACCGCTTGCCTCCACAACTCCGAAGCTTAGTTTAGGGCAAGGGATCCCTGGAGCGGTTCTCTTGGCTTATGCTACTAACCATTGTTCAGAGACCCCCTTGCCGGTGTATCCTCAGGAGCGCGGCGGCAATCGCGGGGCAGCAAGTCGAGCAAACCGAGCCTGAACACTTGAGAAGATGAAAGCCATCCTCATGAGCGTGCCGGGTGGGCCGGAGGTTTTGCAACTGCAGGAGGTGCCCGACCCGCAGATTCGCGGCGAGCGGGAGCTGCGTGTCCGCCTCAAGGCCGCCGGCGTCAACCCCATCGACACCAAGCTGCGGCGGCGAGGCACCTTCTACCCCGAGGAGATGCCGGCCATTTTGGGATGCGATGGCGCCGGCGTTGTAGAAGCCGTGGGATCTGGGGTCAGGCAGTTTCGGGTTGGGGACGAAGTTTACTTCTGCCACGGCGGCCTGGGCAGAGAGGCGGGGAACTACGCCGAGCTAATCGTGGTCGATGAGCGCTTCGTCGCTCCCAAGCCCAGAACCCTCAGCTTTGCCGAGGCTGCCGCCGCTCCCCTGGTGCTGATCACCGCCTGGGAAGCCCTCTACGACCGGGGACGGCTGCAGGCCGGCCAAAAGGTGCTCATCCACGCCGGGGCAGGGGGTGTTGGCCATGTGGCCGTCCAACTGGCCCGTCTGCGGGGATGCCAAGTGGCTACCACCGTGAGCACGCCGGAAAAGGCCGAGTTTGTCCGTTTGCTGGGGGCCAGCTTGCCCATCTTCTATCGCCAGACCGACTTTGTGCGGGCCGTTCTGGATTGGACGGAGGAGGAGGGAGTGGATCTTGCTCTCGATACCCTTGGCGGCCCAGTGCTGGAGCAGACCTTCCCTGCCGTGCGCGTGTACGGCGATCTCGTGACCCTGCTGGCGCCAGCTCCAGAGACCGATTGGCGGGTGGCCCGCGACCGCAACTTGCGAGTGAGCTTTGAGCTGATGCTCACCCCTATGCTGAAGAACCTCATCGTTGCTCGGCAAAACCAGGCGGAGATCCTCCGGCAGTGCGCCCGCCTCATCGACCAGGGCCAACTGCGCATCCGGCTCAGCCACACCTTTCCCCTGGCCGAAGCGGCTGCCGCTCACCGGCTGCTGGAACAGGGATCCGTTTTGGGCAAAATTGCCTTAACCATCTCCGACTAGGCATGCTGGAGGAGGCCCTGCCCAGATCCGAGTCTATGGCCGCTCCCCTCACCCCTCACCTGTTGGAGAACGAGAGCTTCTACGAGAATGCCCTCTGCTGGCTAGGGCGACCGCAGACGGCCTATCGGCTGCTGAGCGAGGCGGTTTTTCCGGCCATCTCCTCTTGGGTGCGGGGAGAGGTGGACAGCTACTCCTTCAATCACTGGCAGCCGGAGGACGTGCGCACCTTTCTCTACCCGGTGGTGGCTCTGGGAGACCAGGAGACCCTTGTTCTCGCCAGCGAGGCCCTGCTCCTCTGCGGCAGTGGCAACTACTACAACCCCTGTGACTTGGCCATTGTGGTCTTCGTGCAGCAGCCCCAAGAGCTGTTCAGCCAACTGATGCAGCGCATCCGCCGCGCCGAGGCCATCATCACCCGCGGGCCGGAGGTGCGCATGCTCTCTGAACAGGTGAGCCTGGCCAAGCGGGGGCGAGACTACATCAACACTAAGTATCTGGTCTGGCCCTACGCCCTCTCTGCTGCTGCTCAAGATACTTTGGTTAAACAGGGGATCAGCATTATCCGTCTTTCACCGCAAGCGGCCGCCCTGCCCTTGGGAGACTAAGCTGAGGGCAATTTGGAGGAAAATGGGGATCCCTGACTTTTCCGTCTCCATCTTTATGGCCGATGCCCACCTGCCGCCGCTAATCCAAGCGATGTTGGATCCGGGGTTTTACCCCCATCCGGTGCGGGAGCCGATTCAGCTCGTCCAAACCCACATTTCCTACATTTTCTTGACAGGGAACTACGCCTATAAGGTGAAGAAGCCTCTGGATTTTGGCTTTTTGAATTTCACCACCCTGGAGCGGCGACGCTACTTTTGTCAAGAAGAGCTGCGCCTGAACCAGCGCGGAGCGCCAGGGCTTTATCTACAGGTGTTGCCCATTGTGCAAGCCGAGGGCCGGTTTCAGCTTGACGGCAGTGGCGAGCCCGTGGAGTACACCCTCAAAATGCGGCAGTTTCCTCAAGAGCAACTCTTTAGCAACCTCCTCGAGCGGGGGGAGCTGACGCCACTCTTAATGGAGGAGCTAGGACGGGTGGTGGCGGCCTTTCACGCCCAGGCGGAGACCAACGACTACATCCGCAGCTTTGGCCGGCCAGAGCAGGTGCGGCAGGCTTTCGACGAGAATTACGCCCAAACCCAGCGCTACATTGGCGGCCCTCAGACGGCAGATCAATATCGGGAGACCCAAGCCTACACGGATCGCTTTTTTGCCGAGCGACAGGAGCTGTTTTACCAGAGAATTGAGCAAGACCGCATCCGCGAAGGCCACGGGGATCTGCATCTTGGCAACCTCTGTTGGTGGGAAGGCCAGATCTTGCTGTTTGATTGCATTGAGTTCAACGAGGCCTTCCGCTTTGTGGATACGATGTACGACGTATCCTATGCAGTGATGGATCTGGATGCCCGCCATCGCCCCGATCTGGGCAACGCCTATTTGAACAGCTATCTGGAAGAGACAGGCGATTGGGAAGGACTCAAGATCTTGCCCATTTACCTCAATCGCCAGGCCTACGTGCGGGCCAAGGTCACCTCTTTTTTGCTAGACGATCCTGCCGCCTCGGAAGCTGCCAAAGCCAATGCCTTCCACACTGCCGCCCGCTACTACCGACTGGCCTGGGAATACACGCTGCCCAAACAGGGGCAGTTGTTTCTGATGGCCGGCCTGTCGGGAGCGGGCAAAAGCACGGTGGCCCGCCACCTGGCCCGACAGCGAGGGGCCATCCACATCCGCTCCGACGCCGTGCGCAAGCATTTGGCTGGGATCCCTCTGCGGCAGCGAGGGGGGCCAGAGGTGTATACGCCCGAGATGACCGACAGGACTTATCGCCGCCTGGTGCAATTGGGAGTGGAGTTGGCCCGGGAAGGTTACAGCGTGATTCTGGACGCCAAGTTTGACCGGCAAGCGCTGCGGGGCATGGCAATTGAACAAGCCCAACGGTGCCGGATCCCGTTGTGCATCCTCTACTGCCACGCCCCTGAACCTGTCCTCCGCGAGCGGCTGCAACGGCGAACGCTCCCTGCTTCGAGCCTGGGTGAGCCGCTGAACCTCGCCGACATTGCCGATGCCACCGCCGATCTCCTTGCCCAGCAGCAGGCGCAGTGGCAGGATTTTTCCGAGGGGGAGCGGCGCTTGCTGCAGGTTTTGGATACCAGCCAAGATTGGCAAGCGCAACTGCAGCAGATCTAGGTCTCGACTCCAACTGACCAAGGTTACCGGCAAAGCGCATGCTGCCGTTTCCGGGTTAGAGGCTGACCGCAGCCCCTGCTGATCTCAGGCGGCGGTCAGGTGAAGAGTTTTTCTCTGGGAAGAGAGTTGGGCAAGAATCGAGGCGGTGCAGGAGGAGACCCCAGTGAGCGAGGTAACGGCTGAAGATTTACGCCTGATGTTTCTGTTTGAAGGCTTTTCCCCTGAGGTGCTCGAGCCGCTGGCCCGCCAGATGTTGCTGCGCTCCCACCCTGTTAACCAGGCCATCCTGCTACAGAACGACTGGGGCAACGCCGTCTATTTCATCCTGGAGGGTTGGGTCAAGATTCGCACTCACGATCTGGAGGGCCGGGAGGTTACCCTCACCATTCTTGGCCCAGGGGAGATCTTCGGGGAAATGGCCGCCTTGGACGAGGCGCCCCGTTCCAGCGATGTGATTGCCCTGACAGCCACCAAGGTCTGCTCTCTGTCGGCCCAGAACTTTCTGGCCCTTTTGGCTGCCGATGCGCAGGTTGCCATCCGCCTTGCCCAGCTCTTGTCGCGACGTTTACGGCAGATCAACCGTCGCCTGCAATTGCGGGAGGCCAGCAGCGTCGCTCGCGTCGCCGATATCCTGCTCTTCTTGGCGGAGTCCCGCGGGCGGGTCGGTTGCAAGGGGGTAGAAATTCCCAATTTGCCCCACCGGGAGCTGAGCAGCTTGAGTGGCCTGGCCCGGGAAACGGTTACCCGTGTCTTGTCTAAGCTGGAGCAGGAGGAGCTGATCCGCCGGGATCGGCAGCGGGACATCCTCTGCATCCCCCAGATGGATGCCCTGGAAAAGCTAATTGGCTAAAGCGAGGGTTGCCACCTGTTGCCAAAAGCCCTCTTGGCATTCTAAAATGATAGTCCCAGAGCCGGGATAGCTCAGTTGGTAGAGCAGAGGACTGAAAATCCTCGTGTCACCAGTTCGAGTCTGGTTCCTGGCATCTGCCAATAACAGGTCAAGATGGGCTCAGGGCTGCAACCTGAGCCTTTTTGTTGCCGGGAATTCCCAGTTCTTGCCTTTTGCGAAACCGCTTCTGCCGGCTCTATGGCAAAAATTAGTTCTCGCGGCGCACAGCGCTCTCGTGCCACCTGCCCAGTATCTTGTCCGACAAAGCGCTCAAGGCCACAAAGATCAGGATCCCTAGGCCGGTAACCAGCACCAAGGCGGCAAACATGCGAGGCACCTGCAAATTAAAGCTGGAGATCAAGATTTGGTAGGCGATCCCGGCCCGTTGCCCACCGGTGCCGGCGACAAACTCCGCCACCACGGCCCCGATCAAAGAAAGGCCGCCGCTAATGCGCAGACCTCCCAGGAAGTAGGGCAGGGCACTGGGCAGACGCAAGTAGATCAAGGTTTGCCAGCGATTGGCCTTGTACAGTTGAAACAGGTTGAGCAGGTTGTGATCGACACTGTTTAATCCCAGGGTGGTGTTGGAGATAATGGGGAAAAAGGCGACAATCCAAGCGCAAACCACCATCGCAGCAAAGGTGTTGTTGCGCAGCCAGATGATGATCAACGGCGCGATGGAAACGATGGGTGTTGTTTGCAAAATCACCGCATAGGGAAAGAGGCTGCGCTCAATCCATTTGCTCTGGGCAAACAAAATCGCCAGCAAAAGCCCCGAGACTGTGGCCAAAAGGAACGCCACCACCGTAATTTGTAGGGTGATCAAAAGGGAAGGGAAAAGGGATCCCCACTCCCGCACCAGGGTTTGCGCCACCAAAATCGGCCCCGGCAATAGATAGGGAGGCACCCCCGTCAGCCGCACGGCCACTTCCCAGCCCACCAGAAAAAGGATCCCGACGATCCCAGGGGCAATCACGTCCAGGTTGAACCACTTGCGCAGATCCAACCCTTGCCCAGAGGTCGGCGGCGCAGAGCCAGGTACCTTAGCCGCATCGGTAGGTTGGGGCCTGAGTTGTTCTTCCACCGCGCTGCTCAGCCGAGGCAGCTCCCCATCCAGCCAGAGCCCAAAGGGGCGCTCTGGCGCGCCAAGCAGGGATCCCAGCCAGCGAGACAGCCAATCGAGAAGGAAACTGAAAGGACTCAGCATAGGGTAGGGGGAATCAAGGGGCTCTAACACCGGGAATGCTGCCAAAGGGGGATCCCGTCAGCCCAGCCGTCCGGCGGAGAGGGGGCGCAGGCAGGGATCCCGTCAGCCCAGCCGTCCGGCGGAGAGGGGGCGCAGGCAGGGATCCCGCTCCGTGTCGTGCATGGCCTCCCGCAAACGGGTCGCGACCTCCCGGCAATAGTCGTTGTAAAGGGGCGAGGTGCGAAACTCTTCCGAGCGGGGGTAGGGCGCCTCAATGGGGATATCCGCCACCACCCGCCCTGGGCGGGCTGCCATCACCACCACGCGGTTGGACAGATAGACGGCCTCGTAAATGTTGTGGGTAACAAAAATCACCGTCCAGCGCTTCTCCTGCCACAACTCCAGCAGTTCGCCGTTCAGCTTGCTGCGGGTGATCTCATCCAAAGCACCAAAAGGCTCGTCCATCAGCAACACCTGCGGCTTGGTTACCAAGGCGCGGGCAATGGAAGCCCGCATGCGCATACCGCCGGACAGCTCGCGGGGAAAATGGCGCTCAAACCCCCGCAAGCCCACCAGGTGGAGGGCTTCCAAAACCTCTCGATCGGCTTTTGGCCGAGGCTCACCGGCCAACTTCAGGGGCAGGCGCACATTGTCCATCACCG
The DNA here is from genome assembly GCF_000013205.1 of Synechococcus sp. JA-3-3Ab. Taxonomy (NCBI): domain Bacteria; kingdom Bacillati; phylum Cyanobacteriota; class Cyanophyceae; order Synechococcales; family Synechococcaceae; genus Synechococcus; species Synechococcus sp. JA-3-3Ab. The sequence continues at coordinate 1,343,365 of NC_007775.1, read as the reverse complement.
TTGCCCAGGGCATGAGGGCTGGCTCCTGAAACACAAAGGCCAATTTGGGCTTCCCTTGGGAGGTGTTTTGCCCCCACTCGATAGAGCCGGTGGTTAGGTCACCTAACCCTGCGATCAGCCGCAGCACCGTGCTTTTCCCACAGCCAGAGGGCCCCACCAAGCTGACGAACTGCCCCTCCTGGATGGCCATGTTCATGTCTTGCAAAGCCACCGTGCCATTGGCATAGACCTTGCTGACATGGTTAAGGGTAATGACAGGGGCGGGCATGGCTCGCGGTTCCTAGAGCAGAGGGCAAAGGGATCCCTTCCCAATCCAGAAAGAGAAGGGCGCACATTACCATTAAAACAACACTATCTGTCGCCTCTGCTGCGGTAGGCACAGCTACACCCCCCGACCTGGTTTCCAGAGAGTTTCTCGGGCAAAACTTGCCAGTTGCCAACCCTGGCCCTCAACCCCGATCTGAGCGCCAAGCCGGTATGATAGTGCCGATCACCCCCTGGCCCCAGAATCTATGGGATCCCAATTTAAACGGGTTGCAGGCGCCGTTACCGCCCCGCGAGGGTTCCGCGCTGCTGGCGTGGCTGCTGGCCTCAAGCCCTCCGGCGCTGCCGATCTCGCCCTAATTGTTTCCGACTGCGAGGCGGTGGGGGCTGGCGTTTTCACCAGCAACCAGGTCAAGGCCGCCTGTGTTACCTACAACCAAGGGATCCTCGCCCAAGGGCAGCCGGTGCGGGCCATTCTCTGCAATGCCGGCCAAGCCAACGCCTGTACAGGAGAAGAGGGGGAGCGCAACAACGCCCAACTGGCCCTCTGGGTAGGAGAACGGCTGGGGATCCCGGCCCAACAGGTGCTCACTGCCTCGACAGGGGTGATCGGGCGGCAATTGGAAATGGCCAAAATCGAGGCGGCCCTGCCCCGCCTGATCGACAGCCTCTCGCCGACAGGAGGAGAGAGCGCCGCCCGCGCCATCCTCACCACCGACCTGGTGACCAAGAGTACAGCCCTGGAGGCCGAGATCGACGGCTACACCGTCAGGCTGGGAGGCATCGCCAAGGGATCCGGTATGATCCACCCCAACTTGGCGACGATGTTAGCTTTCCTAACCTGCGATGCAGCCGTGGATCCTCCCCTCTGGCAGCAGATCCTCAAAGAGGCGGTTGACCTCAGCTTTAACCAAATCACCGTGGACGGGGATACCAGCACCAACGACATGGTGCTGGCTCTGGCCAACGGCCAAAGTGGGATTCCCACCCTGCAAGCTGGCACGAGAGCTGCCCAAGCCCTCGCCGAGATGGTTGTCCAGGTTTGCATTCACCTGGCTAAGGCCATCGCCCGCGACGGCGAGGGAGCCACCAAGTTGTTGCAGATCCGGGTGCAGGGCGCCCCCGACGACAGGTCAGCTCGGCAGATAGCCCGTGTCATTGCCAGCTCTCCCCTGGTGAAGGCGGCAGTTTTTGGCAACGATCCCAACTGGGGCCGGGTGGCCGCCGCCGCCGGACGGGCTGGGATCCCCTTTGACAGCCGTCGCTTGGAGGTTCGCCTGGGGGATTTTCTGCTGCTGCAGGGGGGAATGCCTCTGGCTTTTGATCGCCAGGCGGCCTCTGAGTACCTAAAGAGAGGGGATCCCGTAACCTTTACGGTAGACCTCCACCAGGGATCTGGCCAGGGCGTTGCCTGGGGCTGTGACCTCAGCTACGACTACGTGCGCATCAACGCCGAGTACACCACCTAGACAGCCCGCGGCAGCCAGGAGCCCTAGAAGCTGAGGCTCTCCCAGGAGACGTTGATGTCTTCCAGGAGCAGCGACTTGTTGTAGATCTGCAGGATGATCAGCAAGAAGATGCCGAACAGCACCATAAAGACCGCCATCAAAGGCGTGGTGCCCCAGCCAGGGGCCACCTTGCCGTATTCCGAGTTGAGAGGACGCAGCAGATCGCCCAGTTTGGTACGAATCGCCATAGGTTCTCGCGATAGGTCAAAGAGAGGACAGGTTTGCCAACTTGGAGGTCAGCACGGCGGCAGATCCCAGCCAGACAACCTCCTTTTAAAATCACGCTAACAGAATCTGGTCACTCCCCTTTGCCGCCGGCAATGAATTGTAAACTTGTGTAATATGTAGGGAGATTCTCTCAGAACTGAAGAGCTAACCATGGAATCCACCCTTTCGCTGGTTGTGGCCATTGCGGCAATAACCATCTGCATCACCGCCTTTGCCATCTACACCGCCTTTGGCCCCCCTTCCAAAAACTTGCAGGATCCCTACGAGATGCACGAGGATTGAAGCCGGTTGTTGTGCGGTTCCGCTGCATGCCTGTTCGGTTGCCCTCCCGTCTCTCCTTCCACAAATACCAGGGGCTGGGGAACGACTTTATCTTGGTGGACAACCGCCACCAGCCGCAGCCCTGTCTGACGCCTGAGGAAGCCGTTGCCCTCTGCAACCGCCGCTTTGGCGTGGGGGCCGATGGGGTTATCTTTCTGCTGCCGGGGCAGGAGGGGGCCGACTTCAGCATGCGCCTGTTCAACAGCGACGGCTCGGAGGCGGAGATGTGCGGCAACGGCATCCGCTGTTTGGCCCGCTTTTTGCAGGATCTGGGGATCCCTGGCCAGGACGGCGCCTACCAGATCCACACCTTGGCGGGGCGGATCGTGCCGCAGGTGCGGCCCGATGGCTTGGTAACAGTGGACATGGGGATCCCTCGCCTCTTGGCCGGGCAGATCCCCACCACGCTGGCCAAACCAGAGGAAAAGGTGGTGCGGCAGCCCCTGCAGGTAGGCGGGCGGGAGTGGGCGGTGACGGCGGTGAGCATGGGCAACCCCCACTGTGTGGTCTTTTTGGAAGAAGGGGGATCCCTGGAAGAGCTGGACTTGGAAAGGGTGGGCCCCCTGTTTGAGCATCACCCGGCTTTTCCCGAGCGCACCAACACCGAATTTGCCCAGGTGCTCGGCCCAAATTACCTGCGGCTGCGGGTTTGGGAGCGGGGGGCAGGGGTGACGCTGGCCTGTGGGACAGGCGCCTGTGCCGCCTTGGTGGCCGCCGTTTTGGAAGAGCGGGCCGAGCCGCAAGCCACGGTGGAGCTGCCGGGAGGCAATCTGGAGATTCGCTGGGATCCCGATACCCAACACGTGTGGATGACCGGGCCGGCCCTGCCCGTTTTCAGCGGCACCACGGCCGAGTGAGAGATCTCAGGATCCCAAACCCAGCAAGAGAAAGGCGAGCAGGGCGAGGATCCCGCGGGCCACGCTCCAACCTTGACGCCAGATCAGCGCCACCGCCAGGCCCAGCAAGACCAACCCCAGCCCCAGGCCAAAGCGGAGAAACAGGGGGTGCGCCCATTGGTTGAGGGAGCGTTTGAGCCAGGGGAAGATCACCCCCAAGGCGAAGGCCAGTCCTACGGGGAGCCAATCGATCCAACCCGTCCGCCCCCCGCTCCCCACCAGGTAGAAGCCGGTCAGGCAAAGGCCCAGGCAGAAAAACAGCACTCGCATGCCGGGATAGTCTTGTCGATAGTTGAAAGCAAGGCTTCGGAGCTCCTTGGGGTGGGCCAAGACCAATGGCTCTACAGCAAAGCTTTCGCTCCACTCCGGCGCTTCTTCAGTTTGTCCGCGGCACCAAAGGTAAACGTTGACCTTGCGCAACCCTTGCAGCAGAGAGGCTTCCACCGCACTGCGCACCACCTCCATCACCTGCAGGGTATCCACCACATCGCCGGGCAGCCGTTCCAGCAACACATTCAGCACCTGACCCTTCAGCTCGGCGCGGCCAAACAGCCGCAAATCGGCCAGCTTGTAGTCGAGGATTTGGTTTAAGATCTTGAGCTGGCGACGCATGGGATCCCGGCACCAAGCCCCTTGACGGGCTTGCTCTTAAGTTGGCACATGACTTCGCTAGAACCAGTTTAGCGGTTGGGGAGGAAGCAGCGAAAAAAGCGGGATCCAAGGCAATCAAATGTGCGTGCGAATGCACTGACGAATGCTGAGGTTGGACTGGTCCAGGTTGGCGAACCCGCTCAAGAGGGTGCCTTGCTCGTCCAAAAGCAGCAAGGCGGCCTGGCGGCGAAAATCGATCCCCGGCAAGGCTTCGGCGGCCACCTCCTGCAGCTTCTGGATGGTGGATCCCTCGAAATCGACAGAGACATGGACAAAGGGAGAAACCAAGCGCGGATCTGTGGGCACGCTCTCGCGAATAACCTGCAAAACCAAATTTCGCACCAACAGCAGCCCCCTACCATCCACCAGCACGATCTGGCGCAGCCGAGGGTTTTGCCCAAACTCCAGGGCCAAACTTTTGGAGAGGGCTTCCGATTGCGAGCGGGTTTGGCTGTTGGTCAAGATCAACGCTTGAATGCCCTCATACCGACTTAGGTCAAGCCGATCCCCAGAAACGCTTTCCACCTTGAGGTCAAGAGATGTTTTGGGGTTGCCGTTGCTGGGGCAGTTGCCGGCTTGAACGGGATCGAACGCACCTTGAGAAAGCAGGGCAAGGGTGGCAAACCCCAAAGCCACAAGTCTCTTTTGAACGCAAAGCCAGCAGCGGTTAGCCGGGGCACAGCAGCAGGACAGCACTCGGTTCATGGCGGGGAGCTCTGGAGCGGGCCGGCCAAATCTTAACCGATCTTCATCTTTGGTGCTCCAAAATGCCCTCTGGGCTTCTCATCCCCATTGGGTTGGCGCCCATAATGGAAAGCAGTTTCTGCTTTGCCGACTATGACTCACGCCTGTTTGTTGGATGCCCTCAACCCTGCTCAACGGCAAGCGGTGCACCATTTTTGTGGCCCTTTGCTGGTGGTGGCGGGGGCAGGTTCCGGCAAGACGCGCACCCTCGCCTATCGCATCGCCCACCTCATCCGCCACTACCGGGTGGATCCGGAGGAGATTTTGGCCGTGACCTTTACCAACAAGGCCGCCCGTGAGATGAAAGAGCGCATTGAGCAGCTCTTTGCCGAACAAGAAGCTCAAGAACAATTTGGGATCCCCTTAGAGGAATTGGAGCCGGCCCAGGCAACGCGACTAAAATCTGCTGTTTACCACCGCTGGATTAAGCCTCTTTGGATTGGCACGTTCCACAGCTTATTTGCCCAGATCCTGCGCCTGGAGATCGAAAAATATCAGGATCCCAAGGGACGAAAGTGGACTCGCAACTTCTCGATTTTCGATGAATCGGACGCCCAATCCCTGGTTAAAGAGATTGTAACTAAGCAACTCAACTTAGATGAGCGCAAGTTCGATCCAAGATCGGTGCGCTATGCCATTAGCAATGCCAAAAATCAAGGTTGGACCCCTGCCGATCTGGAGCGCCACCAGCCCAATTTCCGAGGTCGCATCCTGGCTCAGGTTTACGAGCTCTACGAAGATCAACTGGCGGCCAATAATGCCCTCGATTTCGACAACTTAATTTGGATCCCGGTGCAACTTTTCCGCCAAAATGAGCAGGTTTTGGCCTACTGGCACCAGCGCTTTCGGCACATCTTGGTGGACGAATACCAAGATACCAACCGCACCCAGTACGAGCTGATCCGGCTCCTGGCCACCAACGGCGAGACCCGCCGCTCCGAGTGGGACTGGACCAATCGCTCCCTCTTTGTGGTGGGCGATGCAGATCAAAGCATCTATCGCTTTCGGGGGGCCGATTTCACCATTTTGCTGGAGTTTCAAGAGACCTTTGGCGATGGCCTGCCGGACGACGATACCCGCACCCTGATCAAATTGGAAGAAAACTATCGCTCCACCGCCACGATTTTGCAGGCGGCTAACGTCCTGATTGAGAAAAACACCGAGCGCATCGATAAAATTCTCCGGCCAACTCGCCCCCCCGGCCATCCCATCGTTTGCTACCAGGCGGAGGACGAAATGGCCGAGGCCGAGTTTGTGGTCAATACCATCCGGCGATTACACAGCCAAAATCCCAACTCTTCCTGGGGAGATTTTGCCATTCTCTACCGCACCAATGCCCAATCTCGCCCTTTTGAAGAGGTTTTGCTGCGGTGGGGGATCCCTTACACGGTGGTGGGGGGGCTGCGATTTTACGATCGCAAAGAGATTAAGGATGTGCTGGCCTATTTGCGGGTTGTGCTCAACCCTGCCGATTCTTTTAGCCTGTTGCGCATTATCAATGTGCCGCGGCGGGGCATCGGCAAGTCCACTCTGGACAAGCTAAGCGAAGCGGCGGCTGCCTTAAATGTGCCCCTGTGGACTATCCTCAGCGACGAGGCCTCTGTTACCAACCTGCTGGGGCGTTCGGCCAAGCCGGTTCTCCAGTTTGCCCAGCTTATCCAGCATTGGCACAGACAGATGGCCCAGGTTTCGGCTGCCGCCCTTCTGGAGGGGCTGCTGCGGGATTGCGGCTATCTGGAAGATCTCAAGGCCCAGGGCACAGAAGAGGCCGAGGAAAGGATCGCCAACGTGATGGAACTCTACAATGCCGCCCGCCAATTTGAAGAAGAACAGGAGGATCCCAGCCTCGAGGCTTTCTTGAGCAATGTGTCTTTAGCTTCCGATTTGGACACCCTTCAGGAGGGAGCTGAGAAAGTTTCGCTAATGACGTTGCATGCTTCCAAAGGGCTGGAGTTCCCGGTGGTGTTTTTGGTGGGGTTGGAACAAGGCCTGTTTCCCAATTTTCGCGCTTTGGAGGATCCTGCCGCGCTGGAAGAAGAACGGCGCCTCTGCTACGTGGGCATCACCCGCGCCCGCGAGCAATTGTTTGTCTGCCACGCCAGCGAGCGGCGGCTCTACGGCAACCGCGAGCCCGCCATCCCTTCCCTATTTTTGAGTGAGCTGCCCCAAGAGCTGATCCAATGGGAAAAAGGCAGGGGGCTTTCGTTCTCCGCCGACAACACGGCTGCGGCCACGCCCAAAGCAAAGGCTGCTCGCCGCCAAGGCCGTTCCTCCCAGTGGGCCGTTGGGGATCGCCTGCAACATCCCCAATTCGGACAGGGGCAAATTACCCACGTGTTCGGCAGCGGCGAACGGATCACCCTGGCGGTGAGGTTTCCCGCCATCGGCCAGCAGAAAATCTTGGATCCCCGCATCGCGCCCATTCAAAAGCTCAGCTAGCTGGCTGGGCTCGAAACCGCTTTGGAGATGGATGGCGTAGCGGTATGGGTCTCATCCTTTTTTGTAGGTGCCTTGATCTCGCCCAGAACTTGCTTGGAATAAGGCGGCTTGGCAGGGATCCCTTTTGTCTTGACACTCCCACCCAGGGGATTCTTACGCAGTCCACAAAAGAACCCGTAACGGCGTTGTCAAAGCGCCTCTAGACAGTTCCTGAAGGCAAAGCCCCAAGGTTCTGCTGACTTTCTTAAGCACAGGTTGGCGGCAGCATTCGCATCAGCGTTGACCAACCACCCCTCTGCCGTTTGGTACAGGCCCCGCTTGACACGCTTTCCAGAAGGTCTCCACCCGTCGGGTTTTTCACCATAATTAGGTAGCTCATCTCCATCTAGGAAGCTTGCCTGCGATCTTTACGCCTCCTCTACCTCAATAAACTCCATGCCATAATGCTGACATAATTGCGCAATACGCTCCTTTAACCGACCTGTTGGGATGAAAACAAAGTTTTGGTTAAAACCGCATTCTTGTTTTTGTTCTTTGTTCCAACCGAAGAGGATTCTCCCAATTGAGTGGTGCAAACAGAAGTCAATGACCTTGCGCGCAGCTTTGTGGATTGCATCCCGCATCCGCCGGTTTCCGTAGTTCGGTCAAGCTGCTGCAACCAAAACCCCTGCAGCTTGTGAGTCTTGAGCCTAGCCAGCTCCTTGTTGTACCCCTGGTTAAAGGACTTGACTTTGCGGCCATCAATGATGAAGCTATGTCCTAAGTTGCTAACGCACGTAAGCCAGTTGTTGACTCCGTGGTCAATTGCTAGAGCTTTTCTCGGATCCAGCGATTTGGGCTGGGCAGGCTTGGCATAGACCCACTCCAGCTACAGACTTACACGTCTGTTGTGCGGCGGAGACATACATTGCGATGAAGTGCTTGCTTTGGGTTCTCCCCATCTCAGCGCAAAGCGCACCATAGCTTGCCCATCGCTTCGTTTTGAAATAGACTTGTCTCGCATAGTACAGGGCACAGTTGTACACCTTATTAGACTGTTGACACAAGTACTCTAATAGGGGGACTAGCTCCCTGTTCCTGACTCGAACCTGCTGACAGCCGCACTCCATCATTGTTGGCAAGCGGCATGGCAACCGCAGTCTGACATGGGCAAGCGATAGTGCGAGAGGAAAGTCAACGGTACAATCACTACAACCATGGTGTGGGGCTAGCGGTTGTTCATCTCATTTTTTGGCCAAAGAGAAGGAAAAAGGTGTTGGTGGGAGAAGTCAGGAAGAGGTTGTTTGAGCTATGAAACTATATCAACGACCCCCCATCATGGGTAAGCCACTAAAGTGGCTAGCGGGCTTTTCCGCCCCGCACTCAAGTGCGGGGCTACCAAACTATCCTTTTGTGTAGGAGAGCCGCTCTGGGCCCTTCCAGGTCTGGATCCTTGAGATCTCCTCAAGAGAAGAGCCCCCTTTGCAATTATTGCGAATTGTTACGAGACTGGCGTCATGCCCCCGGCAGGGATCCGGTTCTCTGGTAGAACGGGAAACAGGTGCTAGGGAAGAATGCCCATTCCCGGCCCACTTGCTTTTTTGCATTGCACAAGGGAGAGCGACCGCATGTTTACTCTGGTTAAGCCCATCACCCGCCACGTGGCCCCTGACGAGCTAGGGGGGCGCCGACTGATGAAGGTGGTGTACGTGGTGTTGGAGCCGCAGTATCAGAGTGCTCTGACAGCAGCGGTGCAGCGCATCAACGCCCGCAACCCCAAGCTGGCGGTGGAGCTGTCTGGCTACTTGGTGGAGGAGCTGCGGGATCCCTCGGGGTATGAGGCTTTCCGGCGGGATCTGGAGACGGCCAATGTTTTTATTGGCTCCCTGATCTTTATTGAGGACATCGCCCAGAAGGTGGTGCAGGCGGTAGAACCCCTGCGGGAGCGGTTGGATGCGGTGGTGGTGTTCCCCTCCATGCCGGAGGTGATGCGCCTGAATAAGCTGGGATCCTTTTCTATGGCGCAACTGGGCCAGTCCAAGAGCGCCATTGCCCAGTTCATGCGCAAGCGCCAGCAGGGATCCAACTTCCAGGAGGGGATGCTGAAGCTGTTGCAGACGCTGCCCAAGGTGCTGAAGTACCTGCCCTTTGACAAGGCCCAGGATGCTCGCAACTTCATGCTTAGCTTCCAGTACTGGCTGGGCGGATCCCGCGAGAACCTGGAGAACTTTTTGCTGATGCTGGCGGATCGCTACCTGCCGGGGATGCGGGATCAGGTCAAGTTTGCCGAGCCGGTCACCTATCTGGAAATGGGCATTTGGCACCCGCTGGCGCCGCAGATGTTTGCCAGCCTGGCGGAGTATTGGGATTGGTACAACGCCCGCGAGGATCTGCCAGAGGAGGTGAAGGATCCCTTGGCCCCCTGCGTGGGTCTGGTGCTGCAGCGCACCCACCTGGTGACGGGGGACGATGCCCACTACGTGGCCATGGTGCAGGAGCTGGAGTCGCGCGGGGCGCGGGTGGTGCCAGTGTTTGCCGGCGGCTTGGACTTTTCCAAGCCGGTGAACGAGTTTTTCTGGAACGAGCAGAAGACGGCGCCAATTGTGGATGTGGTGGTGTCGCTAACCGGGTTTGCCCTGGTGGGCGGGCCGGCGCGGCAGGATCACCCCAAAGCCGTGGAGGCGCTGCAACGGCTCAATCGTCCCTACATGGTGGCACTGCCCTTGGTGTTTCAATCGACAGAGGAATGGGCCAATAGCGACCTGGGGCTGCACCCGGTGCAGGTGGCGCTGCAAATTGCCATTCCCGAACTGGATGGGGCCATCGATCCCATCATCCTCTCAGGGCGGGACGCCGTCACCGGCAAGGCCCATGCCCTGCAGGATCGGATTGAGTTGATTGCGGCGCGGGCCATCAAGTGGGCCAATCTGCGGCGCAAGCCCAAGCTGGAGAAGAAGATCGCCATCACCGTTTTCAGCTTTCCGCCGGACAAGGGCAATGTGGGGACAGCGGCCTACCTGGATGTGTTTGCCTCCATCCACCGGGTGATGCAGGCGCTGGCCCACAACGGCTATGACCTGGGGCCAGAGCTGCCCAAAACGCCGCAGGAGCTGATGGAGTCCATCCTCCACGATCCCCAGGCCCAGTACGCCAGCCCGGAGCTGAACGTGGCGGCCAAGCTGTCGGTGCGGGAATATGAGGCCCTGACGCCCTATGTCAAAGCCATTGAGAAATACTGGGGGCCGGCGCCGGGGCACCTGAATACCGATGGGCAAAATCTGCTGATTTACGGCAAACACTTTGGCAACCTGTTCATCGGGGTGCAGCCCACCTTTGGCTACGAAGGGGATCCCATGCGTCTGCTCTTTTCGAGATCGGCCAGCCCCCACCACGGCTTTGCCGCCTACTACACCTACCTGGAAAAGGTTTGGAAGGCCGACGTGGTCATCCACTTTGGCACCCATGGCTCTTTGGAGTTCATGCCGGGCAAGCAGATCGGCATGTCGGGCGAGTGCTACCCGGACAATTTGATCGGATCCCTGCCCAACTTGTACTACTACGCCGCCAACAACCCCAGCGAGGCCACCATCGCCAAGCGGCGCGGCTATGCTTGCACCATCAGCTACCTGACGCCGCCGGCAGAAAACGCCGGCCTCTACAAGGGGCTGCAGGAGCTGCGGGAGTTGATCGGCTCTTACCAAAGCCTGCGGGAAGGAGGACGCGGCATTCAGATTGTCAATGCCATCTGCGACAAGGCGCGCCTGGTCAACCTGGACAAGGATGTGGAGCTGCCCCAGGTGGATGCGGCCCAGCTCACCCTGGAAGAGCGGGACACGGTGGTGGGCAAGCTCTACGCCAAGCTGATGGAGATCGAGTCGCGGCTGTTGCCCTGTGGCCTGCATGTGATCGGGGCGCCCCCCACGGCGGAGGAGGCCATCGCTACCCTGGTGAGCATCGCCAGCATCGACCGCCCGGAAGAAGGGATCCTCGGCCTACCCCGCATCATTGCCCAGAGCCTGGGTCGGGATATCGACGAAATCTACCGCAACCGGGATCGGGGGCACCTGGCGGATACAGAGCTGCTGGATCGCATCAACAAGGCCTGCCATAAGGCAGTGGCCGCGCTCGTGCAGGAGCAAACCGACGCCCAGGGGCGGGTCTCGCGGGTGGCCAAGCTCAATTTCTTCAACATGGGGCGGCAGGCGCCCTGGCTGGTGGCCCTCAAGGAGGCGGGCTATCCGCAGGTGGAGGCGGAGCTGCTCAAGCCTTTGTTTGAGTTTTTGGAAGAGTGCCTCAAGCAAATCACGGCCGATTATGAGCTGGGATCCCTGCTTCGCGCTTTGGAAGGGGAGTACATCCTGCCGGGGCCGGGCGGGGATCCCATCCGCAACCCCGCTGTGTTGCCGACGGGGCGCAACATCCACGCCTTGGATCCCCAGTCTATCCCCACGGCAGCGGCCATTAAGTCGGCGGAGATGGTGGTGGAGCGGCTGCTGGCCCGCGAGCTGAGCGCCAACGGCGGCAGGTACCCGGAAACCATCTCGGTGGTGCTCTGGGGCACGGACAACATCAAGACCTACGGCGAGTCGCTGGCGCAGGTGCTGTGTTTGCTGGGGGTGCGTCCCCAGCCGGATGCCCTGGGGCGGGTGAACAAGGTGGAGCTGATCCCCTTGGAGGAGCTGGGGCGGCCCCGCATTGACGTGGTGGTCAACTGCTCCGGCGTGTTCCGGGATCTCTTTGTCAACCAAATGGCCCTCCTCGACCGGGCGGTAAAGCTGGCGGCCCTGGCCGATGAGCCGCTGGAGCTGAACTATGTGCGCAAGCACGCTCTGCAGCAGGCCAAGGAGCTGGGGCTGACGCTGGAGCAGGCGGCAACGCGGGTCTTTTCCAACGCTTCTGGCTCCTACTCGGCCAACATCAACCTGGCGGTGGAAAACAGCTCCTGGGAGGACGAGAGCGAGCTGCGGGAGATGTACCTCTCGCGTAAGTCCTTTGCCTTCGGATCCAATCTGCCCAACCAGCAGATGCGGCAGCTGTTTGAGGCCAGCCTGAAGACGGTGGACGTGACCTTCCAGAATCTGGATTCGTCGGAGATCAGCCTGACGGATGTCAGCCACTACTTCGATGCGGATCCCACCAAGCTGGTGCAGAGCCTGCGCCCGGACGGCAAGGCCCCCTCGGCCTACATGGCGGATACCACCACGCCCAGCGCCCAGATCCGCACCCTGAGCGAGACGATCCGCCTCGATGCTCGCACCAAGCTGCTCAACCCCAAGTGGTACGAGGGCATGCTCAAGCACGGCTACGAAGGGGTGCGGGAGATCGCCAAGCGGCTGGTGAATACCTCCGGCTGGTCGGCCACGGCGGGAGCGGTGGACAACTGGATCTACGAGGAAACCAACGAGACCTTCATCAAGGACGAGGCGATGCGGCAGCGCCTGATGAACCTCAACCCCCACTCCTTCCGGCGCATCGTCGGCACCCTGCTGGAGGTGCACGGGCGTGGCTACTGGCAGACTTCCCAGGCCAACATCGAGCGCCTGCAGGAGCTGTACCAAGAAGTGGAAGACCGGATCGAGGGGGTGGAGTAGAGGCCAAAAGGGATCCCTGCCGATCGTTGCCGTTGCCACTGGAAGAGGGGTGAGGGAGTTCTACCCCAGCAACCCCGACCAGCGTAGGTAGGCCTCGATTAGGGGGGATCCCGCCAAGGCGGCCACGGCGCCGCCTAGAGCCAAGTAGGGGCCGAAGGGGATGGGTTTGCCCAGGCGGGCCCTTCCCCCGGCCATGGCCAGCAGGCTGCCCAGCAAACCAAGCCCAGAGCCCAAGATGAGGGCCACCAACACCCCTTGCCAGCCCAGCCACATGCCGATCAGGGCCAGCAGCTTACCATCTCCTCCGCCCATGGCCTCCCGCCGCAAAACCCAACGGGCGACAAAGCCAATGCCTTCCAACAGCCAGATGCCCAGCACGGCGCCCGCGATCCCGGCCACCAGTGACCAGCCCATGGCGGCCAGGGATCCCGACCCTTCCAGCCAGGGCAGCGCCAGGCGGGCCAGCAGCCCCGCCAGCAGGCCGGAGCGGGTGAGCGACTCCGGCAGCCAAAACGTATCCAGGTCAACCAGGGCCAGCGCCAGCAGCCAGCCCAACAAGACACAGGTGAGGAGCCCGCGGGGAGAAAATCCCAAGATGGCGATGCTGAGGCCGAACAGCCCCATGGTCAAGGCTTCAACGGCAGGGTAGCGCCAGCTAATCTGCGCCCCGCAGTGGCGGCAGCGGCCCCGCAGCAGGAACCAGCCCAGAATGGGGATGTTCTCCATCGGGCCCAGGGGCGTCTTGCAGTGGGGACAATGGGAGCCGGGATGGAGCAGAGAAAGACCTTGCGGCAGGCGATAGACCACCACATTGAGAAAGCTGCCCACACAGGCCCCCAGCACCAACACCAGCACCCAGACCAACAGGCGCAGCTCCCAGGTGCTGGCAAGGAAGTCCACCATCGCAGCCGTCCACAGGGAGAAAAAGAGGCTTGCTCTGCTATCGTAGGCGCCTAGGCTCGGCTTGGGCAGAAGGGCCTCAGCGGAGCGGCTCCAACTGCTGCAGCGGAATGAAAGTTTCTTGGGGCAGCAGGATGGGAAACTCAGAAAAGATCAGATCCCCTCGCAGGGTACGGCGATGGATGACCACGCCCCGCGGCGGCTGCTCCAGCACCTCCGGTCGATACTGCAAATGGTATTGATAGATCTGGCGAGCTGCTTGCAGCAAAGCGCTGTCCATGTGCGGTTTCCCCACCTCGCAAAGCCCACTATCACCCTAACGACCCTGCCAAGATTCTCTGGGATCCCTAACGTTCTGTCCGCCCCTTTTGAGCATTTTTAGAAACGCTTAAGCTTCCTTAAGAGCGGCGGATCCCTTGAGCTAGACGCTCACTCCTTTGACCAGAGGCGGGCCGATCCGCCTCGCCTCTCGGTAGCTTAAACCCTAGGATATCGCCGTCAAGAGCCAGTGGGCCATCTTTCCCAATTCTTAAACTTGCAAGAGGAAGGATCTGGAGGGTGCGTTGCCCATCTGGCGGGAGCATGCGGCTGGTGGCGAGCGCCAGCCCTAGGCCGGATGCAGTTTGCCTCTGTCTTGCGGGGTCGGCAACCGGTCAAGGTTAAGACAACGCCATGGATCCCGCCTGAGCGCGAGAGTACAGTGGGGGCAAAAGCGCTGAAGAGGGATGGAGAGAACCTATCTGCTGGGGCTGGGCTGGATCCTGGGCCTGTTGCTGCGGGCCTGGCCGGCGGCGAGCGGCTGGGGCTGGGGGATCCCGCTGGCTTTGGGATTGGCGGGATCGCTGCTGTACCGGCGACGACCGCGCTTGGCCCGCACCTGGCTGGCGATGGGGCTGGTGGGGTGTCTGGCCTGGGCCTACCTGGGCTGGCGGCAGCCGGTTCCCGGCCCGACGGATATCAGCCTTCTGGCCCCGCAGCGGCAGATGAGCCTGGTGGGCACCGTTCTTTCGGAGCCCCGCCCCACCCGCAGCGAGCGGCGGCAATTTTGGCTGGAGGCGGAGCAGGTGCTGGAGGCCAACCAAACGGCCCGCCAGGTAAGCGGCAAGCTCTACGTCACTGCCAGCCCTGAGGCTCTCCCAAGCCAGGATCTCCATCCCAACCAGCGGGTGCGCCTGACGGGATCCCTCTACCTTCCCAGTCCCGCCTTAAACCCGGGCAGCTTTGACTTTCAGGCCTATCTGCAGCGGCAGGGGGCTTTTGCCGGCTTCATCGCCCGCGAGGTGATCCCCCAGCCGGGGGGAAGGGGCTGGGGAGGTTGGGTGCTGCGGCGGCGGGTGCGGGAGGCGTTCATTGCCGGGCTGGGGGAGCGGCAGGGGAACCTCTTGGCTTCCTTGGTGCTGGGATCCCGGGCTGCCCAGTTGGATTTTGATTTGCAGGATGCCTTTCGAGAAGTTGGCCTGGCCCATGCGCTAGCGGCCTCTGGGTTTCACGTGTCGCTGCTGGTGGGGGTGGTGTTTGTCCTAACGCGGCGGCTGGCGGTACGCCTGCAGCAGGGGATCCTCCTGGCGGTCTTGGGGATTTACCTGGCCTTGACGGGCTTTACCCCTTCGGTGCTGCGGGCGGCGGTGATGGGGGCAGCGGCCATGCTGGTGTTGACGGAGCCAAGACTGGAAGGAAAAGTTAGGCTTAACCCCCTGGGGACGCTGCTGGTGGCGGCGGTTTTGCTGTTGATCTACCAGCCGCTGTGGATTACCGATCTGGGGTTTCAGCTCAGCTTTGCCGCCACCCTGGGCCTGCTGGTGGGGGCAGGGCCGATTGGATCCCGGCTGGACTTTTTGCCGCCGGCGGTGGCCACGGCTCTGGCCGTTCCGCTGGCCGCCCAGATCTGGACGCTGCCGCTGCAGGTGGCCATCTTTGGCCGCATCCCCACCTACTCGCTGCTGGCCAACCCGCTGCTGCTGCTTCTCTTGGTGCCCCTGCTGGTGGCGGGGTTTGGGGTGGCTTTTGTGGCCTTGCTCTGGCCGGGGCTGGGATCCCTGCTGGCCCGGCCCTTGACGTTTTTGATCACGCCTTTGATCAACTGGGTGGGCTGGATGGCCAGCTGGCCCCTGAGCTCCTACTACACCGGCAGGGTCTCGCTGCTCCAGTGTCTACTTCTCTACGGGGCGCTGGTGGCTTTGACCTTTTGGCCCCGCTGGCGGCGGGCTTTGCGCTGGCAGGGCACTGCTCTGATAATGGCCGCCATCCTCTTGGGGCCAAGGCTGTGGCCGGGGCCGCCGGTCGAGATCACCGCTTTGGCCAGTGGCCGCCTCCCCGTCCTGGCCATCCAAGCCGAAGGACGCCACCTCTTGCTCAACAGCGGCGATCCCCGCCTGGCCGAGCGCACCGTGTTGCCCTTTTTGCGGCAGCAGGGCCTGCGCCGTCTGGAGGGGGCGGTGGCCATGACCTCTGCCGGCTCGGCCAATGGGGGCTGGGAGATCCTGCTTTCAGCTTTCTCCATCGGGCAGTTCTGGGACGGGGGCGGCGTCAATGCCGCCTCGGACAGCTACCTGCGCTCTCTTAGCGCCGTGCAAGCTGCCGGGATCCCCTATCAAGTCTTGCGGCCTGCCGACCGGATCCCCTTCTCGGAGCGGCTGAAGCTGCAGGCCGTCCACACCAACCCCTTGGTGTTGACCTTGGAGGCCGAGGGATCCCGCTGGCTGCTCTTGGGATCCGCCGGCCCCCCTGTCCAGGCGGAGCTGACCGGATCCCCCTTGCTGCCGGCCCAGATCGACTGGCTGTGGTGGGATGGGGGATCGCTGATCCTGGACTTGCTGGAGCGCTTTCAGGTGCAGGCGGGCATCAGCTCCGGCCCTGTTGGCGAGGCAGTGACCACCTGGTTTCGGCAAAAGCAGCGGCCCCTCTACATTGCCGAGCGCGTTGGAGCAGTAACCTGGTCGCCCCGGGGCGTGCAAACCCTGCGGGCGCCACTGGACGGATAGGTGGCTTGGGGGAGAAGGGCTTAGGCGACAGCTCAAGGCTGGATCAAAAGTTACTGATACATTTACGCTGAACACTGCTGAACATCACTGTTCAACTATGCAGCGATAGCATTCTGTTTGTTTCCAAACAGAATGGCGGTATCCCGCAAAGCTTTGAGTAGAATACCCAAAGCGCAGTTTCCGTGTCGTCTTACTACCAATTTTCTGCTTTGCTTTGGCTACCATGTTGGCAGACTCGAAAGTAAACAGAAAGATCAACTGGTAGTAATCCGTACTGAACATATTATACATCATTTTCAGTATAGTTGAGCTTATTATTGACTAGAGTCATGCTCTCAAGCTAGCCTTCCCACTAAGCCCACGACAAACCAACAGGCAGGACTGGATGGCAGCCAAGAAAACCGACACCAAACGCCCAATCGAATCCTACGAGCACCGCGACAAAGAGCGTGTCAATAATCCACCTGTGGGGTTGGTGACGCCCCAGACTGACCCGGATGCCGGGCAAACGAAAAAGCGCTATGCCTACGATCCTCACCTCGACCCGCAACTGGTCTGGGCCGGCAAGGCCGAGCACACCTCGTTCGCGGTGCCGACGATCTCGCTCTATGTCCACGAGCGCATCGACCCCCGTACGATCATCGAGGCGGTGAAGAAGCGGAACGGCAGCGGCGGCGCGGAGCAACTCAGCCTTTTTGAAGAGGAACGCCGAGAGCCGCTGCGCCAGGCCGTCGAGTTCTACCAGTACAAACACGGCTGGACCAACCGCCTCATCGCTGGCGACTCGCTCCTGGTGATGAATTCGCTCCTGGAAAAAGAGGGCATGGCGGGCAAAGTGCAGATGATCTACCTCGACCCGCCCTACGGCATCAAATACGGCTCTAACTTCCAGCCCTTCGTCAACAAGCGCGACGTCAAGGATGGCAAAGACGAGGATTTAACCAGCCAGCCAGAGCAAATCCGCGCCTTCCGCGACACCTGGGAGCTAGGCATCCACTCCTACCTCACCTACCTGCGCGACCGGCTACTGCTGGCGCGAGAACTCCTCACCGAAAGCGGCAGCATCTTCGTGCAGATCGGCGACGAGAACGTCCATCTGGTACGCTGCTTGATGGATGAAGTGTTTGGGGCGGGGAATTTTGTGCGACTTATCACGTTCGCTAAAACCGGCAGCATGGTATCCAACGAGTTAGGCCGGACGAGTGATTATCTGAATCTGGTATGCCAGGGATAAAAAATATTTGAAATATCGCCAGTTGTATTCTGAAAAGCTGCCTGATGCCTTCTATAGTAATGTGGAGCTACCCGACGGTACCGTGCGAAAGATTACCCGGGCCGAGATGGTCGATCCGTCGCTGTTGCCAGCGGGAGCAAAGGTCTTCCAGCTCGTAAGCCTGGAGAGCTCGGGGCCGCCGGGCGAGGATACGCCGCTCCAATTTAAGGGAGAGACCTTCAGACCGAACAAGAACAGCCATTGGAAGCTGATCTACCCCGATGGCATGGAGGCGTTGAAACGCACGGGTCGCGTGACTAAGGATGGCAGCAAACTTCGATGGAAATATTATATCGACGATTATCCGCTCAAGGTCTTGTCTGAGGTCTGGGACGACACGGCCGGATTCAATCCTGAGCAACGATACGTGGTTGAAACGCGTACGAAGGTTGTAGAGCGCTGCCTCCTGATGACCACCGACCCGGGCGATTTGGTGTTTGACCCGACGTGTGTGCGGAAGGGGACGCGAGTGTGGTGTGTGCGGGATGGGGGCAGCCCCCCTATTGTCCCCCCGCACGCGGGGGGACGCTCCCTCCCCGCTTGCGGGGAGGGCTGGGGTGGGGCTAGCCGGGGAAGGGCTGGTCGAGGAGAGGCCAACCAGGAAGAGGCCACACTGATCGCCATCGAATCCATCCAACCTGGCGACTGGGTTCTGGGGCATGACGGACAACCGCATCGCGTCGTGCGCGTGATCCGCCGGCCGTACCGCGGCAAGATGATCGGCATCCGCCACGAAAAAACTGACGCGACGCTCTGGCTCTCTGCCGACCACAAGGTGCTCGCCAAGCGCCGCCCGCGCTCACTGGGAGGGCATAACGACTGGTCGGGCATTCCCCGGGGGTTGCGCGGGCGAAGCAAAATGCTGCGGCGTGAAATGACCCCGCCGGAGCGTAAGCTGTGGACGGCGCTGCGCAACAACCAAACCGGTTTCGCCTTCCGACGCCAGCATCCCATCGGTCGGTATATAGCAGATTTTTACAGCCGCGACGCCCAACTTGTCGTCGAGGTGGACGGCGTGCTGGCCCACAGCAGCGAAGAGGCACTGGCTCACGATCAGGCCCGCGATGCCTATCTCCGCGAGCTGGGCTTGGAGGTGCTGCGCGTCCCGGCCAGGGAGGTGCTGTCCAATCTGGAGGGCGTTTACGAAACCATTCGACACGCCTGCCAACTTCAGCTCAGCGTCGAGAAGGCCGAATGGGTGGAAGCGCAGGACCTGGCTGTGGGGGATTGGGTCTTCTTTGGTCCGCAGCGGGTCGCCGTGCGCATCGCCGAACTCCACACGCAAGAAACCGAAGAGGAGTTGTATGACCTGGAGGTAGAAGACGCGCACTCTTTCATCACGGAGCTGTGCGTCGTGCACAATTGCGGCAGCGGCACCACCGCCTACGTTGCCGAGCAGTGGGGCCGGCGCTGGATCACCTGCGACACCTCACGCGTCGCGATCACAATCGCCCGCCAGCGGCTGATGACTGCGGTTTTCGACTACTACGAACTGGCGCACCCGCAGGAGGGCGTCGGCTCCGGCTTCAAGTACAAGACCGTGCCCCATGTCACGCTCAAGTCCATCGCCAATAACCCGGAGATCGACGGCATTTACGCGCGGCTCCATCCGGCAGTGGCAGCGGCCCTTGCTGAGCTGAACGCTGCGCTTCATGGCCAGCCGGTCAAATTCCAGGTCACCCAAGGCGGTCGGGCCGGCCAGTTCGTGGACTTCGCCGCACCCGATGAAGCAACCTTCACCATGCCCGCTGGCCAGGTGGTCAAGGTCAACGAGCTGGTGGAATGGGAAGTGCCCTTTACGTTTCCTGCCGACTGGCCGGAAAAAGCGCGCGAACCCTTCGAGCGTTTCCATCAAGCCCGCCGCACCCTCCAAAAGGAGATCGACGCCGCCATCGCCCGCCATGCGCCGCAGGAGACGCTCTACGACCAGCCCTTTGTGGACAGGAAGAAGGTGCGCGTCACCGGCCCCTTTACGGTTGAAGCGGTGCCGGCACCGGCGGTCAAGTCGGTGGACGAGATTTTGGAGGAGAAGCCGCAACCTGCCGATACGTCTATTACCCGCTCCGGCGAGACCCTGCGCCAGGCCGAATGGCGTGACGAACTGCTGCGCACCGGCATTCGCGGCAAGAACGGGCAATACATCCGCTTTGCCCGCCTAGAGCCCCTGCCCGGTTGCCGCTGGCTCCATGCCGAGGGGGAAACGCGGCCAAGCGACGAAGGGGCAAATACCGTGCGCGAGACGGCGCCAGCCTACGATCCCATGCGCGTGGTCGTCTCCTTCGGCCCGGAATATGGCCCGCTCGAGCAGCGGCAAGTTGAGCATGCCTGGCAAGAGGCGCGGATGCTCAGCCCACAGCCCAAACTGCTGATCTTCGCCGCCTTTCAATTTGACCCCGAAGCAGCAAAAGATATTGACGAGATGAAGCCAGAGCTGGCCGGCATGCAGTTCCTCAAAGTCCAAATGAACGCCGACCTACTCACCGACGACCTCAAAAAGAAGCGCGCCAGTAACGAATCCTTCTGGCTCATCGGGCAGCCGGATGTGGAGCTGCGCAAAGCCGAAGATGGCTGGTTTGTGGTTGAGCATGACTCTAGTCAATGATAAGCTCAACTATACTGAAAATAATGTATAATATGTTCAGTACGGATTACTACCAGTTGATCTTTCTGTTTACTTTCGAGTCTGCCAACATGGTAGCCAAAGCAAAGCAGAAAATTGGTAGTAAGACGACACGGAAACTGCGCTTTGGGTATTCTACTCAAAGCTTTGCGGGATACCGCCATTCTGTTTGGAAACAAACAGAATGCTATCGCTGCATAGTTGAACAGTGATGTTCAGCAGTGTTCAGCGTAAATGTATCAGGTACACGGTTTCGACTACTACAACACCAAGACCGGGGCCATCGAATCGGGCGGCAAGGACAAGATTGTCATGTGGATGCTCGATACCGACTACGACGGGCGCTGCCTCTACCCCCGTCAGGTCTTCTTCCCGATGGCGGGCGAGAAAGAAGGCTGGGCGAAGTTGGCGCGCAATCTCAAGGCCGAGATTGACAAGGACCTCATAAAAGCCTATAGCGGTACGGTGTCGTTGCCCTTCGCACCGGGCGAGCACAAGCGCATTGCCGTCAAGATCGTGGATGACCGGGGCATTGAGAGCCTGAAGGTAATGGAGTTGCCAATATGATCGATGATCAAACCTTGCAAGAGATCGTCCGGCGTATCGTGGCAGCGGCCCAGCCCAGCCGCGTACTCTTGTTTGGCTCCTATGGCCGCGGCGATGCCGACGCGGGTTCCGACCTAGACATCATGGTGATCAAACCAGAGGTGTCTGATCGGTACGCCGAAATGATTCGTTTGCACGAAGCGGTGGGCGATATGGGCCCAGGGTTGGATATCCTCGTTTATTCCGAGGCGGAATACCAGCGGCGCAGCCGTGTGCCAGGCACCGTGCTGTACTGGGCGCGCAAGCAGGGAAAAGACCTCTATGAAGCCGCATCTTGAGGAGGCTTGGCGGTTGTTGCGCCTAGCGGAGCGCGACATCAAAGCCTTCGAAGTCCTCAAAAAAGCGCCGGATGTTCATCTCTCCATTACAGCCTGTTAAGAGCTCAAGGGGTACAATAGCAGCACTTAGCAAACCAACTTCGGAAGGAGGATGGATTGATCAGTAGTAAAGAAGTCTTCACTATCTGCTCCATGCTATATTTCCCAATTCTGCAAAGCTGCCGAATAAAATGCTTCAACACCGACCACATCATCTCAATGGGATTCAACTCCGGCGCATACACAGGCAGGTATAGGATTCGTGCTCCTGTCCCCCTAATCAATTCCTCAACTTCCCGACTCTTGTGGATATTTAAATCCTTCCTCGCATCTAGCTTCGGACATAGCTCGCTTCTCAAAAACTCCAAAAAATCTCCTTTCTTCATCCCACCCTTGATGACACGACAGCCAACTACACCTCTCAAGGAAATAGCTCCAATAACCGTATACTTTTCACCCTTGTATCTCTGACGATAATGATAAGCCCTTTGACCACGTAAACTCCGAGATACTCTCCGCTCCATTCCCTCCCAGACTCCCGTCTGGTCGATGGCAATCAAATCCTCCGCTGGAATATTCCTGACTTCTTGACTATAAGCTAGTCGTTCCCTTTGCAACTCCTCTTCTTTGACTTTTGCACTGCGGTAGGTCTTTTTTTTTAGAGTCATTCCTTGCTTTTTCAAGAAATTATGTATCGTGACGATGCTTACATTGATTCCTAAGCGCTCGCGCAACAGTTCTTGATACTGCCACAGGTAGAAGTCTGGGTGTTCTGTAATAATTGCCATCACTTCCTGCCGATGTTGTTCCAAAATGCCCACTCGCTTGGTGCCTGCTTTCTTAGGGGCTAAATCTTGAGTTTGTTGGTACTGACGCACCCAGCGGTGTACTGTTCTTTTGGTCACCATGAAGCGTTTAGCTACCTGGCGGATGGAGGTGTTACCTGCCTGATAGGCTGCTACAACTCTTTGCCGCAAATCCAAAGAATGAGTCGGCATTCCTTTCTCTCCTTCCTCTTGAATACCTGTACCCTATTTTAAATTAAAAGGCTGTATCTTTTGTGTCCTTCAGAATTTTAGAGCTGCTCCCGCCTCAGCCTAGCCGGGCGAGATGAAGTATTGACATACTCCCCAGCCCTTTGGGGCGGGGATCCTAGCTCCCCTCTGTCCCCCCGTATACGGGGGGTTTGGGGGTTCGGGGGAGAACGTCAACAGTCTGGTGAAGCAGAGACTTTGAGCAAGGGCAGCTCCCGTCCACAACCTGGCAGTTCCTTCCGGGAACAGCTTGGAAGGGGGCCATGTATTGGGCGGGCGCTTTTCCTTAAGGGTGGGGCAGGGCTAAGATAGCGGGAAAGGTTTCGTTACCTGTCGGCCCATGCCCCTTGCCTCTGAGACCGAGTCCTCGCAGCAAGCTCCGGCAACACCTGAGCCTTCTCGGGTGCCAGATCCGGAGTTTCCCTACGAGGTCGAGATGAGCTTGATGGAGCATCTGGAGGAGTTGCGTAGCCGCCTCTTGGCCAGTGTCATTGCGGTGGCCCTGTGTATCGTCGCCTGTTTTCTGGTGGTGAACCGCATCGTCGCCCTGCTGGAGGTGCCCGCTCAGGGGGTGACCTTCTTGCAACTGGCGCCGGGCGAGTATTTTTTCGTCTCTATGAAAGTGGCGGCATATTCGGGGCTGCTCTTGGCCACGCCCTTTGTGCTCTACCAAATTGCCCGCTTCGTCTTGCCAGGGCTGAGCGTCAAGGAGCGCAAGCTGTTGGGGCCGGTGGTGCTCGGATCCAGCCTTTTGTTTGTGGCTGGCTTGGTCTTTGCCTACTACCTCCTCATTCCGGCGGCGCTCAACTTCTTCATTCGCTATGGGGAAGGGGTGGTGGATCAGGCCTGGTCCATCGACCGCTACTTTGAGTTTGTGCTGCTGCTGATGTTCAGCACTGGCTTGGCCTTTCAGGTGCCGATTTTGCAGGCGCTGCTGGGAGCTTTGGGCCTGGTAACTGCTGAGCAGATGTTCAAGGGTTGGCGCTATGTTGTCCTAGGTTCGGTGGTGGCGGGGGCCATTCTCACCCCTTCCACGGATCCCCTCACCCAGAGCCTCCTGGCTGGCGCGGTAACGTTCCTGTACTTGTTTGGCATTCTCCTGGTGAAGCTGCTTGGCAAATGACCCAAGGCCGCAGACCTTGATTCTGCCAGCGGGGTCTCCGGCCCGGGAAAGAGAAACGCCAATGGATAAACTCTACCTTCTCACCAAGTTGCTCAGCGGCAACAGTCGGGACTGCAGCCCTGGCTAGCGCCGGGGTTCCGGCATCCACCCCCATCGGCAAGAGACGGCTCCACCGCCAGCGGGGGGAGAGCGGGCCCGGCCCGCCTTGAACTGGAAGGGATCCCGGCCAATTTTCCCGGGCAGGGTATTTCAACGGCGGATTGGCCCGCCTCACTCTGCCAGCGTACCGCTCGCCAGCCCACCAGGGACGAGAGGCCTGTTCGCAAGCCCTGGGGGGGTTGGTGCGGTTGTCAGAAGAGGCGGTTTTGGTGCCTGCTGTAGCCTCTGGGCCAGCGAGGGCAAACGGCGGCTCGCTGCGCTGCTGAGCTCTTCTCAAAGGGAGGTTTGGCCGATGGGCAAAGAGAAATTGGCTTTTGACCAACCAGTCTTCTAAAGTTCTATGGTTGCTTGGACTTTTCTCCCGAAGACAAATCCTTATCCTCCCAAAACCTACGATCCTGCTTACCCAGTCGGCAGCTACTGGGACAGCACAATACCAGATTCCAGTTGGCGACATCCGGCGCCTCTGCAAGGGCAGGTTGAGGCCGAGGTGGCCATCATAGGAGGAGGATTGACGGGGCTATCGACGGCCCTGCACCTGGCCCGCGATCACGGCATCTCGGCTTGCCTGCTGGAGGCGGGATCCCTGGGCTGGGGCGCCTCTGGGCGCAACGGCGGCTTCTGCGGAGTGGGGGCGAGCTACCTCACCCATGCCCAAATGGTGCGGCGGGTAGGCCTGGCGGAGACGGAGCGCTACTACCGGGATCAGCGGCAGGCGGTGGAGACCGTGCAAGAGCTGGCCGCTGCCGAGGGCTTTTCCCTGGATGCCCAGGGAGAAGGTTGGTACGCAGTAGCCCACCGCCCCAGCGCTTGGCGGGAGTTGGAGGCCGAATACCAGATCTACGCCCAGGTGGCCGGCTACCCAGTTCAGCTCCTCAGCCCCAAAGAGCTGCGGGAACGGGGCTTCGACAGCCGCGAGAACCACGGCGCCCTCCACATCGGGGTGGGGTTTGGCCTCAACCCCCTCAAGCTTGCCCAAGGGCTGGCCCAGGCCGCCCAGAAATGGGGAGCGCAATTGCACAGCGCCAGCCGGGTCGTTGCCTGGGAAAAGGTTGGCTCCCGCCACCTTTGCCATACGCCCGGGGGAACGGTGCGGGCACGGCACCTGGTCATCGCCACCAATGGCTACACGCCGGCCAACCTCTACCCCCAATTGGCCGGATCCCTGTTGCCGGTGCTTTCCAACATTCTGGTCACCCGGCCTCTGACGCCGGCAGAGCGAAGGGCTCAGGGCTGGTGGGATCCGACGCCGATCTACGACACGCGACGGCTGCTGTTCTACTACCGTCTCCTGCCGGATGGGCGCTTGCTGTTTGGGGGGCGGGACGGCACCTGCGATGCCCCAAGGGAACGCCAGCGCCTGCGGGCCTGGATGGCGCGGCAGCTCTACCGCCTCTTTCCCGCCTGGGAGGGGGTGGAGATCGAGTACGCCTGGAACGGCTTGGTTTGCCTCTCCCGCCAGCTTCACCCCCACATCGGCCCTTCGCCGACGGATCCCAGCCTCTGGTACGGCCTGGCCTACCACGGCAGCGGCGTGGCCACAGGGGTGTGGGCAGGCAAAATCCTGGCCCAGGAGATCGCCGGCATCCGACCCCAAATTAGCGCCCTCTTCCGCCAGCCACCGCGCCTTTTCCCTTTCCCCTGGCTGCGGCTTCACTACCTGCGGCTGGGGTATCTTTGGTGGCAGTTGACAGACGGATAGTTCCTTCAGGTGTGCGGGAGAGCCCCCTATTCGCTGCAGAAGTCCTGTCGTAATCTAGTCCTAGTTCGGCCTTGCCTTGGCCTCTCGCCATTGCCCGTCGTTCCTTGCTGAGGTACCCAGTGCTGCCCACAGCTTGTTATCGGCCTGATCAGGACTCGGTCATTCTAGAGGGTCCCTCTGTTTCCCAGATCCCACCGACAGCCTGCCGCCGCCGACGGCTCTCCCCAGGGGGGCAGCGGCTGGGGCTTGCTCTGCTGCTGAGCCTGCCCACCATGTTTTTGCCCTGGCCCGCTTTTGCCCAGATCGCCAGCTCCTTGCTCAATCCTCTAGTGGCCGCCTGGATTCGCTCTGAGGTGCAGCAGGTGGACAACTTGCGGGTGCAGATCGCCGGTTCCGACGCCCAGATTTTGAACGGCCAGATCCCCCAGGCCCAGGTGTCGGGAGACAACCTCATCTATCAGGGATTCCAGGTCAGCCACCTGCGGCTGCAGGGCCAGGATATTCGCCTCAATGTAGGGGAAGCCATCCAGGGACGTAGTCCCCTGCGGCTGTTGGCCCCCGTGCCGGTGCAGGTGAGCTTGCGCCTCACCGAAGACGATCTCAACCGCAGCCTTCAGGCTCCCCTCATCCAGTCCCAACTGGCCCAGGCGCAGGTGCAACTGCCCTTTGGAGGTCAAGCGGTGCCCTTCTTGATCCGCCAGCCCCAGGTCACCTTGCAGCAAAATCGGCTGCGCATCCAGGCCCAATTGGTTACTCCCGAGGGGGTGGAGGTGCCGGTTACGGTGCTAACTGGGCTACAGGCTCAGGGTCCCAACCAGTTGCGGCTGGTCAATCCCCTGTGGGTGAGCGAAGGGCAGGAGATCCCCATCCCCGGCCTGGCGGATTTTCCCATCCAGTTGGATCCAGGCGTGCGCATCGATCGCCTGGAGTTGCAGCCTGGCCAAATCCTCTACGAGGGCATGTTGGTCATCTACCCGGAGGCGGCGGCAGTGCCGCAGGGGTAGCGGGTTGTCGCCAGGGCTCGACCACTTGAGCTTGCCTTTGGGCGGTGCCAGCGGGATCTGCGGTGGCCAAGTTGTGATCGGGATCAAACCCAAGGTTGGGCTGCTGGGCGAGAATCCCTCTAGCCGTTGCCAAGCGGTCGCGGAGGGGTGGTGTATTGAGGTGAGTTCATGGTTTGGGGATCGCCGCCGCTACAACCCAGTGTTAGGCCCCTGCTCTTGGGGACTCTGCCGCTAATCCTGTCGCTGGTGTTGCTGGGGGGATGTTCCAGCGACGCCTTCTCCACGGTGCCCCTGGATGGGACGGCTGCCGGCACACGCACAGCCACGCCCCCCGGGCGAACTTTCTCCGATATTCCGCCCGGCCGGCATCCCCTTCTGAAGCACCTTTGGGCCAGCTTTGTGATCACGTCTGAGCAGTTGCAATCTGCCCGCAAGGCTCCCATCTCTCTCCATCCGCAGGCTCTCCTTCCCTGCACCGACTGCGAGAGCTTGGCAGAGCAGCTGGGATCCCTGCTCCCCACCCCCTCCTCCCGCGCCTTGGGCACCTATCGGCCTGACCAGCTCACACTCTCTTTCCGAGTTGAGCCCCACAAGACGTTTACCCGCCTCAGCGGCAGCTTTCACCTGGATACCACCACGCCCCTAGTTCACCCTGGCGAGGGGGTGCGCCTGGTGGTACAGCAGGCCTTCTGGGGGGACAAGGCCCTGGAGCCGCTGCCGCCCCCCCAGGACTTCTATGCCCGCCAGATGACTCAGGGTCGGTTCGAGGAGCGCACGTGGAGTTTCCCCTTCTCCCTCCCGGAGGCCGACGCCCCTGACCCCTCGCCGTCTCTACGGCTGCAGGTTGTCCTCACCTCCCCCATCCCGCCCGATTCTGCCCCTTTTCAGCGGGGCAGGCCGCTGCCTCCCCCCACGAGCCGGCTGTATCATGGGGTCACTTGGTCGGGCATGCCAACTTGGGAGCAGCTTCTGGCCTATCGCCAGGCCATTGGCCAGCCCCCCGCCTGGGCAGCGGTGGAGCACCTCTGGGATCCGCGCCAGGACTTTCCCCAGCCCCTGGCCAATCGCCTGCGGGAGAGCGGCTCCGTTCCCTACCTACGCCTGCGGCTGCAGCCGGCCCACCTCTCTTCCCTGGCTGCGGGCGAACAGGATGAGACCTTGCGCTCTTGGGCTCGGGGCATCCAGCGCTTTGCCACCCCGATTATCCTGGCCGTAGCTGTCGGGGACGGGGATACAGAGCTGCAACGACGGGCCTACCGTCACCTGATACAAACCCTGCGCTCTGAGGCCAATTTGCTCTGGGTTTTAGAGCTGGAGGGAGCGGATAACGAGGCAGCGTCTGCCTGGGCCGCCTTGCCAGGGGTGGACTGGCTGAGCCTGGAGGTGAAGGGGGATCCCGAGACCTTTGAAGCGTTGTACCGTCGCCTTGTGGCCTTTAACCCCCAGTTGCCCCTGATCCTCAGCGGGCCGTCTCCCGACGCAGAAGCTGCCCAGCCCTTTTTGGAAGGCTTGCAAGCCGGGCGGTGGCTCCAGGTGATTGGCTGGAGCTGGGCCCTGGGCCCGCAGGGGATCCCGCCCGCGGCGGCGACAAACTGGCAGCAGCGTCTGCACCAGGGGGATCCCCCCCTCTGGCTGGGAGAAATGCGGGTGCAGCCTCCGCCCAGCCCTTCCCCTTCGCCCAAGCCCTGAGAAAAGCGCTTTGGCTGGAAAAACCCTCCCAAAACAGCGGATAATAGGCCAACCCACTGCTTTTTCTTTCGGTCTTCCCAGAATTGTGGCCCTGACCTGCCCACCACCGTCGCGCTTTGCCCAAGCCATCCAGCGGGGGGAATTTTTGCTCACGGCTGAGATCACCCCCCCCAAGGGATCCGACACCAGCACCCTGCTCTCTCTGGCCCAGCAGCTCAAGGGCCGGGTGCATGCCGTCAACATCACGGACTCCAACCGCGCCATGGCCCGCATGAGCCCCCTGGCCGCCTCGCTGCTGTTGCAGCAGGCGGGCGTTGAACCCATCCTGCAGCTGGCCTGCCGGGATCGCAACCGCCTGGCTCTGCAGGGGGATCTGTTGGGGGCCTCAGCGCTCGGCCTGCGCAACGTGCTGGCCCTCACCGGGGATCCCATCCAGGTGGGGGATTGCCCCGATGCCCGCCCAGTCTTTGACCTGGAATCGGTGCGTCTGCTGCAGCTTATCCAACGCCTCAACAACGGCCTCGACTGCAACGGCAAGCCCCTCCCCGACGGCGGCACCTGTCTGTTCCCGGGGGCAGCCGTAGAGCCGCAATCCCCCAGCTTTTCCGGCCTGGAGCGGCGCTTCCACCGCAAGCTGGAGAACGGAGCCCAGTTTTTCCAAAGCCAGATGGTGACCGACTTCGAGCAACTGGAGCGCTTCATGGACAAGCTGGGCCGCCCCGCCGGCAAGCCCATCCTGGCGGGCATCTTCCTGCTCAAATCCGCCAAAAACGCCCTCTTCATCAACCGCAACTTGCCGGGGGTGCAGATCCCGGACGCCATTATCCAGCGGCTGGCCGATGCCCCCGATCCCCTCGAAGAAGGGATCCGCATTGCTGCCGAACAGGTGCGCCAGGCCCGCCAGATCTGTCACGGCGTGCACCTGATGGCCGTCAAGGCCGAACACCTCATCCCGCACATCCTGGACGAGGCCGGGATCCCGCCCCTGAGCAGCTAGCTCAACACCTGCTCCAAGCCGTAGACCAGCCCCTTGAGCTGCAGCACCTTGCGAATGCCCAGGATCACTCCCGGCATGAAGGCCATCCGATCCGTGATGTCGTGTCTCAAGGTCAACGTCTGCCCCATGCCGCCGAAGATCACCTCCTGGTGGGCAATAAGCCCCGGCAGGCGAACGCTGTGGATGGGGATGTTGGGGCCGGGGATCCCTCCCCGCGAGCCGGGGATCAGCTCCTTTTCTTCCACCTCAGGCGGGTTAAAAGCTTTGCCCAGTTGTCCCAGCCGCTGCGCCGTCTGCAGAGCCGTGCCGCTGGGGGCATCGACCTTGCGGTTGTGGTGCAGCTCGACAATCTCCACGTGATCGAAATATTGGGCCGCCTGCAGCGCCATCTGCTGCAGCAGGATCATGCCGATGGCAAAGTTGGGCGCAATTAGACAGCCCACACCGGACTTATCCGCCAGATCCCTCAGCCGCTCCACCTGCTCCGGCGTCAGGCCCGTCGTCCCCACCACCGGCCGCACCCCAAACGCAATGGCCGAGCGGACGTTTTCATACACAGAGCGCGGATGGGTGAAATCCACCATGACGCCTCGGGCGCTCCGCTGCGACAGCCGCAGCAACTGGCCCGCCAGGTCGTCGGTAATCTCGACTCCCAGGGATCCCAGGCCCAACACCTC
The DNA here is from genome assembly GCF_000013205.1 of Synechococcus sp. JA-3-3Ab. Lineage (NCBI taxonomy): Bacteria > Bacillati > Cyanobacteriota > Cyanophyceae > Synechococcales > Synechococcaceae > Synechococcus > Synechococcus sp. JA-3-3Ab. The sequence continues at coordinate 1,313,662 of NC_007775.1, read as the reverse complement.
GCCAATGTCCGAGCCCAACTGGGAACGGGCCACCGCCCCCACCAACTTCATGTCGGGGGTTTGGGCCACCGCCCGCACCACCTCCCGCCCCATCTTGCCCAGGGCTCCCACCACCAAGACCGGGATGGGCTCAGAAGCCGCCGTCCCCTCCCCAATGGCGGCGCCCTCTTCTCGTCTTTTTTGCTCGACTGCTGTGGTCACCACCTGCCCCCTTGCCTAACCTAGCGCCGGATCCCCGAGCGGAGCCTCACAATTTCACCTCGATGTCCACCCCTGCCGGCAGATCCAGCTTCATCAAAGCATCGATGGTTTTGGAAGAGGGGGAGTAGATGTCGATAATGCGGCGGTGGGTGCGAACTTCAAAATGTTCCCGCGAATCCTTGTCCGTGTGGGGGGAACGCAGCACACAGTAGAGGCGACGCCGCGTCGGCAAAGGGATCGGGCCAACTGGCACAGCCTCCGTGCGGCGGGCCGTGTCCACGATTTTGTCGCAGGAAGTATCCAGTAGCCGATGGTCGTAGGCCTTTAGGCGGATACGAATTTTCTGTTGGGTCAAGGTAGCCATAGTCGGAGAGAAGGTAGGGTGTACTCAAAAAAATGGCAGGGATCGAGCTTGCCTGGAGTGACCAGCGCCCAATCCCTGCCAAGAGAAAGCCGCTTACTTCAGGATCTTAGAGACCACACCGGCCCCTACGGTACGACCGCCCTCACGAATGGCAAAGCGCATCCCTTGCTCGATGGCGATGGGCTGGATCAGCTCTACCGTCATCCTGACGCGGTCGCCGGGCATCACCATCTCCGGCTTAGAGCCGTCGTCAGCCGTGAAGGAAGTGATGGTGCCGGTGACGTCGGTGGTACGCACGTAGAACTGAGGACGATAGCCGGCAAAGAAGGGGGTGTGACGTCCGCCCTCTTCCTTCTTGAGGACGTAAACCTCCGACTCGAACTGGGTGTGAGGAGTGATGGTCTTGGGCTTGGCCAGCACCATGCCCCGCTCCACCTCGTTCTTCTGAATACCCCGCAACAACACACCCACGTTGTCGCCGGCAATCCCCTCGTCCAGCGTCTTCTGGAACATCTCTAGACCGGTAACGGTGGTGGAACGGGTTTCTCGCAATCCCACCAGCTCCACGGTTTCGCCAACTTTGATGCGGCCCCGCTCGATCCGGCCCGTCGCCACCGTGCCGCGACCGGTGATCGAGAAGACATCTTCCACTGCCATCAGGAAGGGCTTGTCCACATCCCGCTCCGGCGTTGGAATGTAGGAGTCTACCGCATCCATCAGCTCGTAGATCTTGTCCACCCAGGGATCCTCACCCCGCTGGGTTTTGGGGTTGGCCTGCATCCTTTCCAGAGCCTTGAGAGCGGATCCTCTGATGATGGGGATTTCGTCGCCGGGGAAGTCGTACTTGGAGAGGAGCTCCCGTATCTCCAGCTCCACCAGCTCCAGCAGCTCCTCGTCGTCCACCATGTCCACCTTGTTGAGGAAGACCACCAAGCTGGGTACCCCCACCTGACGGGCCAACAGGATGTGCTCCCGCGTCTGCGGCATCGGCCCATCGGCCGCCGAGACCACCAGGATGGCCCCATCCATCTGGGCCGCGCCCGTGATCATGTTTTTCACGTAGTCGGCGTGGCCGGGGCAGTCCACGTGGGCGTAGTGACGCTTCTCCGTCTGGTACTCCACGTGGGCAGTGTTGATAGTGATACCGCGGGCTCTCTCCTCTGGCGCCGCGTCGATCTCGTCATAGCGCTTGGCTGTGGCCTGACCCAGAGCAGCCAGGGTCATAGTAATGGCGGCGGTCAACGTCGTCTTGCCGTGGTCGACGTGGCCAATGGTGCCAACGTTGACGTGCGGTTTGGTACGTTCAAACTTAGCGCGTGCCATGAATCATCACTTCCTTTTGATTTCAGTTGGTTACTCCACTTCCTTTGCTTTTGGCAATGATGGCTTCGGCAATACTGCGAGGAACTTCCTCGTAGTGGCTGAACTCCATCGTAAAGATGCCCCGCCCTTGGGTTTTGGAGCGGATGTCGGTGGCATATCCAAACATCTCCGCCAAGGGAACCTTGGCATTGACCTTGGAGATGCCGCCCTCTGTACTCATCCCCTCCATCTGGCCGCGACGGGCGTTGATGTCTCCGATAACATCCCCGACGAAGGCTTCGGGAACTTCCACCTCCACCTTCATCATCGGCTCCAGCAGGACGGGGTTGGCTCTGCGAGCAGCCTCCTTCAACGCCATCGAGCCGGCGATCTTGAAGGCCATTTCGCTGGAGTCCACCTCGTGGTAGGAGCCGTCCACCAGCGTGACGCGAATATCGATCAAAGGATAGCCAGCCAAGACGCCGGACTCGCAGGCTTCGCGGATCCCTTGCTCGGCAGGCGGAATGTACTCTTTGGGGATGACACCACCCACAATTTTGGAGACAAACTCGAACCCCGTGCCCGGCTCTGCCGGCTCCAGGTCGATGACCACATGGCCGTACTGGCCGCGGCCGCCAGTCTGGCGGATGAACTTCCCTTCCACGCGGCTAACTGGCTTGCGGATGGTTTCGCGGTAGGCCACTTGGGGGTTGCCCACGTTGGCTTCTACGTTGAACTCCCGCAGCATGCGATCCACCAGAATCTCCAGGTGGAGCTCGCCCATGCCGGAGATGATGGTTTGGTTGGTCTCCGGATCCACCGAGACGCGGAAGGTGGGATCCTCCTTGGCCAGGGCCTGCAGCGCTTTGGAGAGTTTGTCGATATCGGCTTTGGTCTTGGGCTCGACAGCCACCGAGATTACCGGCTCGGGGATATATAGGGACTCCAGGATCACCGGCGCGTTTTCGTCGCAGAGGGTGTCCCCAGTGGTGGTATCTTTCAGGCCCAACACAGCCCCCAGATCGCCTGCCCGCAGCTCATCTACATCCAGACGCTCGTCCGCCTTGAGCACCACTAGGCGGGAGATGCGCTCCTTTTTGTTCTTGGTGGAGTTGAGCACATAGGTGCCCTTGGTTAGCACCCCAGAGTAAACGCGGATAAAGGTGAGGTCTCCGTACTTGTCGCTCATCAGCTTGAAGGCCAGGGCGGAGAAGGGCTCATCGTCGCTGGCTTTGCGCGACACCTCCGACCCATCCGGCAATACCCCCTTGATGGCGGGAATATCGATGGGAGAGGGAAGGTAGTCCACCACCGCGTCCAGCAGCATCTGCACACCCTTGTTCTTGAAGGCAGAGCCGCACAGCATGGGCACAATTTGGCCGCTGATGGTGCCTTTGCGCAGACCAGCCATTAGGTCGGCTTCGCTCAGATCCTCCTCGGCAAAGTACTTCTCCATCAGGGCCTCGTCGGTCTCGGCCACTGCTTCCACCAGCTTGGCCCGGTATTCCGCCACCAGATCCTTCATCTCCTCCGGGATGGGGGCAGGGCGAATGTCCTTGCCGATCTCATCCATGTAGATATTGGCCTGCAAGCGCACCAGATCGACGATGCCGCGGAACTCGTCTTCCGCCCCGATGGGCAGTTGGATCGGCACGGCGTTGGCTTTGAGGCGCTCCCGGATCTGGTTATAAACCTTGAGGAAATTGGCCCCCATGCGATCCATTTTGTTGACAAAGGCAATGCGGGGCACATTGTAACGATTGGCCTGCCGCCAGACGGTTTCCGACTGCGGCTGCACGCCCCCTACCGAGTCGAAGACGGCGATCACCCCGTCCAGCACCCGCATCGAGCGCTCCACCTCGATGGTGAAGTCCACGTGCCCTGGCGTGTCGATGATGTTGATGGTGTATTCCGGCGCGCCGGCGAGAGGTTGGGAGGGGTTTTTCGGATCCCGCTTGGTCCAACGGGTAGTGATGGCCGCGGCCGTGATGGTGATGCCCCGCTCCCGTTCCTGAGCCATCCAGTCGGTTACCGTGGTTCCCTCGTGAACCTCGCCAAGCTTATGCACCAGACCGGAATAGAAGAGGATCCGTTCTGTGGTCGTGGTCTTGCCAGCATCGATGTGGGCCGCGATACCAATATTTCGAACTCGTTCCAGGGGAACTGTGCGTGCCACGTTAACCTCCCAATCCTCGTCGCCCTGCGACTCGGGCAAACTAAAAAAACCTTTACAATTCTAGTCTTTTTTGCCCCTTCTCCTCCAGATCCAGCCCAGCTCTCGGCAAATGGGAAGGGATCCCAACAACATCCTCCTTTGCTCGGCCAGCGGGGTTCAGTAGCGGTAGTGGGCAAAGGCTTTGTTGGCTTCGGCCATGCGATGGACTTCCTCTCGCCGGCGGATGGCGTTGCCGGTTTCGTTGGCCGCATCTATAATCTCATTGGCTAACTTGGCAGACATAGTGCGGCCTGGACGGGTGCGGGAAAAGGTGACTAGCCAGCGCAGCGCCAATGAGGTTCCTCGCTCCGCTCTGACCTCCACAGGCACCTGATAGGTGGCGCCGCCCACCCGCCGCGCTTTCACCTCCACCAAGGGGGTGGCGTTGCGAACGGCATTTTCCAGTACGGGCAGCGGATCCTGGCCGGTGCGCTCTCGCACAATCTCTAGAGCGTCGTAGAGGATCCTGGCGGCAAGAGAAGCCTTGCCCCTCATCATCAACTTGTGGATCAGCATGGTAACCAAACGGCTCCCGTACTTGGGATCTGGAGGCACGTCACGGCGAGGAGCACGGTTGCGGCGAGACATAGGAGCTGTAGAACTTGAAGGCAGGATGACGTCCAGAGGGAAACTATTTCTTCTTGCCAGCGGCGGCTGGGGCTTGGCCGGGCTTAGGCCGTTTTGCCCCGTATTTGGAGCGGCCTTGCTTGCGGTCTTTCACTCCTGCGGCGTCGAGCGTGCCCCGAATAATGTGATAGCGCACGCCGGGCAAGTCCTTGACCCTTCCGCCGCGAATCATGACCACCGAGTGCTCTTGTAGGTTGTGGCCAATGCCGGGGATGTAAGCAGTAACTTCAAAGCCAGAGGTGAGGCGAACCCGCGCCACCTTCCGCAAAGCTGAGTTGGGCTTCTTGGGCGTTGTCGTGTACACTCGGGTGCAAACTCCCCGCCGCTGAGGACATCCTTTCAGGGCAGGGGCCTTGGTCTTGCGAACAGCAGCCTTGCGCTCTTCGCGAATGAGTTGCTGAATGGTGGGCATGGGTTGGCTGAGAAGATCGCTACTCAATTATCCGGCAGTAGTAAATCCTAGCAAGGCGGGATCCCGGCGTCAACTTAAGGGATCAGCTTCTGGGCTGGTGGCTTGGCTGAGTGAGAATTTCAGCATCCTTGTTCCCCTCAGCTAGCCTAGAGGAGCTTCTGCACACCAGAAGGAACTCGCGAAAGGCGATGGGCTGGATGGATTGGTGGATTTTGCTCCCTTGTCCGCTCTGCCAGCGCCCGGCTAAGGCTGTGTTTTGTCCAGACTGTCAAAGGCGGCTGCAGGCGGAGCGGCTCGACTCTTGGCCGGTCACCACTTCGCCTTGGCCGCTTTATGCTTGGGGGATCCACCGGGGAGCGCTGCGCCGGGCCATCTATTGCCTGAAATATGAAGGACAGCGGCGCATTGGCGCGGTTTTGGGGGAATGGCTGGGATCCCGCTGGCTGGAGAGCCGACAGAAGCGTTCGGGATCCCAGGGAAGCCATGACCTGCTGTCTCGCCACGACTATACGGTGGTGCCCATCCCTCTGCATGCGGAGCGGCTGCGGCAGCGGGGCTACAACCAGGCGGCTTTGATCAGCCAAGCTTTTTGCGAGCGGACGGGTCTAAGACATTTACCTGACGCTCTGGTGCGGGTGCGGGCCACAGCGGCCCAACATGAGCTCAACCCCCTGCAACGCCAGCAGAACTTGGCAGGCGCCTTTGCTCTCAAGCGCGCTCCCGCCACGCCGGTGCTACTGGTGGATGACATCTACACCACCGGCTCCACCGTCCAAGCGGCGCAGCAGGTCTTGGTCGCTGCCGGGATCCCGGTGGCCGGGGTGATCGTCGTGGCCCAGGCGCAGCAAGCTGCCGACCGTTCCACCCTGCCCTGGCAGCTCCGACGGCGTGGCCAGGCTTGACTATCGGGCCTGTTGCAGGGCTGCCTGCCGGGGATCCACGTTGAGGAACACGGTGGCATCCCCCTCGACGCGGATGATGCGCAGAGGGGGCAGCGAGTCCGTCGGGTTTTGGATGCGCTCCTGGAGTTTTTCGTAAAACAACAGATCCGCCAGTTGTGCGTTTTCCGCTGCTGCTTGTCCCTTGAGCTCAATGGCCCGCTGGTTGGCTGCCGCCAGGATCAACAGCCGCTCGGTTTCCTTTTGCTGAATTTGTGCCCGCACTGCTGCTGTTTGTGCCGTAATCGAGGCCACCTGTTTGCGTTCAATGGAATCTCGCAGAGCTTGTGGAAAATCGGGGTTGCCCAGGAAGAGGCCTTCTACCTGGATCAAGGGCAGGGCTTGACCATCGCGGTTGACGGTGGGCATCTCTTGGCGGATCAAGTCCAGGGCCCGTTGTTCGATGGCCGTGCGCTGGCTTTTGCGGTAGAAATCCTCGGAATCGAAAGAGGCGGAGATATCGCGGATCTTGGAGCGCACCACCGGCACCACCACTGTCGAAAGATAGTTCTCGCCGATGCTGGCGTGCAGCTCGTCCAAAGTGGCGAGGTTGGGCCGGAGGGCAATGGCCACATCGATGGCAAAAGCCTGCCCGTCGGCGGTGTTGACCGTGATGGCATTGCTGATGGCGTTGGCCGAGTTGGGGTCATTGGTAAACTCCCAAACGCGGGTGAGCACGCTGTAGGTGATCGGCGTCTCGATCCCCGGGATCCGGAAGATGACCCCCGGCAATTCTACCCGCCCCTTTTGCAGCCCGGAAAAGGTATTGAACACTACAGTGGCCTGTCCGGGCAAAGTGACGTACAGGCAAGCGCGGAGCACTCCCAGGGCCGCCAAGAGGGCGATCCCTCCTACGGTTAACCAACCCACTCTGCTTTGGGGTGCTTCTCCTGTTGGATACATGGCGGCTCCTCGTGGAAAGAGGATGAAAAAGTGCTGGTTGCTATTTGGTAACCAGAGTTTCCAGGCGGGATCCCAGTACCGCGGCTTTGACCACCTCTAGGTACTGCGGATTTTGGGTGAGGGCCTGTGCTTTGGCTCTCAATTGACCGGCTTCTGCCTCCGCTTGAGAAATGATGGCGCGGGCATCTTGCCGGGCCTGCTCGATCTCAAATTGCTTTTGCGCCAGTTGATTTTCGGCAATGGTTTTTGCCTCAATGGCCGCTACGAAATCAGGATCGAAATCCACATCCCGCAGCAGAAAATCCAAAACCTCGATGCCGTATTCCTTCAGCAGAAGAGCCACCCGTTCGCGGATTTGGCCCTGGAGCAGCGGGCGCTCCGTGGAATACAGAGCCTGGGCGGAAAAGCCGCTGGTCTCATTCAGAATGACCGACCGGACGATGGGGGCGATGCGATCCAGGTAATTTTCCCCCAGTTGCGTATAGACCTTGGGGGCGTCCACAATGCGAAACTGCAGCGTCGCCTCAGCCGCAATCTGCTGCCCATCCTGAGAAAGGGCCACCAGCCGCGGTGCGTAGGCGGTCGGGTCGTTGTCTTTCCAGGTCAGAGCTTGGGTTTTCACATCAAAGATGACTGTGCGAGAGACAAAGGGCGGCACCCAATGGAGACCAGGCTGCAAAGCCATCGGGCTCACCCCCCCTCCCCAGGTGAACACCACCATATTTTCTCCATTGCCCACCAGTCGCAGCGGCCTGCCCATCGCCACTAGGATCAATACGGCTCCGGCAAGGGTGGCCTTGGGCAACCAGCGACCAACTCGCCTCTCCCAACCTTCTGCTCGCATCTCCCCATCTCCTGCGCATGCAGCCATTCTCGCGGCTGTGGGGAAATGAGGCCGAGAAATCGCCGCTATCTTTTAAGTTTTCTCCAGGGATCCCGCGAGAGATCCCGCGCTTGCTCGCCCACTGTTCTCAACGATGTCGAGAACTCTACAAAGTTTACAAAAGATCACTTCATACTTTGCAAAGACCCGTGACAGACAAGCGAAAAGGGAAGAAGATTAAGACATAATAAAGATTTGGGTTGCCGTTCATGCTACCTACTGTCGACTACGAGCGGCGAGACATCCAAGTGCCACTCTCGTGCATCCCCGTTGCCGCCCGGGCCTTGATCCGGCAGGGGGTATCCGTCTGCTGGCGGGAAGAAAGCCTGTCTGCCCTAATTCGTCTGGGATCCAAAGGAGCCGCCGACCGAGCCGCCATTCTGCTGGTGGAAATGAGCCTCATGGGCCAACCGGAAGAGCTAAAAAACTGGCTGGAGATGTGCTGGCAACTGCCCGCTTGTCTCAGGGAACCGCTGCAGGTGTAGGATAAAGGATCACTGCAGTTCAAGAGCCTGTCTCGTCGAGGAGAAACTGGCTGCCGTAGCCGGTAACGATGCGGGTTCCATCTTTGAGGATATGAATTTCCACCTGGTCACTGGCCCAATTAAGTTGGTTTTCCAGGGCAGGGTTAAAGACATGTACCCGCTGGTTGCGGGAAGAGACCAGCGAGTGGGGGGAGCGAATGGCCTGGGATTGCAGGTAGGGCCCGTCCACCAAAATATCCAGCTCTTGCAGCAGCTCCTGGGCGCCGGGAGGAGCCTGGGGGGATCGCAACTCTTCCAGCGTGAATCCACTGAAGGCCATCACCGTCAGCCCTTTCGCTTTCAGGAGCCGCGCCAAGCTGGCCAGGGCAGGAGCCTGCCAGAAGGGCTCCCCTCCCGAGAAGGTCACCCCCTCGTTTCTGGGGTTGCTGAGGATTTGCTCGGCCAGGTCGGTGATCTTCACCAGTTGGTTGATCTCAAACGGCCAAGAAGTAGGGTTGAAGCAGCCCGGGCACTCTCGCAGGCAGCCCTGCACCCAGACCACAGCGCGCCGGCCCGGCCCATTGACTTCCGACTCGTCTACATAGCCCATCAGGTTAAGATAGCCTCTCGGGATCCGCGCCTGAAAGTCCAGCGCTATCTTTGCCTTGGACATGGGTCACCTGCTGCAAAACGGCTTTGAGACTACTCTTAGCCTAGTGAGAAGCCGAACGCGAAAGCTGTAATCTTATAGTCAAATTAATGGAGATGTCTCCAAAGCGCTCCGCGCCGCTGACGCCCCCAACCCCTCTCCCTCTGGGAGAGGGGAGTTAGGGATCGACGAAGCAACCATTTCGTTAGTCAGGTAGGCTGCTGGTGGAAAAGAAAGATTCTAGCTGATCATCGCGCTAGGCGCTATCCCTCCCCACGGTATAGACGGTGGGGTATCCCCCGCCTTCAGATGAAGCCAGGAGCCCCGGGCAGACTTTTCGGGATCCGGTACTCCACCATGAGCCCTGCTGCTCCTAGCTTTGCAGCAAAGTGTCTCGTATCTCGCCCGGGTAACGTGCCACCTTCCACCGCCAGCGACCGAACGCGCCATGGGCATTGACGGCTTGCACCCACTCGTCCAGATAGCGCCGCTTCACCCGGTCTAGTTCGGTGTCCTGTCCCTTTGTTTCCAGAATGAGCATGTCGCCGTTGGCCAGGCGCACAAGAAAATCTGGCCGATACTTCCGCACCACGCCGCGATACAGGTACAGGACTTCGAAGCCCAGATGGTCGTTCTTCGCCCAGGCGCTCACGGCACTGCTATTGTCCAATACGAAAGCATCCGACGCCTCCCACGTGCTGTCGTAGACGCAGACGTTGATGTGCGACTTGCGCGTGCGTTCACAAGGTTTGCTGGTGTACCAGGTGCGCATTTGGCCCGTCGAGCGGATCGGGTGGTCGCGATCGAAGACTGGCACAAGTTTCTCAGTGTTCTCCTGCCGCACCGCCTCGCAGACATGTTGCACAACTCGTGACAGGTTGAGGGTGATGATCAGCCGACGGCGCAGTTCGTCCTGATAAAAAAGAGGTGGGGAGATCAAAATCCGGTCAGAGCGAATGAACTGCTCGACAATCCGCACCAACTGCGCCAGCAAGATTTCGCGACTGCCTCTCCAGCTTTGCCTTACCTGATCGAACACATTGCGGGCAGTTTCGAAGATGATGCGCTGCGTGCGAAACTCTCGCGCCAACTTCTCCAGTTCGATACGGCTGATCTGGTTTACGTCGGGCTTGCCTTCGAGAATTGGTGCCAGTTCTGCCACTTGCGGCGTCTGAGCCGCGTCTAGTTCCAATGGCTGCACCTTTGACCAATCGAGAGTCAACGTTGGCTGAAGTAAGCGCTCGATGCGCACCACATTCGGCCAGCGGATCTCAAACTCCGCTTTGGCCGGGTCCGGTTCTACGGCGGTCTTGGGCGTTGGCGGGGGCGGCGGGCCATCTCCGCTATCCTCGTGCGGCAAGAAAGTAAAAGGCACGCCGAAGATATTGACGTATTCGGGCTCAAGCAGCCCTGTTTGTGGGTTGATCTCGTAGGATGTGCGGCGCAGGCCCCGGCCCACGACCTGCTCGCACAGAAGTTGGGAAGTGAAGGCCCGCAGCCCCATAATGTGCGTCACCGTCTTGGCATCCCAGCCCTCACTGAGCATCCCAACGGAAATGACGTTCTGGATTTTCTCGCCGGGCTGCCCCACCTGGCCCACCGTATCTACGATCTTTCGCAAACGTTCCGCCTGCTCTGCTTTGGTCAGCCGGCATTCGACCGGTACGTCCTCCTCTTCTCCATCATCGGCCTCGTCTGAAGCTTCCACCACTGCAGTGAACTCTTCCTTTGCCTCAGCCTCTTCTAGCACCTTCGAGTCGATGTGCAAGATTCCCTCCGAGTTACACAGCTCGTCAATGGGAATGCGCCGTGATTCGAAGGCGTGCTTGACCCGCGCTGCCGTCTCAGTGCGGTTACAGACAGTGATCATCACAGGCGGCGTGGGCAGGTCGGCTGCTTTCCAGGCCTTCCACGTCTCCCGCCAGTCGTAGCCCAGCAGGTAGTAGGCGTTCAGCACCAGATCCGGCAGCAGCTCTTCGGGATTGGCGCGTCGGTTGAGGTCGTCTTTCACCTCCGGGTCGTTGTAGATGTGGTATAGACGGGACTTGTAGGTTTTGGCATTGGGCACAGCGTCGTCACGCACTACAACGCGCGGGGTCTTGACCAGCCCCGATTCGATGGCGTCGTTCAGCCCGAAGTCGCTGACGATCCAGCCAAAGAGCGCCTCTTCACTGCTCTTCTTTCCCGAGGGCGCGAAGGGGGTGGCGGAGAAGTCGTAACAGGTGAGAATGCCGCGCGAACGGTGCAGCCGATCCAGGCCTCCAACCCACACCGTCGCTTCTTGGGCGCTGTCTTTTAAATCACGCTGGCGCAGGTACTTGCCTTCGGCTTCCCAGTTGACGCGCCAGGCGTGGTGCGCCTCGTCGTTGATGACCAGCAGGTTGTGCGCGTTGGCCATCTCGCCCAGCACCTCGCGCGTATAGGCTTCATCGCTCTTCGCGCCGCGTTTGTCCACGCTCTTCCGCTTTTTGATCTGCTCTTCGCTCTCCCAGGCCAGGGCATGCCAGTTGCGGACCAGCACCCGCCCCTGCCGCAGCTTGTCGAGCAGCGTGGACGGCACAATGTCGAACGCTTCGTAATAGTTACCGGCGCCCGCGGGCTCCAGCACCGCCAGCCGTTTCTTGACCGTCAGACCGGGGGCAACGACCAGCACGTTCTTCGAAAAGCGGGCATCTTGGGGGTTGGCCACTTTGTTAAGGATGTGCCAGGCAATCACCATCGCCATGACGATGGTCTTGCCCGTGCCGGTGGCCATCTTGCAGCACCGCCGATCAAAGTCCCCGCCGTCTCCCGGGATCTCAATGCCCACCCGCTCGGCAGCAGGCGCCTCGGTCAGCCAAATGAGCGTCTCGACGGCTTCCAATTGACAGAAGAAAAAGCGACGTCTGTCGAACTCCTCCGGGTCATGCCAGTGCGCCAAGAGCCGCCTGGTGATGCTGGTGATCCCGGGATAGCCTGCCTCGCGCCAGGCTTTGACGCGCAGGCGGATCTGGTTGACAAGCGGGATTTCAACGAAGATGCCCGGATCGTCGAAAGATTTGGAACCGGGAGTCGCTACCACGTAACCCGCTGGCCGCTGCCCTTCAACCAGTTCGAACGTACGCGTCTCGCGATCGTAGCGCCAGTGCTTCTTCGGCTCCTCGTAGGGAGAGTTGATGATCAAGCGGTCAATGGTAGTCCGGGCCATCGCTTTCCTCGCATTCTGTTGCTGCGCTGATCTGTTCCTTCGCCCAGTGGCACATCCGGGCAACCACGCTCGTCAGATCATCGTCAGAGGCGAGCGTGATTTCCAAATCGTCGTAGCGGAAGGCGACGGCAAAAGGGTTCAGCCGGCGCAGTTGGCTTTCCGTGACTGGCAGCGTCACGCCGCGATTCGCTAACAGGCGCGCCAGCTTGACCAGATCGTGTGTGCGCTCGAACTCGATCTGTTGCAGGAACAAGACCGCCTTGAGCGATTTCTCCACCGCCTGCTGGGCGTGGAAATAAGTACAGCCTTTTAATTTAAAATAGGGTACAGGTATTCAAGAGGAAGGAGAGAAAGGAATGCCGACTCATTCTTTGGATTTGCGGCAAAGAGTTGTAGCAGCCTATCAGGCAGGTAACACCTCCATCCGCCAGGTAGCTAAACGCTTCATGGTTACCAAAAGAACAGTACACCGCTGGGTGCGTCAGTACCAACAAACTCAAGATTTAGCTCCTAAGAAAGCAGGCACCAAGCGAGTGGGCATTTTGGAACAACATCGGCAGGAAGTGATGGCAATTATTACAGAACACCCAGACTTCTACCTGTGGCAGTATCAAGAACTGTTGCGCGAGCGCTTAGGAATCAATGTAAGCATCGTCACGATACATAATTTCTTGAAAAAGCAAGGAATGACTCTAAAAAAAAGACCTACCGCAGTGCAAAAGTCAAAGAAGAGGAGGTGCAAAGGGAACGACTAGCTTATAGTCAAGAAGTCAAGAATATTCCAGCGGAGGATTTGATTGCCCTCGACCAGACAGGGGTCTGGGAGGGAATGGAGCGGGGAGTATCTCGGAGTTTACGTGGTCAACGGGCTTATCATTACCGTCAGAGATACAAGGGTGAAAAGTATACGGTTATTGGAGCTATTTCCTTGAGAGGTGTAGTTGGCTGTCGTGTCATCAAGGGTGGGATGAAGAAAGGAGACTTTTTGGAGTTTTTGAGAAGCGAGCTATGTCCGAAGCTAGATACGAGGAAGGTTGTGATTATGGACAATTTAAATATCCACAAGAGTCGGGAAGTTGAGGAATTGATTAGGGAGACAGGAGCACGAATCCTATACCTGCCTGTGTATGCGCCGGAGTTGAATCCCATTGAGATGATGTGGTCGGTATTGAAGCATTTTATTCGGCAGCTTTGCAGAATTGGGAAATATAGCATGGAGCAGATAGTGAAGACTTCTTTACTACTGATCAATCCATCCTCCTTCCGAAGTTGGTTTGCTAAGTGCTGCTATTGTACCCCTTGAGTCCTTAACAGGCTGTAACACTCTGGAGTGGTCACCTCTTGCAGGGCCGCTTTGAGGGCTCGACAAAAGTGAGCTATTTGTTGCAGTCCTTCTTCAGGCGTGGGGGCTTTGGCCAGCCGTTGCACAAATGCGCTGCCCACAATCGCCGCATCTGCTCCCCAGAGAGCGATCTGGCGGGCCTGGTCGGGAGTGGAGATGCCGAAGCCCACCCCAATCGGCAGGGGGGTTTGTTGGCGCAGTTGCTGCAGCAAAGCCGGGATCCGCTTTTCCAGGGTGGCCCGTTCGCCGGTAACGCCGGTGGTGCTGACCAAGTAGACAAAGCCACTGGACTGCTGGGCAATGCGGCGCATGCGCTCCGGGGGGCTGGTGGGGGCCACCAGCAGGATGAGGTCGATCTCTTCGGCCTGGGCTGCTTGTCGCAGGGATCCCGCCTCTTCCAGAGGCAGATCGGGGACGACCAAGCCGGCACAGCCGGCCTGCCGCAGTTGATGCAGAAAGTTGGGGATGCCGAGCTGGTGGATGGGGTTGTAGTAGGTGAACAGGATCAGGGGGGCCTGCAGCGAGAGACAGCGCAAGCCTTGTAGAATGGCGCCCAAAGTGACTCCCCGACTGAGGGCGCGGGTGGCTGCTGCTTGGATCACCGGCCCATCCGCCAAGGGATCCGAGTAGGGTACCCCCAGCTCGATGAGATCGGCGCCACTCTGATCCAGAACCTGCAAAGCCTCGAAGGTCGTCTCCAGGTTGGGATCCCCGGCGGTGAGGTAGGGGATGAGGGCTTTTTCACCACGGCTGCGCAGCGCCTGAAAGCAGGCTGTGATCCGAGTGGGCATGGGATCCATTCGATTCTGAGGAGATTGAGAGCATCCCCCACTGTAGCGTCTGCCGGGATCCCTAGGGGAGAGGCACAAAATCGTAGCCGGTACCGGAGCGGTTGCCGGGCTCAACCCGCACCAGCACATGGGGAGCATTGCGGTCGCCGGAGGGCAAGAAGCGCACTTCTCCGGAAGCGCCGTCCGGCAAGCGGAAGTTCGGGTCGCCCAGGGCGGCGAGAACAGCGCTGCGGCTGGTGGCTCCTTGGCTGAAAGCTTGCAAGAAAACCCGGGTGGCATCATAAGCCAGAGCGGTGCGCCAGCTCACCTGCCCTCCCCAGAGCTGGGCTGCCTTCTGGGCAAACTCGCGGTTGCGCGGCACCTGGGGATGCCAGGGTACCGCCACCACCAAGCCCTCTACCGCTGCTCCCCCTTCTTGCAATGTGGTGAGGCTGAAGAGCACATCGCCGCCCAGAAGAGCAAGGGGCTTACCAGCTACAGCGTTCTCGCGGGCTACGGCCAGCGCTTTTTCGGCTACGGAAGCCGTGGGAGCTAAAAAAGCTACCTGGGCTCCTTGGCCGACGGCCCTTTGCAGGCTGGCCTGGGGGTTGAAGTCCGACGCCGATAAGTCGAACTCCGCCAGCACGATGCCCCCTTCGCTGGTCAGGGTGGAGGCAAAGGCGTCCCGCAGGCTGGTACTGTAAGCGCTGTTGGGGTTGTAGAAGATGGCCACCCTTTGCAGCCGCAACGTGCTGAGAGCATAACGGGCCAGTTGTGTGCCGGCCACTTGATCCGAGGGCACGGTGCGAAAAATGGCATCCCCCAGCATGCTGATGCGAGTGCTGGTGGAGGTGGAGGAGATCATCGCCAAGCCGGCAGGCTGATAAACCTCGGCTGCAGCCAGGGTGGCATCGCTGGTGTTATGGCCAATCACTCCCAAGATCTCAGGCTACGCCACCAGGGCTTTGGCCACCGCTGCTGCTCGCTCAGGGTTATCGCCATCGTCGGCAATCACTACCCGCAGCAGCCGTCCTCCGATTCCCCCCTGTTGGAAAAGCTCCTCCTGAGCTTGCGCCACCCCCCGCAGGGTCTCTTTGGCGCGGTTGGGGTTGCTGGAGATGGGCACCACCACCGCCAGGCTCAAGGGACTGCCTTGCTGCTGGGCGCGGGCGTTGTTCAAGAAAATGCGAGCTTCCGGGTCGTTGCGGTTGCTTTGCAGACCCATTTCCAACACCGAGATGGCTGCGCTGAGGTTACCTTGGCGCAACAGCTCTGCAGCGGCAACGGCAGCGGGACTGCTATCGGCAAACAAGGTGCGCTCGCCGCTGGTCAGGAGCAGATCTTGTGCTCCACCCCCCAACCCTGGCAGCGATACTGGCGGTAGAGAAATGCCTTCCGGCCAGCGAACATAGCCCGCCTGCCAAGCACGATGACCGCCCCAGAGTAGCAATAGCCCCAAGGCAATGTAGACAATGGGTGGTGGAGACTTGGCAACCATATATAGAGAGAAAACGCTAGCTTTTGGCCAGCAAAGACACTGCTTGTATCCTCAGGAATCCTCAAAAGTCATCTTTCCAAGGATCTCTAAGGATCTCCGACTATGCATCAGCATGAGTGCGGGAGTATGTCACGGATCGGGACGGTAGGAAGGGCTGTTGCGGTATTGGCGCTCTAGCTGCTCCACAATGGAAATGGGAACGGATGAGGTCTCGGAGGGCTCTTCTGGCGAGGTGCCGATCTGCGTCTCGGTCTCCACATTGAACTGCCGAGATGTTGCCCAAACCACTGCTGCAATCAGCAAAAGGACGATAGCGGCACCGTAAAGAAAGGCGACGATGGCCATCGGGTCAACGGTTTAGCTTTCCCCTTCCATGATAAAGGCTGTCGAGAATTACCCACTTCAGGATCCCTTAGAGCAAGCCCTATGGGACTGGCACCGAGGAGAGGCCAAGGGATCCCTGCTCTTGCATGCCTACGGCCTGGAGGGGATCCCGTTGGCGGAAGAGCCCCAGGTGGTCTCCCCAGAGGTGTTCTTCACCCAGGAGCTGCCGGAGGTGGAGGCCATGGCTTTGGATCTATGCCGCGGTCGGGTGCTAGACATCGGCGCCGGCACGGGCCGCCACAGCCTGCTGCTGCAGGAGGAAGGATTGGCCGTGGCTGCCTTGGATCGCTCCCCTGTGGCTTTGCAGATTATGGCAGAGCGGGGGGTGTGTTGCCGCATTGCCGCCGATCTTTTCCACTGGGCGGGGCCAGGAGAGCCCTTCGATACCCTACTCCTGCTGATGAACGGCGTCGGCTTGGCGGGATCCCTGTCGGGCTTGGAGCGTTTTTTGCGCCTGGCTCGCCACTGGGTTCAGCCCACTGGCCAGTTGCTCCTGGATTCCACCGATTTGAGCGATGCCAGCGACCTCGCAGATCTGCGGAATCTGCCGGCAGAAGAGGGAGGGCGTTTAGAAAACTTGGAAGATCCCTCTGGCAAGCTGGCCGCTCCTGCCCACCTCGAAGCAGGTGGCTCAGAAGATTGGCAGGAAGGGAGCGAGGCAAAAGCCAAGGTAGTGAACTTTGTAGCCGAGTACAACGGCCAGCGGGGGGATCCCTTTCCCTGGCTATTTGTAGATCCGGAAACCCTGCTGCAGTGTGCCCACGCCAACGGCTGGCAGGGGCAGATTGTCTATCAAGAGCCGGAGGGGGCTTTTCTGGCACGCCTCACCCCCTTCTGAAGGACTCGCTAGTGGGAAAGGATCTGGGATAAAAACAGGCGGGAGCGCTCTTCTTTCGGATTGCTGAAAAACTCTTGGGGGGTGTTTTCCTCCACGATCTTGCCGCGGTCGAAGAAGATAATCCGATCCGCCACCTCGCGGGCAAAGCCCATCTCGTGGGTTACACACACCATGGTCATCCCCGAGCGGGCCAACTCCCGCATCACGTCCAGCACCTCCTTGATCATCTCTGGATCCAAGGCCGAGGTGGGCTCATCGAAGAGCATCACCGCCGGATTCATGGCCAAGGCGCGGGCAATCGCCACCCGCTGCTGCTGCCCCCCCGAAAGTTGCCCCGGGTATTTTTCTGCTTGCTCGGCGATCCCCACGCGGCTTAGCAGTTCCATAGCCCGCTCTATCGCCTCACTTTTTTTCATCTTTTTCACGTGGATTGGGCCAAGGGTTACATTTTGCAAAACCGTGAGATGGGGAAACAGGTTGAACTGTTGAAAAACCATGCCCACCTCGCGGCGAATGGCATCGATGTTGCGCAGGTCGCTGGTTAGCTCAATGCCATTTACCACAATGCGCCCTCTCTGGTGTTCTTCTAAGCGGTTCAACGTGCGAATAAACGTTGACTTGCCCGAGCCTGAAGGCCCACAGACCACCACCACCTCTCCGCGGCGGATGCGGGTGGTAATGCCCTTGAGGACGTGGAAATCGCCGTACCATTTGTGAACATCTTCGCATTGGATAATGTCAGCGCTGGCTGCACTTTGCGGAGAGAGTGAAGACCTTATGTGCGGGGATCCTTGCATGGGTGGGTGACTCCCTAAGTTTCACCAAAGCAGGCATGGGTACCATGGCAGAACTGGCCGAGCCACAACTGTAGCCTCTGCAACATTTCCATACGCCCTGACATGTAAGGCTTTGAGAAAATCGTAGGCGCCTATGGCAAACCATTCTATGGGGTGTGGGGTGTGGCAGGAGTGTAACCCAATGGCACGGTATCTCGGTTGAAGTGCCGTGTATGAACGACTGTTGACGACGAAGATCTTGAGGATTGACATGGGGTAATTTTATGAACTGGATAAAGCATTTGAACGGATTGGCTCCCTTGGCCGGGGCACTGGCGTTGTCTATGGGCCTGCAGTCCCTTCCCGCTTGGGCGCAGCTGGGGCCGCTCACCGACCGCATCAAGGCTCGGGGCGAGTTGATCTGTGGGGTAAACAACCAACTGCCCGGATTCGGCAACCTGGATGACCAAGGCAAGTATGTGGGTTTTGATATCGACATCTGCCGGGCAGTAGCTGCCGCTCTCTTTGGAGATCCGGACAAGGTTCGATACGTCTACCTGACGGCGGCCAATCGCCAGTCTGCGATTCAGTCGGGCGAGGTCGATATGATTAGCCGCAACACCACCTGGACCCTCACCCGGGATCGCGAGTGGGCGGTGACCTTCGGCCCCACCACCTACTACGACGGCCAAGGATTTATGGTGCGGAAGTCGCTGGGGGTGGAAAAGCTGGAAGACCTGAACGGGGCCACCATCTGTGTGATTGCCGGCACCACCACTGAGCTGAACTTGGCGGATACCTTCCGCGCCCGTGGCATTGCCTTTACGCCAGTAACCTTCGACGGCGATGATTCCTCTTTCAACGCCTACGAAGAGGGCCGTTGCGATGCCATCACCAGCGACCAAAGCGCCCTCATCTCCCGCCGGGCCAGCTTGGCTTCTCCCGACGACCACGTGATCTTGCCGGAGGTGATCTCCAAAGAGCCCTTGGGGCCGCTGGTTCCCCACGGAGATGAGAGTTTCTCCGACATTATGAACTGGACGGTCTACGCCCTCTTCTATGCAGAAGAAAAGGGGATCACCAGCGCCAATGTGGACGAGTTCCTCAAGTCGGAGGATCCCGACATTCGCCGCTTCTTGGGCCAGGAAGGCAACCTGGGAGAGCTGCTGGGCCTGAAGCCGGATTGGGTGGTCAATGTCATCAAGGCGGTGGGCAACTACGGCGAGATCTTCAACCGCCACCTGACCCCCTTGGGCGTGCCGCGGGGCTTGAACCAGCCCTACACCAAAGGTGGGATCCAGTACGCGCCGCCTTTCCGCTAATCGCAAATCCGGGAGCCATCGCCCCCCCTGGGACAGGGATCCCGGTTGGTCAGTACCGGCCAGGGATCCCCTATTCTCTGCTGTGCTCTGAATTTTTGCTTGCCCCGCATGACTTCTCTGTCCGACCAGTCCCACCTTCGCCCCCCCTGGTGGCGGAATGAGCGCATCCTAAAAGTTCTGCTGCAGGTGGCCTTTGTCGTGGCCGTGCTGCTGGTGTTCGGGATCCTCGCCCAAAATCTCCTCGCCAGCCTGCGCCGCCTGGGCATCAGTTTGGGCTTTCGCTTTCTGGACAACTCCGCCAACTTTGGGATCACCGAGGGGCTGATCCCCTACGACCCCTCCGAGAGCTACCTGAAGGCTCTGGCGGTGGGAGCGGTGAACACCCTCTGGCTGTCGGCAGTCAGCATTGTGTTGGCGACGGCGATGGGCTTTGTCCTGGGGATGGCTCGCCTCTCCAGCAACTGGCTGGCCCGCCAGCTGGCCACCGTTGTTACCGAGATCTTTCGCAATGTCCCGGTGCTGCTGATCGTGATCTTCTGGTACCAGGGGGTGATCCTCACCCTGCCGGGGGTGCGCAACAGTCTCTCCATCGGTGGGCTTGTCTTTATCAACCAGCGGGGAGTGAAGCTGCCCGGGTTGGATCCCAGCGGCTGGCTGGTTCCCGCGCTGGCCATTGTAATCGCGGCTGGGTGGGGGATCCGCAAGCTGCTCCTAGTCTGCCGACCCGAGCTGGGATCCCGGCAGCGGAACCTGTGGGTGGCTGCGGGGGTGGTGCTGCTGGCGGTGGCCTGCTGGGTGCTCTTCCCAGAGCCGCCGGTGCGGCTGGATGTCCCGGTACTGGAGCGCTTTAACTTCCGGGGTGGGATCCAGCTTTCGGCGGAGTTTACCGCCATGATGCTGGGCTTGGTGACCTACACCGGCTGCTACATTGCCGAAGTGGTGCGGGGATCCTTTTTGGCGGTGCCGCGGGGGCAGTGGGAGGCGGCCCGGGCCGTCGGCCTGTCGGAGCTGCAAACCTTTCGCTTGGTGATTGTGCCCCAGGCCCTGCGGATCATGATCCCCTCCTTGAACACTCAGTATCTCACCTTGATTAAAAACTCCAGCTTGGCCATTGCCGTTGGCTTTTCCGATCTGTTCAACATCAGCAGCACCATCATCAACCAGTCGGGACGTTCGGTGGAGATGTTCGCCATCCTCATGGCCACCTACCTGACCTTTAACCTGGTGGTTTCCTACGGCATGAACTGGCTCAATGCCCGCGTCAAATTGGTGGAGCGCTAACCCATGCCCAGCAGTCTCTCCTCTCCCCTTGTAGAAGAAAAGGTACTCCCCCCCAGGGAGAAACAAAGTCCTCTGGCTTGGGTGCGCCGCAACCTGTTCGACTCCTGGCTGAGCACCTTGCTCACCTTGGTCTCCGCCTTGGTGTTGGCCTGGGCAATTTCCCTGTTCTGGAACTGGGCGTTCACCCAAGCCCGCTGGGAAGTGATCCCGGCCAACCTGAAAATCTTTGCCAGCGGCACCTACCCCAGCAGCCAACTGTGGCGGGTGTGGGCGGTGTTGGGAATTGTGCTGGCCACCCTAGGGGTAGCGGGGGGGGCTTGGGGCGGTGTGCTGCTGCACTACCTCATTCTCTTGGGAGCTGCTATGGGCTTAGCCGCGTTCCTGCCTTTGGGAACCCAGTCGCAGGGGTGGCTGGCGGTTTGCTCTGGCGTCACTTTTGCCGCTATTGCCCTCAGTCGCGGACGGGAATCCTGGCGGCTGGCTTCCATCTGGGTTTGGGCCCTGATCTTGCCCCTCTGTCTGGAGCTGCTGCTGGGCAACCTGGGCCCCAATTGGCCGGCAGTGCGGGCTGAGCAACTGTCTGGACTGCTGCTGACCTTGATCTTGGCGGCAGCCGCCATGATCATCGGCTTCCCCATTGGGGTGTTGCTGGCGTTGGGCCGGGCCAATCGGGCGTTGCCGGTAATCCGGATCTTCTGCACGCTGGTGATCGAGCTGGTGCGGGGGGTGCCTCTGACCACCATTCTGTTTGCCGCCTGGCTGTTGGTGCCCTTCTTTCTGGGGGGGATCAGCGTCAACCTGATCATCCGGGCGGAGGTGGCCTTCATCTTGTTTACAGCCGTGTACGTGGCCGAGGACGTGCGGGGCGGCCTGCAGTCGATCCCGCTGGGCCAGCTAGAAGCGGCACGGGCGCTGGGCTTGAACCCCTTTCAAGTGACCGCTTTGGTGATTTTGCCCCAGGCGTTGCGGGCAGCTGTTCCGGCGCTGGTGAACGAGTTCCTCACCCTCTTCAAAGACACGTCACTGGTGTTCATTGTCGGCCTCATCGACCTGCTGCAGGCGGGGCGCGTGGTGTTCACCAACCCCAACTGGCTAGGCACCCAGCGGGAAGTGCTGTTTTTTATCGGCCTAATCTACTTCATCTGCTGTTTTGCCATGGCCTATGCCGCCCAGCAGGTGGAAAAGGCGCTGGGCTTGGGCAAGCGCTAAAAACTGCAACCGCTCCCCTTCCCAGTTTCATCTGCTCAGGCCCCGGGATCCCCTTAACGGGCTTGGGCCACCGCCCAATGGCGAGGAGTGTTGGGCAAGTGCTTTTCCCTGGAGAGGGGGCAGCGCTAAGATAGCGGGGAACGTCTCGTTACACCTTGGCCCATGACCCTTGCCTCTGAGACCGAATCCCCGGAGCAAGCCGCGGCGGCCCCTGAGCCTGGTCGGGTGCGGGATCCGGAGTTTCCCTACGAGGTCGAGATGACCTTGATGGAGCACTTGGAAGAGCTGCGCAGCCGCCTGTTGGCCAGCGTGATCGCGGTGGCGATCTGCATCATCGCTTGCTTTGCCGTGGTGAACCGCATTGTCGCCCTGCCGGAGGTGCCCGCTCGGGGGGTTACCTTTTTGCAACTGGCGCCGGGGGAGTATTTTTTCGTTTCTGTGAAGGTGGCAGCCTACTCGGGGCTATTGCTGGCCACGCCCTTTTTGCTCTGCAACCACGCTCGTCAGATCATCGTCAGAGGCGAGCGTGATTTCCAAATCGTCGTAGCGGAAGGCGACGGCAAAAGGGTTCAGCCGGCGCAGTTGGCTTTCCGTGACTGGCAGCGTCACGCCGCGATTCGCTAACAGGCGCGCCAGCTTGACCAGATCGTGTGTGCGCTCGAACTCGATCTGTTGCAGGAACAAGACCGCCTTGAGCGATTTCTCCACCGCCTGCTGGGCGTGGAAATAAGTACAGCCTTTTAATTTAAAATAGGGTACAGGTATTCAAGAGGAAGGAGAGAAAGGAATGCCGACTCATTCTTTGGATTTGCGGCAAAGAGTTGTAGCAGCCTATCAGGCAGGTAACACCTCCATCCGCCAGGTAGCTAAACGCTTCATGGTGACCAAAAGAACAGTACACCGCTGGGTGCGTCAGTACCAACAAACTCAAGATTTAGCCCCTAAGAAAGCAGGCACCAAGCGAGTGGGCATTTTGGAACAACATCGGCAGGAAGTGATGGCAATTATTACAGAACACCCAGACTTCTACCTGTGGCAGTATCAAGAACTGTTGCGCGAGCGCTTAGGAATCAATGTAAGCATCGTCACGATACATAATTTCTTGAAAAAGCAAGGAATGACTCTAAAAAAAAAGACCTACCGCAGTGCAAAAGTCAAAGAAGAGGAGGTGCAAAGGGAACGACTAGCTTATAGTCAAGAAGTCAGGAATATTCCAGCGGAGGATTTGATTGCCATCGACCAGACGGCAGTCTGGGAGGGAATGGAGTGGAGAGTATCTCGGAGTTTACGTGGTCAAAGGGCTTATCATTATCGTCAGAGATACAAGGGTGAAAAGTATACGGTTATTGGAGCTATTTCCTTGAGAGGTGTAGTTGGCTGTCGTGTCATCAAGGGTGGGATGAAGAAAGGAGACTTTTTGGAGTTTTTGAGAAGCGAGCTATGTCCGAAGCTAGATGCGAGGAAGGTTGTGATTATGGACAATTTAAATATCCACAAGAGTCGGGAAGTTGAGGAATTGATTAGGGGGACAGGAGCACGAATCCTATACCTGCCTGTGTATGCGCCGGAGTTGAATCCCATTGAGATGATGTGGTCGGTATTGAAGCATTTTATTCGGCAGCTTTGCAGAATTGGGAAATATAGCATGGAGCAGATAGTGAAGACTTCTTTACTACTGATCAATCCATCCTCCTTCCGAAGTTGGTTTGCTAAGTGCTGCTATTGTACCCCTTGAGCCCTTAACAGGCTGTAGCTGTGTCGTCGTGCCGATTACCTTCTACCTTCCTGCTAAAGCCATTCAAGCTCTGGATTTAACCCCGGGCCATGAGCTGTTGAAAACGTTGATGGCGGATCCTGTCCGGGCTGCCCAGCAGGTGTAATGCGCCATCGATTGGCCGCGCAGCCCCGACGATCCGCGCGAGCTGTCGGAGATCCCGGAGGTGCGCCTGTGGTTTATTCGTTGGGACACGGTCTGCCCCTGGATGCCCTACTTCCTCAACTGGCGCCAAGGAGAGCTGGCCCGTTACGCAGCCATGTTGGTGCCCCATCAATTCAACCCTCGCGAGGGCATTGTTTACAACCCAGAAGCGCTGGAAATCTCTTTGTGTTGATGCGGTGGTTCAAGCAGCAGAAACTGGGATCCCTCTCGATGCTGCGGGATATGGCTTTGGTGTTTGGCTTCGAGGTCCAGCTGGAGTTTCTCACTCTCTGGGAGTCTGAGGTGGGGGATCCGAACTCATGAGGGTGATGGTGGCCGATACCTGGACGGGGATCCCCGGAGCCGCAGCAGTGGCCAGCGCCTGGCAAGAGGTGGTCCAGAGACCTTGAGTCCAGCTCAGGGTGGATCCCAACCCTTCGGAAGCTCAGCTCAAGGCCCTCTGGCAACAAATCGGCGAGCGGGCAACCAATCCCCTCCTGGTTCTGCCGGGCAGTGTCGCCGATCCCCTGGAGCCAGGCCAAACCTGGGCCGATTTGGCCCATGCTTGGGGGTTTAGCCTGCTCTTAACGCTGCGACGGGAGGCCGCCCTGAGCCAAGCAACCGCCTTTGCCGCCCTGATGCGCCAAGCCAAGGTCCGCAACTTGGGCTGGGTGCTGGTCGGATCCCTGCCCGAAACCGAGGATCCCCAAGCTTTGGAGGAGCTGGATGCAGCTTTGATCCCACGCCTAGAGGCTCAAGTTGGAATGCCGGTGCAGGGGAGAATGGCTCTGGATGGGCAGATCCTTTGGGACACCGATTCCCTTGAGCAACTGGGCTACGTTCTATGAAAAGCAGAAAAACCCCCCAGCGTCTGCCAGGGGATTCAAGAAGGACTGGTCGACTAGGTCAGGAGTGGATTAGCCGCGGATGGCCGGCGCCACTTCCACCGCCGCCAGGTCCAGCGGGAAGTTGTGCGCATTCCGCTCGTGCATCACTTCCATCCCCAGGTTGGCACGGTTGAGCACATCCGCCCACGTCCCAACCACGCGACCGTTGCTGTCCACAATCGACTGGTTGAAGTTGAACCCGTTCAGGTTGAACGCCATGATGCTGATCCCCAGCGCCGTAAACCAAATCCCAATCACCGGCCACGCCGCCAGGAAAAAGTGCAGGCTCCGGCTGTTGTTGAACGACGCATATTGGAAAATCAACCGGCCAAAATACCCGTGCGCCGCCACGATGTTGTAGGTCTCTTCCTCTTGCCCAAACTTGTAACCCAAGTTCTGCGACTCCTCCTCCGAAGTCTCACGAATCAGGCTCGAGGTCACCAACGACCCGTGCATCGCACTAAACAGCGCACCCCCAAACACGCCGGCCACGCCCAGCTGGTGGAACGGGTGCATCAAAATGTTGTGCTCCGCTTGGAACACCAACATGAAGTTGAACGTCCCCGAAATCCCCAGCGGCATCCCGTCCGAAAACGAGCCTTGCCCAATCGGGTAAATCAAAAACACGGCCGTCGCCGCCGCCACCGGCGCCGAGTAAGCCACCGCAATCCAGGGACGCATCCCCAAGCGGTAGCTCAGCTCCCACTCCCGGCCCATGTAGCAGAACACCCCAATCAAAAAGTGCAGCACAATCAGCTGGTAGGGGCCGCCGTTGTACAGCCACTCGTCCAAAGAAGCGGCTTCCCAAATCGGGTAAAAGTGCAGGCCAATCGCAGCCGAAGAAGGCACCACCGCGCCGGTGATGATGTTGTTGCCATACAGCAACGAACCCGAAACTGGCTCGCGAATCCCGTCGATGTCCACCGGGGGAGCACCAATGAAGGCAATGATGAAGCAGGTGGTGGCAGTCAGCAGGGTGGGAATCATCAGCACCCCGAACCAACCGATGTAGAGGCGGTTGTCGGTGGAGGTGACCCACTCGCAAAACTGCTCCCACACGTTGCTGGTTGAGCGACGTTGGATAACAGTGGTCATGATGGCAAACTTCCCTGAGGAAGCGCGAAGATTGACAACCTAACCTTAAATCATCCGTTAAGTTCTGTCAAGTACCTCGCTTGATCCTGAGAGAGGCCATGTCAGTTCCCCGCTGGATTTTAGGGATCCACACCACCACGCCTGTTCTGGGCTTGGCCGTGTTGCCGTTGGAGGAGAAGCTGGGGGAGAGCCGCAGCCGGAGTTGGTGGCTGGATCGGGAGATGGCGGCGCAGTTGCACCCTTGCCTGAAGGAGTTCTTGGCCGGCCAGGACTGGTCGCAGATGGCGGGGATCGCTGTCGCTCTGGGGCCGGGGAGTTTTACCGGCAGCCGTTTGGGGGTAAGTGTGGCGCGGCTGTTGGGCCAGCAGTTGCGCATTCCGGTGTTCGGCTACTCGACTTTGGCGGTTCTCGCCCGCCAGGTGTGGCAGGAGCAGGGATCCCCGCCTCAGCCGCTGACGGTGGCGGTGCAGATGGACGCCAAGCGAGGGGAGCAGTATGGTGGCGTGTACCGGCTGGGGCCAGAACATTGGGTTGCCGAAGTGGCGGATCAGATCTGGGAAGAAGCGGCTTGGCAGAAGGTTCTGCGGCAGTGGCCCCAGGCTCTGGTCGTCGATGCTGCCGACTGGGTGGATCCGGCGCCTGTGCTGGCGTTGGCGGAACTGGCCCGCGCCGACTTCCAAGCAGGCTTGCGCCCTTCCTGGCAGACGGTGTTGCCTCTTTACGGACGTCAGCCGCCCATTGATCTCAGAGAGCTGAATCGGAGTGCCCCGCAGCCGGGGTAAGATTGGGAAGTCTGAGCAACGGATCCCTGTGCTGACATGATCTCAAGCAACGACTTGCGCCCCGGCGTCTCTGTGGAAATTGATGGCGCTCCCTACAAGGTGATCGAGTTTCTGCATGTGAAACCCGGCAAGGGCGCGGCCTTTGTGCGCACCAAGCTCAAAAATATGCAGACCGGCAACGTTGTGGAGAAAACCTTCCGCGCCGGCGAGATGCTGCCCGCCGCCACTATTGAAAAAGTGAATATGCAGTATCTCTATTCAGAAGGGGACAATTTCGTGTTCATGGACATGGAGACCTACGAACAGGCTCCCCTCAGCGCTGCCCAAATCGGCTCTGCCGTGAAATACCTGAAAGAGAACATGGAGGTGGCCATCCTGCGCTGGAAGGGGCAGGTGATCGATGTGGAGCTGCCCAACACCGTTGTCTTGGAAGTGGTGGAAACCGACCCCGGCGTGAGAGGAGATACGGCAACAGGGGGAACCAAGCCCGCCAAGCTGGAGACCGGCGCTGAGATCCAGGTGCCTCTGTTTATTAAGGTGGGAGAACGGGTGCGTGTCGATACTCGCACCGACACCTATATAGGCCGCGAGTGATGGCTCCCCCTCTTCTTGCCGCTGGGCTGCCGTTGTGGACAGGTGATGCATCAGGAGTAATCTTCCCTTGGATGTTGTCAATTGGCAGGAAGTTCGCCTTCTGCTGGCCGCTCTGCAGGAGAGCGACGTTACCGAGCTAATCCTGGAGTACAAGGATTTCCGCCTCACCCTGCGCAAAGGGATCCCGGCTGGCCTTGCTGCTGCTGCCGCTGCTCCGCCCGCTGCCCCGCCGCCAGAACCCCCCCCTGCTTCCCCTGCAGAAGCTCCCCCTCCTGAGAGCGCTCCTAAGCCTGCCCCCAGCCACTGGGTGGAGGTGACGGCGCCGATGGTGGGCACCTTCTACAGCGCTCCTGCCCCTGGAGAAACGGATTTTGTGCAGGTTGGCCAACGGGTGAACAAGGGCCAAACTCTCTGCATTATCGAAGCCATGAAGCTGATGAACGAGATAGAAGCTGAAACGGCGGGCGTGGTGAGGGAGATTTTGGTGAGCAACGGCCAGCCGGTGGAATTTGGCCAAGTTTTAATGCGACTGGATCCCACCGGCTAACAACAAGGCTGGGGCAGAGATAGGGAGGGATCCCTTGGTGGAGGAGGGGCTGTGGCAATTTCTCTTGCCGACCTTTGCCTGCGACTAGGCAACTTTGCCGATGCTTCAGCCCAGAGCTGCCGAGATGGTTGAGGGAGTCACGGTTCTGCCCCCCCAGCACATCGTCGGGCAGGAGCTGGCGGCGCGGCTGCTCGTGGCGGCCTTGGAAAAGGGGCGGGTGACCTCAAGCTACTGTTTCTTGGGACCAGAAGGGGTGGGACGGAGCCTGATGGCCCGCTGGTTTGCCCAGGCCCTCTTCTGCGAGGCCAGCTCAGGGATCCCTTGCGGCCAGTGCTCCAACTGCCGTTGGCTCCTCGCAGGCACCCATCCCGATCTCCACTGGGTCAGCCCCACCTATGTCCACCAGGGCCGCCTGATAGCAGCAGACGCCCCGGAGGCACAAGCTCTGCAGCGGCGCTCCCCGCCGCAAATTCGCCTGGAACAGGTGCAGGAAGTGGTTCGCTTCTGTGCCCGTAGGCCAATGCACGCCCGCCGCTCGCTAGTTGTACTGGAGGGAGCGGAAACCCTGACAGAAAGTGCGGCCAATGCCCTGCTGAAAACCCTGGAGGAGCCTGAGCCGGCCCACATCGTTCTTATCGCCTCCCACCACTCGCCTACCCCCCCTCCCCACCCTTTGCCACCGACGCTGCTGTCCCGCTGCCAGATGGTGCCGTTTCGCCGCCTCAGCTCGGCAGAGATGGAGCAAGTGTTGACAGCTTTGGGCTGCCCGGAGCTGCCCGGGATCCCTCGCTCTGAGCTAATTGCCCTAGCCCAAGGCAGCCCTGGACGGGCGCTGGCCGCCCAGCAGCACCTGCAAAGCCTTCCGCCGTCACTGCTGCAGGACCTAAGACGCTGGCCCCACTCGCTGCGGCAGGCGCTGGAAGTGGCTAGGGCAGTGGCTGCTCTCGATTTGCCGGCGCAGCTGTGGCTGATTGACTATCTGCAGCAGCAGTTCTGGGCGCAGGGATCCCGCCAGGCCATCCGGCAACTGGAGCAGATTCGCCAACAGCTTTTGCAATTTGTGCAGCCGCGCCTTGCTTGGGAGGTCAACCTGGCCGGATTCGACAGCAGTGGCAACCCAAGCCCTGTGGCAAAGTGAGGAGAGAGCGTTCAAGACGTGTCTATGCCTGCATGGCTTTCCGCCCTCCTTGCCGCCCTTGGAGGCTACCTGCTGGGATCCATCCCCACCGGCTACTGGGTGGGCCGTTGCTGGGGTGGGATCGACCTCCGCCAAGCGGGATCCGGCTCAACGGGGGCAACCAACGTGTTGCGGACAGTGGGCAAGGGGCCGGCGCTGCTGGTGTTGCTGGTGGACGCTGCCAAGGGAGCGGCAGCGGTGGCGCTGGGATCAGCTCTGGGCTCGCCGTGGTGGGTGGTCGTGGCGGCCCTGGGGGCGGTGATCGGCCATAGCCGCTCCTGCTGGCTGGGCTTCAAGGGGGGCAAGTCGGTGGCCACCAGCCTGGGGATCCTGTTGGCCATGGCTTGGCCGGTAGCCCTGGCTACCTTCGGTGTCTGGCTGCTGGGGATCGCCCTCACCCGCATCGTCTCGTTTAGCTCCCTGCTGGCGGCGGTGGCGGCGCCGCTCTTGATGTGGGCTCTGGGCCAGCCTCTGCCGTATTTGCTGTTTGCCTTGGCAGGGGGGGTTTATGTCATTGCTGCCCATCGCCGCAACATCGAACGCCTGCTGGCCGGCTCGGAGCCGCGCATCGGCCAAAAATGGGCCCAATCCCCCTGATCCCGGTTGTCAAAGTTGCGTAGCTTTACATGGAACCCTCCACCGTGGTTTTTGTCTACGGATCCCTGCTGCGGGGCGGCCAGTACCACAGCCTGCTGCAAGGGGCAGAGTTTTTGGGCCCAGACAGCCTCAACCACATCGACCTCTACGATCTCGGCCCCTACCCGATGGCCGTTCCTGGCCGCAACCGGCTCTACGGCGAGCGCTACCGCATTCCCTTGGGCCTGTTGCCCCGCCTAGATGAGCTGGAAGACCACCCGCGGCTATACGAACGGCAGTGGGTGCAACTGGAGAGCGGCACCTTTGCCTGGGTTTATCTGGGTCGGCCTGAGCAGGTGCAGGGGTGTCCCCTCATTCCTAGTGGCCGCTGGCTGCCCTGGGACCCCTAGAGATCGAAGTGGAGCTTGACGCCCTCAACATACTGGGGCAGTAGCTCGGCTGAGGGTGGATCCCATTCTGGGGGATCCAACTCTCTGGCAGAGGGAGCAACGGCCTCTACGGGGCTGGACGTGCGCTCCAGGTAGTAGATGCAATCTCCGCGTCGCCAGATGCCCGGCTCCGGCAGGTAGAACAGCCGACCGACCTGGGACGACTTGCCCTTCTCCCCAAACCAGCCTCCCAGACGCTGCGGACGCACCAGCAACAAAGGCAGGCAGAGATCGGCTTTGATGCGGTAGGCGAACTGATCCCGCAGCCGCTCCAACGTGGGATCCTCTAGCCCCATCTGGGCCGAAAAAGGGTTGAGCAGCGCTGAGCGCGCTGCCGCGATCGACTCCTGAGCCGAGGCCGCGGCGGATTGGGGGGGCTTCAGGCCCAGGTCCGCCAGGGTGGGCAGGGTGATCGAGCGCAGCTCGGCCCGATTGGCCTCCAGGTAGCTGGCCCAGCGCTGCAGTTGGGAAAAAGGGATCGGCAGGGTGCGGATCCCTTCCGAGATGGGCATCTCCGGCAGCAACACCGTCCAGATGGCGGCAGAAACCGAAAGCTTCACCATCAGCTCGGCAATGGCCCAGTTCACCTGCGGATCCAAAGTCAGGATCAACAGAGTTTCCGCATGGTCGATATCGGCCTTCAAGAAGGCTGACTCGCTCAGCACGGCTTCCTGCAAAGATCCGGGCAGCACCTGGCCAGGTTCCTCTGAGGACTCCGTCCCGCTGACGCGAACCGGCAGGGCTTTGGAGCTGCCATTGCCGCTGGCGGGGTGGGTCCCTGAGGTATGGCCGGCTTTGTGGCCGTTGAGCTCGGCGGGAAGATTGGCGGTGCGCTCGCGCAGACGGGATCCCGACGGCAGCGGCAGCACCTCCACCGCCTGGTTGAGGGAGCGCAGCAACTGGGCCAACTGGCCGACCAGCGGATGGTTGCCGATGATCACCGTAGAACTCCCCTGATCCAAGCCCAGCCAGCGGGCCACCCAGGCAGCGGTCAGCCCCTGCACCGTCACCGTGACCGAGATGGTCAAAAACACCAGCGCCTTGAGGGCATCCCCCCCGGTAATGCCCCGCTCGGTGAGCAAAATGGCAAACAAAGAAGCCACCGAGGCCGCCACGATGCCGCGGGGGGCCAGCCAGGCCACAAACAGCTTCTGCCGCCAATTCAGGTCGCTGCGCCAGGTACACAGCCACACGCTCAAAGGACGCACCACCAGCATCAGGCAGAGCACCGTGGCCAAGGCTCCCCACCCCAGCGCAAATACCGCCTTGAGCGAGAGGGTGGAAGTCAGCAGAATAAACAACACCGAGATGGCCATCACCACCAACTGGCCGTGAAACTGGCGCACGCTCCGCTCGGCAATGGCCGCCTTCTGCCGCACCACCAACCCGGCCATCACCACCGCCATTAGACCCGCCTCGGAGCGCAGCGACTGGGCCAGGGCAAACACCCCCAGCGCCCCCGCCAGCACCACCGAGTTGCGCAGCTCCTCCGTCAAAAACTGCCGCGACCAGAGCAGGAAGGATCCCATCAGCCAGCCCCCCAGCGCCCCCACCGCCGACCCAATGGCCAAGCGGCTAGATAGCTGCTCTAGGGCCAGCAAGAAACTGGGGTGGCCGGAGAGCACCACCTGCAGCACCACCACCGCCAAGATGGCCCCCACGGGGTCGATGAGCACCCCTTCCCCCTCCAGCAGGGTGCTGACGGCGGGATCGACCCGCACCCGCTTCAGGATGGGGTTAATCACCGTCGGCCCCGTCACCACCACCAGGGATCCAAACAAAAAGGCCAGGGGCCAGGGAAACTCCCCCAAATAGTGGGCCGCCAGCGCTCCCCCTCCCAAGGTCAAAAGGGATCCCAGCAACACCAGATTGCGCAAGCTGTCGGAGACCTGGTTAAGGCGTTGCAGCCGCAGGTTCAGCCCCCCCTCAAACAGGATCAGAGCCACCGCCAACGACACCAGCGCCTCCAGGCCAGATCCCATGATTTGGGGACGAACCCAGCCCAGGCCATCTGGCCCCAGCAGCACCCCAAACAGGAGCAGGAAAACAATGCTGGGCACTTTAACAAAATTGGCCAGGACTTGAGCCGCGATCCCGGCCACCAAGGCCAGCGTAAACAGGATCGTCAGCTCAAAGGAGTTTTCCATGCCGAGGCTCAACCTCCCTTAGCGCGAACTCCGTCCCGGCGACTTTGTCCTGGTCAGCATTGGGGCCACAGACGGTTTACCATGAGCAGGCTGCAAACAGCTACAAGGCACCCCCGGCCGGGACAGACACAAGTGGGAGCAAAGAGAAGGCATCTTGGCGAACGGACGCAGCCTAGGCGGATGTAACACTCTATGTAACACCTTGAATTACTGCTCCCTGAGTCTAGGGTAGCTCAGGGAGAAGGCGAGCTCAAATGGCCGCCCTCGGATGGGGCCGCTCCGGGATCCTGTTGTGGGTTCTCCCCTTCACAGGAATTGAGGCGGGCCTCCGCCAGGGGCTTGACACGGCGAATGGGGAGGTTGGCGATCAGGGCCGTCGTCCCCCCTTCTGCCGCCAAGTGAAACTGCATCCCCTCCGAATCCAGCTCCACATAGCGAGATACTACCCCTAAAATCTCCAGGCGCATCGCTTCCAAGGCTGCCGGGGTGAGGTCGGCGCGGTCGTGGGCCAAGATCAGTTTCAGGCGCTGCTTGGCTTGCTCGCGGCTGTTGCCGGAGTGGCGGGAAAAAAGCTGATCCAAGAAATCGAGAAGCATGGGCTTTATTGAAGGTGCATAGCAGGGAAAGCAAAGACTCCAGGCAAAGAGGATGATCCCGTTGAGATGGAGCTCAAGAGCCGTTGAGATTCAGAGCACCTTTTGGCTGAAAAACCGCTTGGCCTTTTCCCAGAAAGACTCGCCCAAGCTGGCCAACTTGGGAAATTCCACCGTCTCCCCTTCCAGCCGTCGGGCAATGCGCTGGATGGCCTGGGCAGCCTGAGTCGGGTTGGCCGAGAGGACTAGGGGCTCCCCTTTGTTGGTGGAGACGATCACCTCCCGGTCTTCTGGAATGATACCCACCAAGGGGATGGCCAGCACCTCCACCACATCTTCCACTGCCATCATCTGGCCAGCGGTTACCATATCGGGGCGCAGGCGGTTGACGATTAGCTGGATAGAGGAAATCCCTGCCGCTTCCAACAAGCCCACCACCCGGTCTGCATCCCGCACCGCTGCTACTTCGGGCGTAGTTACTAGCAGGGCTGCCGTTGCCCCCGCAATGGCATTGCGAAACCCTTGTTCAATTCCCGCCGGGCAGTCGATCAACACGTAGTCATGGCTGCTGGCAAGCTTTTCCATCAACTGCCGCATCTGATCCGGGCTGACTGCCGTTTTGTTGCGGGTTTGGGCCGCCGGCAGCAACGCCAAATTGGGGGTGCGCTTGTCCTTCACCAATGCTTGTTCAAGGCGGCATTCCCCCGCAATCACCTCCAAAGCCGTGTACACCACCCGATTCTCTAGCCCCAGCAACAAGTCCAGGTTGCGCAGGCCAAAGTCGGCATCCACCACCACCACCGAGCGACCCAAGCGCGCCAAGGCAGTGCCCAAATTGGCCGTTAGGGTGGTTTTCCCCACTCCCCCCTTCCCAGAGGTGACGACGATAACTCGGCTCATACCCCCCTCCGCAGAAAATCCTGAAGGCTGGCAATGCAGATGACACCCTCCTGCAAGTAAACCACCTCTGGCGTGTTGGGAGGGGATCCGCCCTCGGGTGGACGGGCCACCTGATCGGCAATGCGCAACTGAGTTGGCTCCAACTGTAAGGCCAAGATCACCGCGCCTCTATCCCCCTCAGCACCAGCATGCACCAGCCCTCGCAGCCGTCCCCAGACCCAAATGTCGCCGCCGGCAATGATCTCGCCGCCGGGGTTGAGATCCCCCAGCAGAAAAACCGAGCCACGGTGGCGCACCGACATCCCCGACCGCACCGTGGACCGCAGGTAGAGGGGAGTAGTATCCGGGGAGACGGGGGGAATCGCCTCCAAGGGGGAAGATTGTTCCACAGAATAGCCTAGGGTCGCCGCCGCGATCGCCGTCCCTCGGGATCCGGTTTGGACGCGCCACAAGGACAACCGATGCCGCGACAACAAGACGGCCAGAGTTTGTAGGGTGGGCAAGTCCAGCTCTCGCTCTTGGCACCACAGGGTCAGGGGGGCCACTCCTGCCCAGTAGGGTTTGCGGCTGCGCAATTGCCACACCAAATCGTCCCAGACTTCTTCCCAAGCCAGGGTGGCGGGCAAATGCAGATGGATCCCTTGGGCATCGAATCGAAAATAAACACCCCTTTCGGATCCCCGCGGATTAGAGGATGAGGTCGGCGAGACTGCAGAAATTTCCGGGTTCCATGCCGGGGATCCCATCATGGCTGCCCAACGATTTGCCTCAATACAAAGCCTTATCCTATTCCATTCACCCAACGTCGGGAATGCGCTGCAGTCTATGTTGAGCTATCGGGGCCTTCTACACTGCTACCCTCGGGGCAAAAGGTTGAGAGCAGTGAGCTGCAGTCCAATCAGTCAAAATAGAAGAGCGTAACCACCTTGTGTTGCTCCTCAGCGTGCCTGCAGGCCTCCAAAAGCGTGACGCTGTCGTGGAAAACAAAGCAGATCAACTGCTGGCACTTGCTGACGATCTCTAGGTTGCACAGGCGGCTGGCCTCCGCCAGGGGCAGGTGGTCATTTTCGGGGTGCTCCACCAGATGCAGCACCTGCTCCAGGCTGGCCCGCGACTCTGCCGGCTGTCGCTCCAGGCTTTGGGGCAGGATCACCGTCAGGGATTTCATGTCCGCCCGCATGGCTCCGCGAATCACAGCCAGGTTGGTGCCAATGGCCCCGGAAGTGAGAATGCGGTTGCCGGTAAGGGCCAAAGCGTAGCTGAGGGTTTCGATGAGGTACTGGTGGGTGATGGGCACATGGCGACTGCCCAGAATGGCTATCCGCTTTGGCCCCACTTGCTGAATGGCGGCCAGCTCTTGCAAGAACGTATCGACGCTGGTGGGGAGGTCAATGGATTGGGTCAAGGGGATCCCTCAGAAAACTTTTCAGAGGTGGGCTAGGCTATGTTAGCCTACACTGCGGCTTCAGGATCCAGCCAGAGAGCTGCTCGACCCGGTTGGAGCGGCCTCTACCAGCGCAACAGCGCGGCTGCTCCTTGAAACTCGTGGAGCAAGCGGTCTTCGGCCTCGCCGCGGACAAACTCCAGCCTAGCGCCGAAATCGCGGGCCAGCACCCAGACCTGATCCCGCAGCGCCACCGGTTGCGGCTCTGGGCAGAGGAGCTGGGCCATCTCTGGGGTTCCTCCCACCGAGCCGTCTGGGCAGCGCCAGATGGTGGCCTCTAGCCTCCAGGGCAGGACAAGGATTTCCACTCGACCTAGTTGTAGGGCGTCCAGCACCGCATCTAAGCCCCAAGCGCCGGGCTGCTCTCGAATCCGCTCCAACAAAGCCAGCTCTCCTCGGCGCTCAGCGGCCTCCAGGACGGGTACCACTCGGTCGAGGATGTCTTGCGGCGTCGGTGTGTGAAGGTTGGCGGGGTGCCCCACCCGCGCGACGATGCGGTTGCGTAGGCCGCGGTTGAGATAGCCCTCGAAGTGGGACACCTGCCAGGCTTCGCCCATGAGCACCAGCCGCTCAATGCCCAGGCGATCCACTGCCTTATCCAGGGCGGAAGCCAGGCGCAGGTAGAGCTTGTGCATCCAGAGGCTGACCTTGGCCGCCTCCCGCTCCTTGGGGGAAAGCTTGTCGAAGGTGCCACCGCTGCGGGCGCGACGTTCGGCAACGGCATTTTCAATGCGGCCGGCCAGCTCCTGCAGTTCCTGCCATTCCTCGGCGCTGATGTTGGCAAAGATTTCCGTGTCCTCTCGCAGTTCCCCCAAGAAGAGCTCGTAGAAGCGCCACCTGTTACCAGACAGGTGCAACACCCCACCCCGCTCGTATTCATCAAAGGCAAAGAAAAGGGGCGTGAGGTAAGGTTCCCCCCAGCGGGCCTCCACCCGCCCATGGGCCAGATCCACCACCGGCAGCTCCACCTGCAGGTCGATTCGGCGCAGCACTGGCTTGCCGGCGGGATTGCGGCTGGCAAAAAGAACCAGGGTGCGGGCCGAAGGGCGCTCCTGCTCCACTAGAGCAAGGACTTGCTCGCAGAGGGAGTTATCAGGCTTGCTCTCCCCACTCTCCAGCAGCTCCTTGAGGGTATTCTTGATGCGTCTCACCCAGGCGCGGCCAGCATTTTCGGGACGGGCAGGGTTGATGTCGGCGTATAGCGAGAGCACCGGCGTGCTGCTGTCGCCAAAGGCAGCTTGCAGATCCTGGATCAGGGTGTTGAGTTCGTCCATGGTTTTCAAGAGAGGGCTCGGTTAGAACTAGAAGCTAGCAGAATATCACGGCAGGAGAGACGCTGACAGGGTTCTCAAAGGATCCCGCTAGGATATGGGGCTCAGTTGGGCTTGGCTCTGCAGGGCGGATTCCGCCTCGATGTGAATGGTGTAGTCCATCTTGCTGTGAACGCCTCTGCCCAGCCAGTGGCCGTAGATGGGGCCGGCATCTTTGGGGTAGGCACTGGCCGCCAAAGCCACATGGCCATCGGCCACGGCCAGCCCTTGGGTGGGATCGAACCCCCGCCAACCGGCCCCCGGCAGATACACCTCTGCCCAGGCGTGCAGGTGGCGGCGGACAGGCTCTGCGGGCTCTTTGCCGGTTGTGCCCTGGAGTTCCAGGTTCTCTTGCAACGGCGGGCCGACCTGGTAGCTGCTGACAAATCCTGCCGCCAGACCTACTGCCCGACAGGCCTCCATCAACACCAGCGTCAGGTCACGGCAGGAGCCGGTTTTGCGCTGCCAGGTCAAGCCGGCGGGCGAGGGATCCCCCTTTTCCCGCAGGATGTGACGGCACTCGGAGTAGATGCGTTGGTTGAGCGCCGGCAAAAAAGCCGTCGTCTCCCCCTGCACCTGATCCCACAGCTCCCAGGCCAGGCTTTGGATGCCAGCATCCGCCTGCGCCGTCCGATAAGGCTGCAATTGAGCTGCCAGCGTGCTGGGATAGTCAATCGGAAGATGGGTAGCCCAATCGCAGAGCAGATAGTCAAAGGGATTCTCCCGCAGGGTGAGCACCGTGGCCTGAGTTTGGACGCGCAGATGTTCGGTGGGATCCCCAAACTAGAGCTGAACCGCCGCGTTGCCATCCAGATCCACCAGCTCCGATTGGCCTGCCGGCGGCGGATCCACCCGCAGCTCAAAGGCCAAGAGGGTTTGGATCCCGTTGCAACGGGGCCGCAACCGCTTTGAACTTGCACAGGCTTGCCCCAGGACGGTCAACAGACAGGTTTTGTCGCAAGTCTTAGTCGCTCGTCTGTGCTACAGTTACCCAAAATTGGCGATCAAATATAGGTGGGGCTTTGCCTTGGGCAAGTGTGCAGGGGCGCATTGACGGTGCCTTGGAGGTTTGCTTGTGGCCTGGGTGTCGGGTCAGCAGGACGGAGGTTTTAGCTTCTGGGGGTGCGGAGGTGGATAAGCCCCGACTTGTACCCCCCTACTGGGGGGCAGTCAGGGTCGGGATACAGCCACCCCCGCAAAAATATCGTAGAATCAGATTGGCTATACAAGACGGCATTGCCGGAATCTGGTATAGCCCCGCGCTAGAGCATTCCGCGGCTGCATGCCTAACGGCACGGCACAGCCGGACGCAGAAGGTTCTCGCAGTAGCTCCCCGTTCGCGTCAGCGGCGCGGAGCGCTTTAGGGTGAGAGACGAGAGTATGTCACTCGGTGAAGGCGTCACCCTACCTTCGAGGAGCGGCGGTTGGCAAGGGCGTCGTCCGAGCTGGGGAGGCAGCCAAAGCATCTGAGGGAGCCTGCCGGAAAGCTCTCCTGCTGGAACTCCTGTAGCCGTCCGCTGCTCAAGCGACCAGACTGCCACAGGAGGCTGGGCTAGGCTCTGGCCTGAGGATTTGGCGAAGCGGCGCAGCTTTCCTCTCACTCGAGCTGGACTTGCCCCTTCAGCAAAGCCAAGATCAGCCGATCAATTGCCTCCAGATCCAATTCGTCGTAAAGCCGCTCCTGGAGGAAATGGCAGATTTGGGATTCTTGGCGGCGGCTGAGGTAGGTGCTCTGGAGAACCGATTCGACAATGAGTCGAATGGACATGGGGCAGCGCTCCAAACTCAACTACCCCCATCAAATTCGAAGGGAAGGGATGCAGCGGTGATCCAGGTCAAATCGCCATCTTCAGCCAGCGCTTTTTCGGCAGCAATTGGCCGGACTAGCCGAGCAAGGCCACCGCGGGCAGGGGCAGTTCAGCCGCTGCCGCCGCATCCAGCAGCCATAGCAGCCGTCCTTGGGGGTTGAGGCGCTGGCAGGGCAGGTGGGCCTCCGTTGTCAGCGCCTCCTTGACGATCGCGGCTTTGCTGGCCCCCGTTACCAAAACCACCACCTGAGCCGCCCTGTTCAAGACAGGGTAGGTCAGAGTCAGGCGCGGCTCCTCCCTTTTTTGGCCCACCGTCACCCAGCGGTGTTGCACCTCCAGGGCGGCTGTACCGGGAAATAAGGAGGCCGTGTGGCCGTCTTCTCCCACTCCCAGCCAGATCAGATCAAAGGCAGGGCATTCGGTGCCGAAAATCTGCTGCAGGGTCGCCTCGTACTCCGCCGCATCCCGTAAGGGATCTCCTGAGTGGGTGGGCATGGGAAAGACTTGGGAGGCGGGAACCCCGACCGTATCCAGCAGGATCCGCCGTACCATGCCGTAATTGCTCTCGGGGTGATCCGGGGGAACGTAGCGCTCGTCCCCCCAGAACAGCCAGGTTTGCTGCCAAGGGATCCCCGGCGCCTGGGTTAAAGCAGCATACAACTTCCGTGGCGTGTTTCCCCCTGCCAAGGCCACCGTAAAGCGGCCCCGTTGACGGATGGCCGCCGCGGCCTGCTCTTGCCAGATCTCGACCGCCCGCCGGAAAAAGGCTGTTCCCTCCGGCCAGATTTCCAACTGGAACCCTTGCATGGATCGCCACCTATCGCCGCTTGCCCAACTGCCCGAGCCAGGTCAAGGGATCCCCTTCACGCAGAGGCCAAACCTTAGGAAGCAACCGCCAGCTCTTTGGCTTCCGCCTGAATCTTCTCGTAGAGGGCCCGCAGCTTCAGGCCCACGATTACCTGGATGAGTCCAGAGCCATTGCGGGATCCAGGATATTCCGGGTGCTTGCGCAGCAGCTCCGTCAGCTCGCCGTAGTAACGGGTCGACAGGTTGCTCAGGTGGTTCTCGATGTAGATAACCTCTTCCAGCTTGTCGAAGGTGCCGTCAATTTCCAACACCGAAACCGGCTGGTCGAAGTAGGTGGAAGGGCCGTAGTGCAGGCGAATGCCTGGGTAGGAGCAGGTCAGCTTTTTGCCACAAGGGATCCAGTCGATGGTGGAGCCTTCGTCGAAGAGGTAAACATGGTCGAAATACCTCACCCCCTCCCGCTGGATC
The DNA here is from genome assembly GCF_000013205.1 of Synechococcus sp. JA-3-3Ab. NCBI lineage: Bacteria > Bacillati > Cyanobacteriota > Cyanophyceae > Synechococcales > Synechococcaceae > Synechococcus > Synechococcus sp. JA-3-3Ab. The sequence goes on along the minus strand of NC_007775.1, from coordinate 1,274,595 downwards.
ATACGCACCCGCAGCACCTTGTGCTCCGGATCCAGCTCCGGCAGCAGCTTGGTGGGCAGCACCTCGATGACTACATCGGCATAGCGCTTCTGCACATCGACGTAGGCCTCGAAATCGGGGCGGCGGGCCTCAATGGAGCGCAACACATCTTCATAGGTGTGGCCCCGCTCGGCCATGTCCCGCTTCACCTTCCAGGCAATCTTGATCTCCGGCGCCAGATCCAGATAGACCTTGAAGTCCAGCAGCTCCCGCACCCGCTCGTCGTACATGGGGTGAAGGCCCTCCAAGACGATGATGGGGCTGGGATCCACCCGCTCCGGCGGGTCAATGAGCCCTGTCTCGTGGTTGTAGATGGGCTTCATCACGCTCTGGCCATTTTTGAGCGCCTTGGCCTGCTCGTACATGAGGTCGAAGTTGTTGGCGCGGGGATCCAGCGCCGTAATGCCCTTCTCTTTGCGCTGGTAGCGATCCAAGGAGTGGTAGTCGTCCAGACAAATGGTGGTAATGAGATCCCGGCCAAACAAGTCCCCCAACCGCCGCAAGAACGTGGACTTGCCACAGCCAGAATCTCCGGCAACACCGATCATTACAATACGTTCAGGACTGCTTGCCATGGGAACTCCTTGGGGATGGGCAGGGCAAAACTGAGAGGAAGCCTCTAAAAAAGTTACTGTTCTTTATGGTCTTGCATATTACCACAAGACGCTCCCCCACAACCGAGCTTGAGGCCAGAGAGGCGGGCGGCGTCAAGGAACAATTTAACAAAAACTGCCTGTTTCCCGGCGACGACTGAGGAGAAGAGAAGTTTTCCGGGCGGGCTTTCTCAGGATCGGCCTGGGGTGTTCCCCTCCGGCAAGTTCCCTTCGGGCGGGCGGGCTGCTAAGGTGTTTGCTAGAGAGTTTTCTCCCATTGCCAGGAGCAGATCGCCGTTATGGTTGCCAGCGCCCAAAAGCGAGAAGTTGTTGTCAATCTGTACCGTCCCAACGCGCCCCTGATCGGCCAGTGTGTAGAGACCTACTCCCTTGTGGGGGAAGGGGCACCCGGCCTGACCAAGCACATTGTGCTCAGCCTGCCGGATCCCAACTACCGCTACCTGGAGGGCCAAAGCGTTGGCATTATTCCTCCTGGCGTAGATGACAAGGGCAAGCCCCACAAGCCCCGCCTCTACTCCATTGCCTCTACCCGCTATGGCGACGATGGCGAGGGGCGCACCGTTTCTCTGAGTGTGAAACGGGCCGAATACGTGGATAAGGAGACAGGCCAGCCGGGGGTAGGGGTCTGCTCCGGCTTCCTCACCGATCTCAAACCCGGCGACGAGGTGATGATCACCGGGCCCTCGGGGAAAACTTTTTTGCTGCCGGAAGATGAGAACGCCAACCTGATTTTGATTGCCACCGGCACCGGCATCGCCCCTTTTCGCGCCTTCATCAAGCACCTGTTTGAAGAGGATCCCAACTATCAGGGCAAGATCTGGCTGTTTTTTGGGGTGCCCACCACGTCCACCTTGCTCTACCACGGGGATCTAGAGGCCTGGAAAGCCCAGTATGGGGATCGCTTCCGCGTCGATTACGCCATCAGCCGCGAACAGCAAACCCCCGACGGCAAAAAGATGTACGTGCAAAACCGCATGGCCGAGTACGGCCCCGAGCTGTGGGAGATGCTGCAGCAGCCCAACACCTACACTTACATCTGCGGCCTCAAGGGAATGGAGGACGGCATCAACAGCGTCATGGCCCCCCTTGCCGAGCAAGCCGGTCAAGACTGGAGCAAGTTCCAGAAGGAGCTGAAGAAGGCCAACAGGTGGCACGAGGAAACCTACTGAGGGGATCCCTTTGGGTTAACTGGTTTCCGGTGGATCCCGTCGGTGCCGGGGATCCGCAAAACATGCCAAAATGCTCGTATCTTAGCCCACCTGAAGCCGAGAGCTGTTCTCCCCAGGAGCCCTAGACTGTGGACGCGCGCTACAATCCTCCGGCCATCGAAAGCAAGTGGCAGGCCCACTGGCGTGAACTCGGGTTGGATCGCACGCCGGAGCTGACGGCGGAAAGCCGCAAGTTTTATGCCCTGTCGATGTTCCCCTACCCCAGTGGCAGCCTGCACATGGGGCATGTGCGTAATTACACCATCACGGATGTGATTGCCCGCCACAAGCGGATGCAGGGGTACGCGGTGCTGCACCCCATGGGGTGGGATGCCTTTGGCTTGCCGGCAGAGAACGCCGCCATCGATCGGGGGATCCCGCCGGCCAAGTGGACTTACCAGAACATTGCCCAAATGCGGGATCAACTGCAGCGGCTGGGGCTTTCCTACGACTGGGAGCGGGAGATCACCACTTGCGCCCCCGACTACTACAAGTGGACGCAGTGGCTCTTCCTGCAGTTTTTCAAAGCGGGCCTGGCCTACCAGAAGGAGGCGCCGGTGAACTGGGATCCGGTGGACCAGACCGTCTTGGCCAACGAGCAGGTAGATGCGGAAGGGCGCTCCTGGAGATCGGGAGCTCTGGTGGAAAAGCGCCTCCTCAAGCAGTGGTTTCTCAAGATCACGGCCTATGCCGACCAACTGCTGGCTGACCTGGAGAAGCTCTCCGGCTGGCCGGAGCGGGTGCTCACCATGCAGGAGAACTGGATTGGCCAGTCGGTGGGGGCTAGGGTTGTCTTCAAAACCGAAACAGGGGAGGAGCTGCCGGTGTTCACCACCCGGCCTGACACCCTCTGGGGAGCCACCTTCATGGTGCTGGCGCCGGAGCATCCCTTGGTGGAGAAGCTCACCACCCCTGAGCAAGAGGTTGCCGTCAAGGCCTACCGGGCCGAGGCCGCTGCCCGCAGCGAGATCGAGCGCAGCGCCGAAGACCGCGAAAAAACGGGCGTCTGGACGGGATCCTACGCCATCAACCCCGTCAATCAAGAGCGGATCCCCATCTGGATTGCCGACTATGTGCTCATGGGCTACGGCACAGGAGCCATCATGGCCGTGCCCGCCCACGACCAGCGGGACTTTGAGTTTGCCCGCCAGTTCGGCCTGCCCATCAAGCTGGTGGTGCAGCCGCCCCAAGGGGGGGTGACGAGTGCTGAAGATCTGCAGGCGGCCTGGACGGGGGAGGGGGTGTTGATCAACTCCGGCCCCTTGAACGGAATCCCAGTGGGCAAGGGCCCAGGGCAAAGTGTAGAAAGGGCCATCGCCTGGCTAGAAGAGCAGGGGCTGGGAGAACGGCAGGTCAACTACCGCCTGCGGGATTGGCTCATCTCGCGACAGCGCTACTGGGGCTGCCCCATTCCCATCATCCACTGCCCCCACTGCGGCATTGTGCCGGTGCCGGAGGAGGATCTGCCGGTGCTGTTGCCCGAGGATGTGGAGCTGACGGGGCGAGGGGGATCCCCCTTGGCCCAGTTGGAGGACTGGGTAAAGGTGAAGTGCCCCGCCTGTGGTGCCGACGCCCGCCGCGAGACGGACACGATGGACACCTTTATCTGCTCCTCGTGGTATTTCCTGCGCTTTAGCGATCCCCGCAACGACCGCGAGATCTTCCGCAAGGATCTGGTCAACGCCTGGCTGCCGGTAGATCAGTACGTGGGCGGCATCGAGCACGCCATCTTGCACCTGCTTTACTCCCGTTTTTTCACCAAAGTGCTGCGGGATCTGGGGTTGTTGAATTTCGATGAGCCCTTCTCCCGCCTGCTAACCCAGGGGATGGTGCAGGCGCGCACCTACTACAACCCCAACAAGTCCGGCAAGGATCGCTGGATCCCTACTGCATTGGTCAAGGATCCCAACGACCCGCGGGATCCGGAAACCGGCGAGCCCCTGCAGGTTATCTACGCAACTATGTCCAAGTCCAAGGGCAACGGCGTGGATCCGGAAGAGGTGCTGGCCAACTACGGGGCAGACACAGCCCGCATGTTCATCCTCTTCAAGGCGCCGCCGGAAAAGGACTTGGAGTGGGACGATGCCGATGTGGAAGGGCAGTTTCGCTTTCTCAACCGCGTCTGGCGGCAGGTGTACGAGTTTGTTGTTCGCGGTAGCGGGACGGAGTCCTTGCAGGGCAAAGCCGCCGAGCTGCTGCAGGCCAAGGTTGAAGCAGGATCCCTGACCAAAGCGGAAAGGGATCTGCGCCGCGCCGTGCACACGGCCATCAAAGAAGTCAGCGAGGACTTGGAGGAGTACCAGTTCAACACTGCCATTGCTGGGCTGATGAAGCTGAGCAACGCCCTGGCTGAAGCCGAGATCCCGGACTCGCCAGTCTATGCGGAAGGGATCCGCACCTTGGTCTTGCTCCTAGCCCCCTTTGCCCCCCACATGGCTGAGGAGCTGTGGCAGGCCCTGGGCGGCACCGACTCAGTGCATCGCCAGGCTTGGCCTACCTATGACCCGGCGGCCCTAGTGGCCGATACGGTAACGATTGTGGTGCAGGTCAACGGCAAGCTGCGCGGCTCCTTTGAAGCCCCTGCCGATGTCACGCCCCAGGAGCAGGAGCGGTTGGCTCTGCAATCGGAGGCGGCGCAGAGGTATCTGCAAGGGATGACGCCGAAGAGGGTCATTGTGGTGCCGAAGAAGCTGGTTAACCTGGTTGTCTAACTGATACATTTACGCTGAACACTGCTGAACATCACTGTTCAACTATGCAGCGATAGCATTCTGCTTGTTTCCATTCGCGTTAGCGGGACGGAGTCCAAACAGAATGGCGGTATCCCGCAAAGCTTTGAGTAGAATACCCAAAGCGCAGTTTCCGTGTCGTCTTACTACCAATTTTCTGCTTTGCTTTGGCTACCATGTTGGCAGACTCGAAAGTAAACAGAAAGATCAACTGGTAGTAATCCGTACTGAACATATTATACATTATTTTCAGTATAGTTGAGCTTATTATTGACTAGAGTCATGCTCTCATAAACTACCCCACCGTATGGACGGGTGGGGTTGCCCCGCTTACCTGACGGCAAGGCTTTTGTCTCTTCCTCTGCCCCAGTTGCCTCATGGATCCCGTGTGGGGCTCTCAGCTCCTGTAGCCAGCAAAGAATCGTCGCGTGGAGTTGGTCGATCTGGCCGGCGGCAGGATCCCCTGGGGGGAGTTTCCGAGTGGTGGCGCAGGACGGGCATTGCCGAAAGTCTGGACACTGCGGCTGTGGCGAACTAGCTTAGAGGCAACTCTTTTTTCAAGCTATTTCGTGGGGTGGGATCCATGCTGAGGCCCAGTCTTTTGTTGTCCGGATCGGCGCTTTTGGGTTTGCTGTCTTGGCTGTGTTTGAGCGGCGAATGCGGCTGGTTGGCTTCCCTGCGCAAGGGACGGGGCGCTGTCCCTGAAGTTGCCTCGGCGCCAGCGCAGAGTGTTCAAGTGACGGCATTTGCCGATGAACCCGATCCTGAGCTCCTGCTCAGGCAACAAGCCCAACTGCAAGCCCAAGTACGGCAGCTTGAGCAGCGCTCTCAGGCGCATCAGTTGCTGGCGCAGCGGGGGATCCCTCTTTCCACCCAGGCTGGCGAGCGTTTTCACTTGAATCGCGTCTATCTGGCGCGGCTAGCTCAGTTTCTGGAACAAGAGCCGGGGAACGCGCAGCTCTATCTGCAGCGGGCTCAATACTTCTGGGATCGGTTGCAGAGCGATCCCCTGGCCTTGCCCGAGCCGGAGCAGGCGGCTGTCGTTGATCACCTGATGCGCAGAGCGCTACAGGATCTGGACATTGCCATTGCTTTGGATCCCTATTTGCCTGAAGCTTACTTGCTCAAGGCCAGAATACAACACGAGTATTTTGGGGAGCTGCAGCAGGCTTTGGCAACTTTGTCCCCTCTGGATCGCATTGCCTATCGCAACCCCCAACTCCACTTGTTGCGCTCTCGCATCTGGGCCGAACAGGGACATCTGGAATCGGCGTTTGATGTGTCGCACCTGGCCATCGAGCTGGCCAAGCAAAACCAAAGCTCTGCCGATCTTTTCGATGCTTATGTCCATCGCGGCCTGATGTGGGCCAGCATTTGCGACTTCAACTTGGCCGTTCAGGATTTCAGCCGAGCTATCGAGGTGCAGCCGCAGCAAGCCGAGGGCTACTACCACCGCGGCATGGCACGCGCCTATCAGGGAGAGGATAGGGCCGGTGCCGCTGCCGATCTGGGCCGTGCTTTGACGCTGTGGCAGGCTGCAGGCAGAGGATCCCCAGAGCTGCTGGAATATGTAGAAGCAGTACGGATGGAACTGTTGCGGTAACTCCACTGCTAGCTGGTTTTCTGCTGCGGATCTTTGTCTGGGCTATTGAGTAGAGAGGTTGCGGGTTTGGCGTCTTTGGGCAAGGGGCGTTTGGCAAGTTCGGCTAAGCCAGGCCAGGATGGTAGAGCCGTCTGTTACCCCGGGGGACTGAAACGCCCCCCTTGAAGAGAGCCCAGCCAGATGATGAGCCGAAGACAGCTGACCCTCTCCGTCTCCTCCATAGCCCTGGTAGTGGCCACAGGGATGCTGCTGCTGTTGCTGTGGCAACTGCGCAACCTGGTGGTAACTGTGATGATCGCGGTGGTGGTGGCGGCGGCGCTGGCTCCCCTGGTGGATCTGGCGGAGCGGATGCGGATCCCCCGTTGGCTGGGGGTGGTGGTTTATCTGAGTTTCATTGCCGGGATTGCCGGCTTGGCTCTGCTCATGGGTCCGACGGTGGTGACCCAGACCCAGCGGCTGCTGGCAAGGTTGCCCTCTTACCTGGAGCGGCTCCAACTGTTAGCAGACACCTGGATTGCCGATCTGGCAGGGGTGGATCCGGCGGCGCTGGACTACTTGAACCAGTTGCTGGATCCGCAGTCGCTGATGAACTGGGCAGTTCGCTCAGGACAACAGTTGCTGGTGCAGTCCTTCGATTTCACCCGCGGTCTGCTGGGCGGCCTGTTGACCGTAGTGCTGACCCTCTTCATTTCCGGTTATATGCTGGTGAGCGGCTCTGACCTGGTGCAGGGCCTGGTGGAGCTGTTCCCCTACCCCTGGAATGAGCGGTTGGCCCAGCAGGTGCAGCCGATGGCGCAACGTATGGGGGGCTACATCCAGGGGCGGGTCTTGGTCTCGGCCATTTTGGGGGTGATGATTGCCGTCTCGCTCCGCTTTTTGGGCCTGTCGGAGTTTGCGCTGGCGCTGGGGGTAATCGCCGGGTTTACCAATCTGATTCCCTTTATCGGCCCAGTCTTGGGATCCCTGCCGGCTTTGGTGGTGGCCATCGTCCAAGGGGGCTGGACTTTTTTGTGGGTGCTGATCCTGTACGTTGCCGTGCAAAACCTGGAAACCTATGTGTTGGATCCCTTGTTGGTGGGATCCTCGGTGCGGGTGAAGCCCTTGTATCAATTGCTGGCGGTGCTGGGGGGCACTCAGTTGTTGGGCATTGTTGGGGCGGTGATCGCGCCCCCCTGGGTAGCCGGTATGGCGGTGCTGCTGGAGAACCTTTATCTCAAGCCCAAGCAGGAGGCAGAGCTGCGCGCCAAGCTGTGCGCTCAGGCCGCCGAAGCCTCCGGTTCTCTGGCTTGGCGAGGGATCGGTAGCAACCTGGAGGGATCCTTGCCCTCTCCTGCCACTGGGGAAGCCGACTCCCTGACGCGGCCAGGCGGTTCTGAGGAATTGCCGCGGGTGGAAGATCGCGTGGCCGGACGCAGTCCTTGATGAGGCGACTTTGCTTAGTCAGACAGCGGGGCGGGATCCCGGCATCAGCTTTCTCCGGGCGCAGTCTTGGCTGGGTTGAGAGGAGCTGGCTGATCTTGCCGATCTGGCCCAGAGAAATCCAAAGGGTTGAAGCGGTTCATGGCCGTCTTCAATCCTTCTTGCAAGCAACACTCCACCGCTGCCACTGCCGCCCTTAGAACCCGGTCCAGCACTGCCTGCTCAGCGGGTTCAAAGCTCCCCAAAACATGCCCAACCCTGTCTTGGTTGCCCTTAGGTCTGCCCACGCCCAGGCGCAAGCGAGGGAAGGCTTCGCTGCCCAAGTGCTCAATGACAGACTTCATGCCGTTATGTCCGCCGGCGGAGCCAGATCCCCGCAGCCGCAGGCGACCCAGGGGCAAGTCCATATCGTCGTACACCACCAGAACCGAGGCAGGATCCAACTTGTACCAATCCAACACCGCCCGCACCGCCTCGCCAGAGCGATTCATGTAGGTCTCCGGCTTGAGCAGGCGCCGCTTGCCCCCCAGGGCAAAACCTTCTCCGTAGCTACCTTGGAACCGCTTTTCCAGAGCTAATGGGATCCCCCAGCGCTCTGCCAACTGATCCACCACCATAAAGCCGCAGTTGTGCCGGGTGTTGGCATACTGCGGGCCAGGATTGCCCAGGCCAACGATGAGCTGGAGGGCAACCTCCTCTGGCGGCTGGGTCTTGACCTGGGTCACAGCGTCTCTCGCTTCCACAGGTAAAGTAGGGTAGCAGAGTTACTTTGGATTGGCGACCCCCAGCCTCCCAACTTGGAGCAGGGGCAGGATCCCTGCCAGAGCTCTAACCCCGCTTCCCTGAGAACACTCGTAACCCACCGGAGGATCAGGTTATGTCCCATGGGCCTTTCGCCTTCGATCTCTCTCCTGGCGAAGCCAAATTCGAGGCTGCTGCTGCCTTGCGCCTGAGTCAGCGGCTGATCCAAGTGGGGATCGCCCTTTCTTCGGAAACGGATTTAAGGCGCCTGCTGGAACTGATTGTCGCCCAAGCCCGCGAGCTAACCTGCTGTGATGGCGCTAGCCTGTTCATCCGGGAGGGAGAAGAGTTGCGCTTTTTCGTGGTCAACCGCAACGAGGAGCTGCAGGATCTGCGCCTGCCCCTTGCTCCTTCCAGCATTGTGGGCTATGTGGTGCTCACGGGGGAGAGCTTGAATCTGCCGGACGTCTATCGCTTGCCAGCGGGCTTGCCCTATGCCTTCAACTCCCAAGTCGATCAGCAGACCGGCTACCGCACCCGCTCTTTGCTCACGGTGCCGATGCGGGATCCCTCAGGAAACATCCTCGGTGCCCTGCAACTGTTGAACCGCCTCAGGCCGGATCGCCCTGCTGACCTGGCGCCCGACCAGGTGGCTGACTGGAGCCAGCCGTTTTCTGAGCTGGAAGTCCAAGTGGCCGAAGCCCTGGCTTCCCAGGCGGCGGTTGCCTACCAAAATGTGCGCTTGCGGGAAGAGCTGAAAGCTGCTCACCTGGAAACGATTTTCTGTCTGGCCCAGGCTGCCGAATACCGGGATCAAGACACCGCCTTTCACCTCAAGCGGATGAGCCATTATTCCCGCATTCTCGCCAAAGAGTTGGGCCTCTCCAGCCATGAACAGGAGCTGATTTTCTACGCCAGCCCCCTGCACGATGTGGGCAAAATCGGGATCCCGGATGCCATCTTGCAAAAGCCAGGCCCCCTCACCCCCGAAGAGCGCCTGATTATGAACCGCCACCCCGAGATTGGCTACGAGATCCTCAGTAAATCGGACTCGGAGCTGATGAAAAAAAGCGCCATCATTGCCCTCACCCACCACGAGAAGTTCGACGGCAGCGGCTACCCGCGGGGCCTTAAGGGAGAAGAGATCCCGCTGGAAGGGCGGATCGTGGCTTTGGCCGATGTCTTCGACGCTTTGGCCAGCCGCCGCCCCTACAAAAAAGCTTGGAACCTAGACGAGATCTTTGGCTTTGTGGAGAGCCAAAGCAGTAGCCACTTCGATCCCCACGTAGTGGCCGCTTTTACCCGTGGCCGCGGCGAAATTCTAGAGATCTACCACCGCTACCAAGAGCCTCGCTGAGCTCAGAGCCGGCCAAATCGCGGATTTGGAGTATCCCCTCTTGCCGGGATCCCCACTCGGCAACGGGAAAAACCCGCCTTTGTCTTTTTTTTCAACCGATCCCCAGCCTGCGACCGTAGCCAGGGAACGAGATCCCAAGGCAAACTAAATGCAGTCGGCAGTAGTCTCCTGGCAAGCCGACCAGAGCCACTTTTGTGTGTTTCCCAATACATAGCACATCTACTGGCTACCTGTCTCGACCCAAGCTGCGCCGAGGATCCCTGTGATGGCTACCCTGACCAATCCGCCCACTCCCACCCTCTCGATCCACACCAAGCTGCGCGATCTGGCGCTAGTGGACTTTCAGGTAGGTGAGTCCACCCCCTGCGAGAACGTGGTGCGCCGCCTAGAAGACGACCCCACCCTTTCAGGGGTAGTCGTGTTGGACGAGCAGTCGCAGGTGCGGGGGATGCTGACTCGGCGTGCCATTTTGGAGTGGATGCTGAGCAAACCCTATGGCCTGGAGGTGTTTTCGAAGCGTCCCATCAGCTCCCTAGCAGAGTTCCAGGGCCAGGGTTTTCTCCTTTTGCCCGGCGACTGCAATGTCATTGAGGCGGCCAGCCAGGCTTTCCGGCGGCCCCAGGAGACTATCTACGACCCGGTGGTGGTAGAAGTCGGCCCCCAAGACTATCGCCTTTTGGATGTGCCGGTGTTGTTGGTGGCTCAGTCCCAGGTACATCTAGCCACCCAGCGGAAGCTCGAAGAACAGCAGGAGGAGATGAAACGGCTCTTGGCCGAGCTGGAGCAGGAAAAAAACCGCAGCCTTCAGTATGCCCGCGATCTGGAGCGGCAAAAAGCCGAGATCCTCAGCCAAAACCTGGCTTTGGATCGGGAGCGGCGCCAAGCCCAGCAGCGCTCGGAAGAGCTGGCCCGCCTCAACGCCCGCATCATCGAGATCAGCTCGGTGCTCTCGGAAAAGGGCAAATCCACCTTTGCCGCCACCTTTGCCGGGGTAGAGGCGGTGCGCCGCCTATTTCAGGACATTGCCGACAGCAACCGGGAGCTCTCCCGCGAGCTCAAAGAAATCAACACCATCGTTGACTTGATCGTAGAGGTGGCAGGCTATATTCGCCTGCTCTCCTTTAATGCGGCTGTGGAGGCCAACCGCAGGGGTGGGGGCGGCGGTTTTGGTGCCATTGCCCAGGAGATCCGCAAATTGGCGGGGCGCACCACCGAAGCCAGCAACCGCATCCGCGGCTTGGCAGAGCGCATCCAACGCCAAAGCCAATCCACCCTGCAATCGGCTCAGGCCAGCGCCGAGATGGTGCAATCCCTTTACCAGCAGGCGCAGTCGGCCCAGGCAGCCCTGGAGGAATTGCAAGCGCTGTTGGAGCAGGCCCAGGTTTAGCCCTTTTGGGGAGTGGTTTTGCCCTCGCGGATCTCATAGGTATAGAATTGCCCTGCCACGGCCAAGGTTTCAAAGTGGTAGGTGGGCAGGGAGATCCCCAGCGGGCCAAAGTTAAGCAACGACAAATCGGTGCTGTAGAGGCTGAAGAGGATGAAGTTTTGCCGGCGGGTCTGGCGCAGAAACAGCTCCACCAGCTCTGGTTGCAGCTGTTGCACAAGGGCGTGACATTCCTCAATGAGGGTGGGCAAAAAAGCTGGGATCTGGGCGCAGTATTCCCGTGTAGCATAGGCAGCCAATTGGTCTCCTGCGTAGGCTCCGTACTCTTCCGGGGTGGGATTGGTGATGGCCAAAGCAGCCACCCCCCCCAGCCAGAACCAGTCCGGAAAGCAAGGAAAAGACCCTCAGCATAGCGGCCTCCGAAACAAGATTTTCCATTCTGCTACGGGCTTGAGGTGCTCCGACAGGGATCCTTCGGCAAAAGCCATCGCCCAAGGCCGCTCTGTCGCGTCCTAGAGCCGGCGCGGGATCACCCAATTGGCCAGGAATGCGGTTCACAGTGTTGCAGCAAACCTGCAAAAGAGCTGGATCCCTTGGTTGAATTGCCAGCCTACAGGCTAGGATGAGAGCCGAAGCGCAGCTTGATGCTCTCTCTTGATGCTCTCTATGGAACTGGCCGATCTGAGACGCACCCTAGAATCGCTCACCTCGCGCCTGAGCAGTGCTCAGGACTATCTTTGACCTGCCCCACCTGGAGCAGCAGATCGCCATTTTGGAGCAGGAAGCAGCGCAGCCGCAGTTTTGGAACGATGCCGAGGCGGCCCGCCGCCACCTGCAACAGCTCAACAGCCTCAAGGCCTCCTGGGATCAAATCCACCGCTGGAAGGATCGCCTAGAGGATGCTGCCAGCGCCTTGGAGCTGCTGCAAGAAGACCCGGACCCGGAGCTGTTGGCCGAAGTGTCCGGATCCCTGGCGGCGGTGGAGCGGGAGCTCGGCCAATGGGAGCTGCGGCAACTGCTTTCGGGCCCCTACGACAAAAACGGCGCCATCCTCACCATCACCGCTGGCGCGGGGGGAACCGATGCCCAAGACTGGGCGGAGATGCTCCTGAAGATGTACACCCGCTGGGCGGAAAACCAGGGCTACAAGGTCACGCTTTCGGAATACTCGCAAGGGGCAGAGGCCGGCATCAAGTCGGCCACCCTGCTGATTGAAGGTCCCTATGCCTACGGGTATCTTTCCGCCGAGAAGGGCAACCACCGCATGGAGCGCATCAGCCCCTTTAACGCCAACGGCAAGCGCCAGACCAGCTTTGCCGGCGTTGAGGTCATGCCTATCCTGGAGGAGGACAATGAGTTCGAGCTGAGGATGGAGGATCTGGAGTTCGAGACTTCTCGTTCCGGCGGGGCAGGGGGCCAAAACGTCAACAAGGTGGAAACGGCGGTGCGGGTTATCCACAAGCCCACCGGCATTGCCGTGCGCTGCACCGAAGAGCGCTCCCAACTGCAAAACAAGGAGCGGGCCATCCAGATCCTGAAGGCGAAGCTGATCGAGCTTGAGGAAGAAAAGCGCCGGCAAAAGCTGGCCGAGATCCGGGGTGAGATGGTGACCCAGGGCTTTGGGGGTCGGATTCGCACCTACACTTTCGATCCCTACAAGTTGATCAAAGACCACCGCACCAACGCCGAAACCTACAATGTCGAGGCGTTTATGAATGGCGAACCGGAGGAGCTGATGCACTTTATCCAGGCCTACCTGCGGCAGGAACGGGCCAAGCAAGCCGCCGCCGTCTAGGGCTGGCTGTGGCGCTCCCACACCGCCTGCATCAGGGCTGCCCGCTCCTGGGCTGAGAGCGTGATCAGGGTGAGGGGATCCCCTTCCTGGAAAAACTCCCCCACCCCCCATCCCAAGGCTCTGGGATGGGCTGTTTTTGCCTGCAGGGATCCCGCCCAAACTAGGCCATGCCAAGCGCCGATGGGCGTTTCCAGGGCGGAGGAGAAGGCCAAATCTAGGCTAGGGTGTTGCCTGAGGTAGTCCCTAAGGGCAAGGCAGGAGCCAACCAAGGAGGGCTTGACCACCAGGATCCCTTTCCAGCCGGCTTGGTGGACAGCTTGCAACTGCTCCAGCCCAACCACGGACTCATCCAAGGCAATGGGAGTCTGAAACTCCCAGCTCAGCCGGCTTAGATCGGCGTGCTGCGCTGGTGGCAAGGGCTGCTCGAAAAACTCAATCTTGCCTGGCCACTCTTGGTTGATCCGGTCACAGAGGGCCAGCCAGCGCCGCGCCCCTTCCAGACTCAGCCCCCCATTGGCATCCAGGCGCAAGCAGGATCCTGCGGGCAACTGCTCCAGCCAGCTTTCTAGCTTTTTCACCTCCTGCTCGAGAGGCTCCACCCCCACCTTGACCTTGTAGGCGGGGTAGGAACCTGAGGGTGGGGTTTTCCCAAAAAGCCCACACCAGGAAAGCCCGGAGAGATCCCTTGCCAGCCAGCCGGGATCCCGACAGGCCAGCCAGGCGCATTCCAGCCCAAAGCGCGTGGCGGGCAAGGTTGCCGGGATCTTCTCGATCTCTGCTTCCGACAGCTCAGGGGGCAACTGCTGACAAAATGCCAGCGCTTCCTCTACGGTCTCGCTGCCCAACCAGGGGATGGGGGCAATCTCCCCATAGCCCTGACCTCCCGTCTCCGCGTCCGTCAGCCGAACCAGGATCCCTTCGCGGATAGACCACAGGCCGTAGCGCGTGCGCAAGGGCTGGCGGAAAGGCCGCCGGTATCGGCAAAACGCAAAGCGCATGTTCAACACCTGGGGATCCCCGCTGCTAGTTTCCCCCCAAGGAAGAGGGAGCCGCTTACTTGGCCAACCTACACCCTATCTAGGGATCCCCCGGAAGGGGGAACTTGAGGACGCGTGGCTAAAGCAAGCCCGGGAGTTCTTAAACTCCCTGGGCGTTTCCAATTTCTAGGGATCCCCCCGAAGGGGGAACATTGCGGAGATTACTATGAGCTCCGTTATGCCATCGTTGAGGTTTCCAATTTCTAAGGATCCCCCCGAAGGGGGAACCGCCCTAGTATTCCTGAGGAATACGATGGATGGCTAAAGTTTCCAATTTCTAGGGATCCCCCCGAAGGGGGAACCCTACAGAAAGGAGGAAACCATGAGTCCAAAGCTACCGGCAAAGTTTCCAATTTCTAGGGATCCCCCCGAAGGGGGAACTACAGCGAAGTTGCCGACTATCCAAACGCTCGCCCGATTGCGTTTCCAATTTCTAGGGATCCCCCCGAAGGGGGAACTGGCTCTCAACGCCCAGCGATCTGCCGAGCGTTATAGTTTCCAATTTCTAGGGATCCCCCCGAAGGGGGAACTCTACCCCTATTAAACCCAAGCAGGGCAAGGAATGCAAGGCCTATTTGCGAGGGGGTCGGTCGAAGGTGGCAAAAAAGGGCCCCGAAGAGGGGGGGTGAGAGGCCTGAAAGCCTTGTGGCGCAAGGCATCGAGCGGGTCAACGAAAGAATCAGCCTTTGCGGGTTTTGGCGAGGCGCTCGCAGAGGCGTTGATACCATTTTTGTGTTGCCTCGCAAACATAGCTAGCCTGAGGATTCACGCAAGGGTTTGCGGGCTGCCCAGGCAACTGGGGCGGAGCGAGTGGCGGGGCAGACAGGCCGACAACTGTTCTAGAGAGGGTACTGCATCAGCCAAAAGCCGGCGAAGGACTGGGCCCGGAAATCGCTCTGGATGGCAAGGAAATGGATCCCTTGGGCTTGGCGTTGTCGCTGGGCAAAGCCTTCTGCCTCCGCCCGCAGCTTTTCATCTTTTAATTGCGCAAACAGATAGCAATCGTTGAGGCCAGCCTCGAACAGCAGCCGTCCCTCGGCAACATGCAAATAAGCAGGCTCCATACCGCTCAGCCAAGCTGCTATGGGCAAAGCCCGCCGCGAGGCAATCACCAAGCCGGGAATGATCGTGTCCGGCGCCCAGGCCTCCCAGTTCACCGGGAACAGCTCGCCGAATTCCATTGGCCAGGTCTCGGCTTCCCGCAGATCCCTGGCCCGCAGCGTCACGAACGCCCAGCGCTCCCCCTGCAACTTATCCGGCAGGGGGATGGGATCCGGCGGCTCCGGCTCTACAGGGGGCTCAGGGCTGTAGGTGAACTGGGTTTCTTGGGGGTAAACCTGCTCTGCCCGCTCTCGCATCCAGGCCTTGAGGGCATAGACCCGACGGCTGGGCAGCATGGGGATCCCGGCGGCGTTGCAGGCCCGCTGCAAGATGGAGCTCATGCGGGCTCGGAAGACGCGAATGGCTGCAGGCGGCTGGGGGGCTGCCTCCAGATAGCCGCGCAACTGTTGGGCTACCCAGGTGCTATTGACCTCTTGGTTGCTGCAGTACTTGGCCTGGCGCAACTGGCCGCTGGCATCGCAGACCAGCAGCTCCCAAACCCGCCGCCCCTGCCCATCCCGCAGTGGGACGGCGTTGAAATCCATCTGCCAAATGGGGCCGCGCCCAGGGCTAGAGTGTAGGGGTTGAGTGGCCAAGGTGTTCCTCCCGTTTGCTACGCACTGCTGGGAGAGCGATCCGGAAGCTGTTGGCCTGAGGGATGGAAAGCAGTATCCCCGACCAAAGCCCATTCCCGCTCTCCAAAAATGGCGGCAGGGTAGCGGTAGTACTTAAACTCCAGCAGGTTGTAGAAGGGATCCTGCAAAAAGAAGGTGCCGTGCTCCAGGGGGGTGCCGACAAAGCGCCAGCGTGGCTCCTGATAGAAAAGCAATCCCCGCGTGCGGGCCCGCTCGGCCAGCGCCTGCCAATCTGCCTGGGCAGGGAAGATCAGGCCAAAGTGGCGGGGGTAGATGCCCCGCTGGGGCGTCAGCTTTTCCTGGGTGAGGTGGGCCACCAGTTGATGGCCATACAGGTTCAAGATGACGGCGGCAGGGGTTTCTCGACCGACCTCGCAGCCCAAGCCCTCGCCGTAGTAGGCCTTGGCCAAGGCAAGATCGGCAACCGGAAAGGCCAGATGAAAGCAGATGGGTTCCATGGGCTCTCCTGCAAATCGGGATCCTCGCTCTTTATCAAGGTAGGCGATTTTAGAACGGCTGCTGCCAGGTGGAATGCCGACTGTACGCCTTTGCGCAGGAAGCCCAACCGCTCGGATGCTATAACACTAGCTAGCGTGTAATCTGCTTGCGCCAGCAGTGCGGAGCACTCTCGCGTCAGCGAGACGGAGTCCTTTGGCCGAGTCTGCAGCAAGAGAACTCGGTGTGTTGAGAGGTTTGTAAGAAGGGGCAAGCTTGGTCATGACCAGCATCTGGGTTGAACAGCGCCGCCGCGAGGAAGAGGCGCGCGACTTTTTTTGGATGGTGGCGCTGTCCTTGCTGCTGCACGTGCTGGCGCTGCTGGCCTTGCTCTACTGGAGTCGATTTTGGCCACTTCGCCAGCAAGAACAAGAGGCCATTGAGTTTATCCTGCTAGAGCCAGAAGATCTCAAGCCGCCGGAAGAAGCAGAGCTGGTTTCGGAAGTGGATTCCCGCGATGGGGGCGAGCGGGCGGAAGCCCCCCCTTCTCAGGGCAGTCCACCCCAATCCCAGGCTGCTCCTCGCCAGGAGGCTCCCCCACCTCCTCCGCCGCAACCCCAGCCGCCGCAACCGCAGCCGCCTGCCCCTGTTCCACCCCCTGCTCCGGCGGAAGTTGCTCTGGCCACTCCTCGATCTACCCCACCCCCTACGCCAACTGCGCCTCCGGCTCCTCCTCGGCCCACTCCCACCCAGACTCCGCCACCGGTGGCGGCTGCTCCCCCTGCTCCGCCGGCTCCCACCCGCCCCCCCACTGCCGAGCCTCTACCCGTGCAGCCCAGGGAGCGGGACTCGGATCCCAGCCAATTGCAGCCTGTTGCGCCTGCTCCCCAACCGCCGACGGAGGTTCTCCCTGCCGAGCGGCCCTCCGATGCTTCCCAGTTGGGGCCGCCCCTCAGCGCTTCCGCTCCCAGTGATGGGGCCGGGATCCAGGGCAGAGGAGCCAGCGGCTTGGCCAACCCCACCCAATCGGCTCCCAACCCCCCCAGCGTGGCGGCGCGGGCCAATGTGGACTGGGGCCCTTGGCTGGCAGCTCTGCAACGCAAAGTGGAGCAGAATTGGATCCCTGGCCAGACCGGCACCTCCCGCCGCACAGTGGTGATCTTTACAGTGGGCCGGGGGGGCGAGCTGCAGAGCATTCGCCTGGCCCGCACTTCCGGCAGCCAACAAACCGACGACGCAGCGCTGACAGCAATTCAGCGGGCGGCGCCCTTTTTGCCCCTGCCTGAGGCCTATGAAGGCAACTCGGTGACGATCAACTTCACCTTCGACATCAACGTCTTGGGCAAGTTGACGGTGGGGGGATCCGCCAACTAGGTGGGGGATCCGCTTCTGGCAAGTTTAGGCAGAGGCGGCAGCTGTTCTTTCGGGGGCGGCACCCTGCTCCTGCAGGGATCCCATCTGGATCAGCTCGATTTTGTAGCCATCGGGATCCTCGACAAAGGCGATCACGGTGCTGCCGTGTTTCATGGGCCCGGGCTCGCGCACCACTTTGCCGCCGCGGGCTTTGATAGCCTCACAGGTGCTGTAGATATCCTCGACGCCGATGGCGATGTGGCCGTAGCCGTTGCCCAGCTCGTAGTGGTCGGTACCCCAGTTGTAGGTTAGCTCGAGCACCGCCGTTTCCGATTCGTCGCCATAGCCCACGTAGGCCAGCGTGAACTCCCCGCTGGGGTAGTCTTTTTTGCGGAGCAAGTGCATCCCCAGAACGTCACAGTAGAACTGCAAGGAGCGCTCTAGGTTGCCAACGCGGATCATGGTGTGGAGAAGACGCATGGGACGAGCTCCAAGAAATGGGCGACGTTGCGTTTATTCTAGTCCTTGACTCCTAGAGATCCGTGGATGAGCTCAACTCCCCTGCAACGCACCCCCCTGTTTCCCCTGCACCAAGCCTTGGGGGCGCGGTTTGTCTCCTTTGCCGGCTGGGAAATGCCGCTGCAGTATCAGGGGGTGGTGGCTGAGCATCGGGCGGTGCGGGAGCGGGCAGGCGTCTTCGACATCTCCCACATGGGCAAGTTCGACCTCTGGGGGCCGGAGCTGGGATCCCACCTCAGCCGTCTGGTGCCCAGCGATCTGGGCGCTGTGGCGGTGGGATCCGCTCGCTACACGGTTTTGCTAAACCCCCTAGGGGGCATTGTGGACGATGTCATCTTCTACCGGCACCCACCAGAAGGCGAGCTGGAGCACTGGAGCCTGATCGTCAACGCGGCCACCCGCCAAAAGGACTGGGAGTGGCTCCATCAGCAGGGGATCCCCGGCCTGGAACTTCAAGATCACACCGAGTCTCAGGTGTTGCTGGCGGTGCAGGGGCCGGCAGCCGAAGAGGTTTTGCAGCCTTTTTTGGCGGGATCCCTGAGGGCTTTGCGCCGGTTTCAACACGGGCAGTTTGCGACTCGAAAAGAGAGATCCTCAGGGGCAGGGGTCTTTGTGGCCCGCACCGGCTACACCGGAGAGGATGGCTTTGAGCTCCTGCTCGGCCCTGCCGACGGGCTTTGGCTCTGGGAGCAACTGGTGCAGGCGGGGGTACAGCCTTGTGGACTGGGCTGCCGCGATACGCTGCGCCTGGAGGCCGCTTTCTGTCTCTACGGGCAAGACATAGATGAGAGCACCACCCCCCTGGAAGCCGACCTGGGCTGGTTGGTCAGCAATCCAGGGGACTACATCGGCAAGCCTGCCCTCGAAAGCCAACGCCAGCAAGGGATCCCGCGCCGTCTGGTGGGGTTTCGGCTGTTGGAGCGAGCCATTCCCCGCCGCGGCTATGCCATCTACGCTCCCAACTCCCCTGAGCCGATCGGCCGGGTAACCAGCGGCACCCATTCTCCCACTTTGGGCTATGGCATCGGCCTGGGATATGTGGATTCAACTTGGGCTAAGGTGGGATCCCGGCTAGAGATTGAGATTCGGGGCCAGCGCCGTCCTGCTGAAGTGGTGAAGAAGCCGTTCTACAGAGGGCAGGCTCCAGTTAGCTTGGGGAGTTGAGCTGTCTGCCGGCCTTGGGGGTGGAGTATTCCTGCTGTAGCCGCCGCAATTTCCGCAGGGCCCGCCGCTCAATTTGCCGGACTCGCTCCCGCGAAAGACCGATGTGCTCCCCAATCTCCCGCAACGTCAGGCCCTTCGACCCATCCAGCCCATAGCGGGCCACAATTACCTGCTGCTCGCGTTCGCTCAGTTGGCTCACCAGGGCGCGCACTTCCTCGCAATGGGCAACCCGATTCAGATGTTCGATGGGATCGTTGTCCTCGTCAGGGATAAAGTGCTGCAGCTCGGTGCCGTCCTCGTCGCCTACCCCTACATTAAGGGATCGGATCTCGGCCATGTGGCGGGTGATCAGTTCGCGGTAGTTGTCGCCAATATCCAGCGAATCGAAAACTTCCTCTGCGGCAGGCCGGGATCCCTTCTCAGCGGACAGCTCGCGGTAGCGCCGCTTCACCTGGGAGACCTTCTCGTACATGTGGGCGGGCAGCCGGATCAGGCGCCCTTTGTTTTGGATGCCGCGGTTCACGCTCTGCCGGATCCACCAGGTGGCGTAGGTGGAGAACTTGTACCCCCGCGTGGGATCAAATTTTTCCACGGCGCGGGTGAGGCCAATGGTGCCCTCTTGAATCAGATCCAGGAACGGCAAGCCGCGGTTGCGGTAGCGCTTGGCAATCGACACCACCAGGCGCAGGTTGCATTCCACCATGCGCTTTTTGGCCGCTTCCCCCTGCCGCAGGATCTGCTGCAGCTCCTCTAAAGGGATCCCCAGCCGTCGGCTCCAATCCTCCAGCGACTCGTGCTGCCGCCGCTGCTCCAGAAGGGCCATCATCCGCTGCACTTGGTGGGCCAGATGCAGTTCTTCCTCAGCGGTGAGCAACGAGTAGCGCCCAATGATTTTTAAAAAACGCCCCACTGCGTCTTGCAGCTCAAGATTCTCCGCCATATCAAACCCCACACCATAAGTTGATGCCCTGTCAGAATCTTCGCTTCTGCTGTCGCATCAAGCTTGCTTCCCACAGTACGAAGCCGACCTTGCTGCAAACAGCACTTTATTCATACCAGTAGAAAAGCCTTTCCGTAAAGGTTTTGGCAACCTAAAATCCAGACTTTCAGCGGCTATTTGATTCACTAAATTTATTGAGTCTTGTCCTTGAGCTACCGCCAGCGGTTCCTCAGTTCCGGCCTCTGTCAGCTCGCCGATTTACGGGCAGATGTTACTAAAATAAGGCGATTCCGTTACTCAAAACTTAAATCAATAGGACAGAAAAAAGCAAGCAAGATCGGTCATGCTCTCTCAATCGTTAACCAGATTGTACTGAGATAAGAAACATGTTTTTTGATACACTCTACATCGCTACAGATGCCTATTTTGTCTGTAGAAATCTATCGGAGAGGCTGGCCCGGCAAGGTATCAAACAGCCTGCTAATCCATTTCTGAAACCTTTTGAGGCTGATTTCAGAGAGAGTTGTCAATGAGCCTCAACCCCAAACCAGCCAAGGCAGATCCCAAGGAAAAGCCATCGTCTTGGCTGCCCCAAGTTTAGAGTAAATCAAGATAAATTTTGGATCTCAGACACTACCCATAGAGTCAAGTCTTCGAGCCGCCATCGTACTACAGGTTATCCGTCGAGTAGGGGCTATGGAGCCCAGGCGGGAAAAGCCGCAACCCCTGCTGTCGCACTCGCCGCTCCTGGAAGGGGATGGGGGTGACGCGCGGCAAAGGTGTAGCCACAGGCTGGGGAGTTGAAGTGGGGACAGGCTGCGGAGAGGGCTCTGGGCTGGGTTCAGGTTCAGGAGTGAGCCCTACGGGCGGTGGCGCGGGAACAGCCGGGATCCCTTCTGCGGTGGGACGGGAACGGTCCAGCTGAAAGCGAGGCTGGCGAGGCGGCGCGGGAGTGGGTGTCGGGTTGGGCGTCGGCGTCGGGGTGGGTGTCGGCGTCGGGGTGGGTGTCGGCGTCGGGGTGGGTGTCGGCGTCGGGGTGGGTGTCGGCGTCGGGTTGGGCGTCGGCGTCGGGGTGGGTGTTGGGGTCGGCGTGGGCTGAGGCTGCACAATGGCCAGGGCCTCTTCCGCTTTCAGCTCGCCGCGGATCAGCTTGGAGAGCGTGTCTTGGCCCCCGGGGGTGTAGGTGATCTCGCGGGCAGCGCTGTTGAACACATTGCGGATGGGATCCCCTTTGCTGTCCACCAGCTCCACCACCATCACGTTGCGACCGGGCCTCAAGCCCTTCAAGTAAAAAGACTCCCAGCGATCCAGCAGGCCGGACTGGCCGTTGAGGGTGTAGCGGATGCGCCAATCCCGCGGCAGGTCGGTCAGCAAACTTTCGCGCACCGGGGCGTTGGCCAGCCAAAAATCCACCAAGATCGGCTCGGCACCGTAGCTGCCGCTGGGCTGGTTGTAGGTGAGCAGGGGCAACTGCGGTTGCGGCACATATTCCGGTGTGGAGGCGAGCACGTGGAAGCTGACCTGGGCGTAGGCCTCGGAGTTTTTAAAGCTCTCGTGCCAGGGCTTGCCGGCAAACACCCGCAGAGTATGGGATCCCGGCTCCAAATCTTCGAAAACGAGGGGAGCATCGGCGTCGTAATGGGCGATGTAGGGCCGGTTGTCCAGCACCACGTGCAGATGGGGGCCAAGGCCCAGTTGCGGATCTTTAAAGAGCGGGTACCCCTGCACCGCAAAGCGAACGGTTACTTGCCGCTCCGACAACACCTCTCCGGGTTGGGGGCTGAGGATCTGTACTCGCGGACGGCAGTGCTCCAAGTAGGCATCCAGCTTGGCGATCTCCGGCGGCACCGGTACCCGCTCGAGCTGAGGTAGCTGTTCCTGGGGCTGTTCAAGCGGGGATCCAGCGCAAGCGACCAGCACAAGAGCCGCCACCAGAGCCATCCACCATCCCCATCTCCAGGTTCTGGCCTTTCCCGCGTGTCTTTGCATGAGCCTCACATCCCAACACTTTCGGTATCCTGCCGAGCTGCAGATAAGCCATCCCCACATTACCAGCATGTGTCCTTTGGGGAAGATCCCCTCCCCCGCCCTAGAATGGGATCAGCGGTCTGGCCCAAGCCAGGTCAGGAGAACTTCTGAGGTCAGGTATGGCTGTGTTGGCGATAACGGCCCTTGCAGGCCTGGATCTAGCTCAGTGGCAGGCTTTGCTCAACAACGTGGCCTTTGCCGTTTGCTTAGGGGCCATGCTGTTTTATTGGGGCGGGGCAGCGTTTCCCCAGGTGCAGCTTCTGTCGGAGCTGGGCTTGGCGGGGATGATCGGGGCGAACTTGACGATCGCCGCCCTGCTGACGGCCCGCTGGATCGATGCCGGCTATTTCCCCTTGAGTAACTTGTACGAGTCTTTGTTTTTCTTGGCCTGGGGGATCACCGCCTTGCATCTGCTGGCTCTCCACTGGACTCGTAGCCGTTGGGTGGGGGTGACGACCGCCCCGCTGGCGACGGGCGTTGTGGCCTTTGCCGCCCTGGCCCTGCCGGCAGATATGCAGGAGGCCCAGCCACTGGTGCCGGCTTTGCAATCCAACTGGCTGATGATGCATGTAACGGTGATGCTTCTGGCCTATGCAGCCCTCTTGGTGGGATCCCTTTTGGCCATCGCTTTTCTCATCGTCACCCGCGGCCAGGAAGTTCAGTTAAAGGGCAACTCCCTCGGCCTGCAATTTGGACCCTCCCAGCCTGCAACCCACCCCGAATGGACAGAAGCCACCCTGCCATCGCCCGCTGCAGAACTGGTCTACGCCGGGATCCGCTCCCCCCGACCGGCTGAACCCCCTCCCCAACCGGCACCCGAAGGGATCCCGCTGCAACGGCTGAGCCTGGCGGAAATCTTAGACAACACCAGCTACCGGCTAATCGGGCTGGGGTTCCCGCTGCTGACCATCGGCATCATTGCCGGCGCCGTCTGGGCCAACGAAGCCTGGGGCACCTACTGGAGCTGGGATCCCAAAGAAACCTGGGCCTTGATCACCTGGTTGGTCTTTGCCGCCTATTTGCACGCCCGCATCACCAAAGGCTGGCAGGGCAAGCGCCCCGCTCTCTTGGCCAGCTTGGGCTTTGGGGTGGTTTGGGTGTGTTATCTGGGGGTGAACTTTCTGGGCAAAGGCTTACACAGCTATGGCTGGTTCTTCTGAGATCTCTTGGGCCAACAAATCAACCCCCGTTTGTGGGTATTCTGGTGCTGGCAAGCCGTCGTGGATCCCTCTGAGGAGAAAAGCATGCGACTGTTCAACTACCTGATCCTGTTCTCGGCCCTCCTGGGAATCGCTCTTTTCGCCATGCAAAACGCCAGCCCGGTCACGATTACCTTTGCCCCCGGCGTCAGCGTTGAAAGCCCGCTGGCGATCGAACTGTTGGCCTCTGCCGGGATCGGGGCCGCCCTTGCCTGGCTCTATAGCCTCTGGATGCGTCTCCAATTCAGCATCGAAGCCCGCGAGAAAAATCGGCAGTTGCAAGAAAAGGAAGTCACCATTAGCGAGCTGAAGGAAATGGTGGTGGAGCTGGAAGCCAAAGTCAAGCAACTGCCCCCCAGCAAGCGTGCCGAGCCCCAGGAAGACATTCAGGACGTTAAGGAAGTCACCACAGAGGGATCCCCTGCCTAGAACTGTTCCGAATGGATCCCGTCGATCTCCAAGCAGTTGGGGTAAAATTGAAATTCTGCTTGCCTCTTCCACTAGCCCATCACTTCCTATGCAGGTCACACAAGAAAAACGTCCTGGCAGCCGGGTTGGCCTCAAGATCGTGGTAGAAGCCGACCAGGTTAAGCGCTCCTACGAAAAAACCTTGCGCCAACTGGAGCGGAATATCCAGATCCCCGGATTTCGCAAGGGCAAAGCTCCCCGCAACCTGGTGATACGCCAGGTGGGCCGCGAGCGCGTCATGGCCAGTGCCGTCGATGACCTGATCAACGAGGCCATCCAACAGGCGCTCAAGGACACCCAACTGCATCCCATCAGCCGCTTCGAGCTGGACGACAAGGTGGAGCAGCTTCTGGATCGCTTCAACCCGGAGGCCGACTTCAGCTTCTCGGGGTATGTGGAGGTGTACCCCGAAGCCCGTGTCGGCCAATACAAGGGCCTGACCGTCACGGCCACCCGCGTCACCGTCAAGCCCGAACAGATCGACCAGCTCATCGACCGGTGGCGGGATCAGCGGGCCACCCTCTTGCCGGTGGAGGATCGGCCCGCCCAGTTGGGGGATGTGGTGGTGATCGATTTTCAAGCCCGCGATGCCGAGGGCAATCCTCTGGAGGAAATCGCCGCCCAGGACTTTCAGTTGGAGCTCAAAGAGGAGAACTTCATCCCTGGTTTTGTGGCGGGCGTGGTCGGCATGCAGCTCGACCAAACCAAGGAGATCACAGCTACTTTCCCCGACGATTACTTCAGAAAAGAGTTGGCCGGGAAAACGGTTACGTTCACCGTCTGCCTCAAAGAGATCAAGACCAAAGAGCTGCCGGAGCTGGATGACGCCTTTGTGCAGGAGATCAGCGAGTTTCAGACGGTGGCCGAACTGCGGGAACACCTGCAAAAGCGCCTCGAGCAAGATGCCCTGCGGCAATCTGAGGAGAACCTGGAGACGGCCATCCTCAATGCCATCTTGGAAACCACCGAGGTGGATCTGCCGGAGACCCTAGTCGAGCAAGAAACGACACAACTGCTGGCCCGAAGCCTTCAGTCGCTGCAGCAGCAGCAAGGGGTCACGCCGGGAGAGATCCGCAAGTTCTTGTCCCAACTGCCGCCGGAAACTCTCAACCAGTTGATGGAGCGCCACCGGCCCGAGGCCATCAACCGGCTGCGGCGCACCTTGGCTCTGAGCGCTATCGTCCGGCAGGAGCAGATTGCCGTAGGCCCCAACGAATTGGAAGTCGAGGTGGAAGAGGTGATGGCGGCCTATGCGCAGCAAGGGCAGAAGCTGGATCGGGAGCGAGTCCGCCAAGCAGTCCACGAAGATCTGCTCGCCAACAAGGTGATGGCCTGGCTGAAGTCCCAAACCACGGTCAACTGGGTCGATAGCGAAGGCAACCCCACCGAACCGCCCACCCTTTCGCCCCGCTCTGAGGGTGAAGACCGGCAGGAGAGGTCTGAGTCGGCTAGGGCAGGGGTGCCGGAGACGGAGTTTGAGGCCGAGAAGCCAGAGGGATCCGCGATCCCCGAGGCAGTTGAGCCTCCTGTCGATGCGAAAGCTGAGGGGGAGGTTGCAACAGAGCCGCAGGCAGCTCTCCCTTCTGTAGAAGCAGAGGCGTCTGGGATCCCTGAGGCGGTTGAGCCTTCTGCAGAGGCGGCCACAGACCCTGCTGGCTTGCAACTGGAACAGGCCGTCGCGGAGACACCCAAAGCGGGCAAAAAGAGCAAAAAGGACAAGTAGAGGGTCCTGGTTGCCTCCCTAGACTTGCCGGTTCTCACACCTTGGCCGCCGGGGTCGGAAAAAGCCGGGCTACAAGAGGCCGCGCCGCATCTGGTCCCAGAGGCGGAGGTAGGACTCGGCTTCGGCGGGGCTCAGAGGCCGCCAAATCTCGGCGCGCTCCCAGGTAGAAGGCTGAAAGTCAGCCCTGCGACGCAGCCGAGGAGAGAGTTGGGCCAAATCCAGCGGCCAAACCGAAGGGATCCCGCTCAAGTTCACCAGGCGGGGGGCGAACTCTGGGGTTAGGACGAAGTCAATCCAGTCGGCCAGCAGGGATCCTTCCAGCTCTGGGGAAGCGTTGTGAGCTCTATGCGGCCGCACCCAGACATCCCACCAGATGGCGGATCCCGAAGCCGGGATCGCCACCTCCAGCTCGGGGTAGTTGGCCTGGGTGGCATAGAGATCCTGCGACCAGCCCACAGCCACCCAGCTATCGGCCAGGCGCAACATGGGCAAGTAGTCGGCGGAAGTATAGGCCAGAACCTGGCGGTGCAGGGATCCCAGCTCTCGCCGCAGTTCGGCCTCTTCGGGATCGAGGGGATCGTTGTAGGAGCGGCCCAGCTTTTTGAGGACGAGCCCGATCACCTCCCGGGGGTGATCGGGCAGGGTGAGTTTGCCGGCCAGCTCAGGCCGCCACAGATCCGCCCAGTCCCGGATGGGGTCGCTCACCCGGTCGCGGCGGTAGGCAATGGCCGTTACCCCCCAGCGCCAGGGCACGCCCCAGATCTGCCCCTCTCGCCGGGCAGCAGCCTGCCAGCGGCGATCCAAGTGCTGCCACCGTTCTCCCAAGAGGTCAGGTGGCAAGGGATCCAGCCAACCGGCAGCAATGGCCCGATCCAAGACGTCAGCTCCCAACAGGCTCAGGGCCGCTGCTGGCGGCTGTCGCCGGAACCATCTCCCCGGCTCCCACCAGGCCAGCTCAGGCGGCTGGACGCTCTGCTGCAGGTAGGCCAGCAACTGGGCCCGCTCGTCCAACAGTTGCAGCCGAAAGCGAACCTGGGTGCGGCGGCGAAACTCGTTCACCAAGCTGGCCGGGATCCCCTGTTTAAGGGCGAGAATGAGGGGCAGAGAGCCCCTAGGCCCGCCACAGCCGGCCACCGCCAGCCCCAGCAGGAGCCCGTACAGAAATTCACGTCGGCTCAGCCCTTGCTTGCCCACGCCAGTACCGCTCCACCAGAATCAGGGCCACCAGATCATCGTAAGCCTTGTCCGGCACCCGCATCCCCTTGGGCAACAGCCGCTCCCATCCCCGCGGTGGGTAAAAATCCCAGTAGCGCCGCCGGGCTTCTTCTGAGCTGTGCCTCTCGTCCACCAGAACAATCTGTTGGGGTGGGAGGAGCGACTCCAGTTGCCGTTTCCAGCCTCGCGCCGTTGTCTGATTTCCCAGGATGAGCCGCTCCGCCCCAAACTGCTGCCAGAGGGCCTGCAACCTGGCCAAGGCCTCCCCGGCTGAGACCACCTCCCGATGCAAGACCTGCCACGCCGGCTGAACTTGCACCACGGCAAGGCCGCACTTGTCCCGCCCCGGGTCAAAACCCATCAGCACTCGCCCCTCTTCCAGCCCGCCCAGATGGAGTGGATCCCTCATCCCCCAATCTGCCCCGCCTGCTGAACGGGGGTGGTGCCCTGCTGGCCAGAGGCCTCCGCCATCAGGAAACTCACCCGCAGCGGCCCCGCCGTGTAGATGTCGGTGTCAGCAACCAGCTTCACATCCAGGGGGGTAGTGCTCTGGCGGAGATGCTGCACAACTTCCAAGAACTTGACCTGCGAGAATTCTCCGACAGTGCCGGTGATGGGATCCGAGAGGAGGCCTTCTGCCTGGGAGCGCTGATTGGCCTGGTTGAGGAGCTCCAGCAGCCGCTGTTGGATTTCGTTCTCGCTCAAGCCTGGCTGGATTACACCCTGCGCCAGCACGGATCCCCTGGCGAAGATGCGCTGGTTGGGGTAAATCTCCACCAGCACAGGCACAGGCTCTCCCTTAAGCCGATTGGTGAGGGAGAGGATGCGCACTGCCCAGCTACCAGGTTCCTTCAACTTTTCCAGAGCTTGGTCGGCCTCCTCGCGGCGGATGAGGATGGCGTTCTCCAGAGGGGGGATGGGCCGGGAGCCGAGGGCAAGGGCCCGCTGTTCTGCCTGGGCCAAAACTCGCTCAAACTGCCGCCGGACTGCCGCCGGGTCTGCCCCTGCTGGCGTTTGCACAACTCCTGTAGCCAGGACTTCTCCCGCCAGAATGGCCAGCTCTCCCCGCCGCAGCCGCACCGCTAACTGGTTGAGCTGCGCGATCTCCTGCTCAAGCTGCTTTTTTTGAGTTTCCAGTTGGCTCAGGGCCGTCTGCGCCGTATCCAGAGAGCGCTCCAGTTGATCCCGATCCAGTTGCAGAGCCTGCTTTTGCGACTCCAGATCGGCAATCATCTTTCGGGCCGCCTCCACCTCTGCCTTCACCGCCTCCAACTCCGCCTGGGCCCGCTCCAGGCCGGGCTGCACTTGGGCCAGTTGCTCGTTGGCTGCCGCCAGCTTCGCCTCCGCCTCTTGCCGCTCTTGTAGCGCCATAGCCAGTTGATCCCGGACTTCGCTCAGGCGTGTCTGGGCTGCCGATTGCTGACTGCGAAATTGGTCGAGATCCAGCTTGAGGCGGTCTCGCTCGGCTCTGAGAGTGGCATTCTCCGCTTCCAGCAGAGCTTTCTGGCGGTTGAGGGCCCGCAGCTCCTGCTCTGCCTGGGCAATTTGGTTGGTGTAGCTGAACAGGGCTTCCGAAAGAGAGCGGTTGAGGAGCAGCAGCGTGCCCAAGGTCAGCGCCGAGATGCTCACGCCGGTAATCACGGCTACCAAAACGGCCGTGTGGCGGGGACGCAGGTTAAACCAGGTGAGGCGCTTTTTGCCAATCCGATACCCGACCCGATCCCCGACAACGGCAATCAGGCCACTGACAAACAACATGTAAAGGATCAGCAGTACGCCTTGCATAGCCCGGGATCCCTGCCATGGAAATCTTAGCAAGGTTACCCTGAAGGTCTGGGAAGTTGAGGGCAGGCCGAGCCAGAGAAGTGCGGCCCCGCGTAAGCGGATGGGGTTGAAGGACTCCGTCCGGCTGACGCGAACAGTAGCCCTGAAGCATGCTCGCTTAGAGAGCAAGCAAGCCCCGAACCCCCCCGTATACGCGGGGCAGGGGGGCTGGTTTATAGAACGCCCCAAAAGGGCGGTAACCTTTGCACCGTTCAGGTCGGCGTCACCCCTCCAGCCGCAATGTCCACAAGAAAACCCTTCCTACAAGACTTGCCTGGCTCTGGGTGGATGCGCAGACACCTACCTGCCGCCGCTACCTGCTGCACATGAGCCCCTTGAGAAGGCTTCCACCTGCTCAGCTAACGTCCGTTTAGAAATATCGACGCCGCAATAGGAGTAGCCACGCCGAATCAATGCCCACCTCGAGAAAATAGGTCTCAGGAGTGGCTCCCCCTGTCGCCAAGATGGCATCGGCGATCTCTTCCTCTACAGCGGGGAAAAAGCTGCGGGTAGCATCGTAAAAGTCGGCAGCCCGATCAAAACAAACGCTGTGGGATCCTGCCATCGCCGCCCTCTTCCCCAACAGGCAAACCCAGACAGACAGAGTATCAACAGGAGTGAGCAGGGATCGACCGGATCCCTGCCCCCTCAAGCCCAAAATTTGCTCTCTTCAAGACTCCGGCGCCAGGCGGGCATAGAACAAGCCCTGGACACGGACGGTGCGGGGTTCCAGTGCCCCTTGCTCGGTGCTGGACTGCTGAATGCTAACGAAGGAGCCGCCCATCTCTCCCGTGCTGGGATCCACGCGGGCAATGCGCAGCGACAGTTTCCCCCGCGAAACCTCGTCCACCTTGCGGTTGGTGGCGAAGTCGTCCTTGGCCGCCTGTAGCCCTACGGCTGTGTCGTAGCCGGTGTTAGAGCCGCGCCCGCGCGCGTCGAGGAAGGTGCTGGTGTGGTAGCCGGGCACCAAGAACTCCCCTTCAAAGTCGGTCGAGGGGTCAATGGCGGAGCCCTGAGCTGTGGCCACCAAATCTTTCACGCTAAACAAAAATGGCACCAGCTCGCGGCGGGGCAACTGACCGGTGGTCGGCTGAAAGGTGATCCCGTCCACCACTTTGAGCTCCAACCCGCCGTCTTTGGGGGTGACCTCAGCCTTAATCGGCCCCAGCGTGGCTGCCGAGATCATGATGTTTTTGGCCTTGATAAACTCTTTTTCCCCGTTCCGTTTCTCTTCTTCCACCTCAATTTGCACCGGCTGGAAGCAGACGTCTGTCAACTTTAGGGATCCCCCCTTGGGCACCTCGATGCGGCCGCGGGCATCGTCCGAGACGGAAGGGCATATGGCCGCCTTGCCGGTGTTGCGGATCTGGTCGTAGGTTAAGGGGGCCTTGGCCGCCTCCGCCGGCAGGGCGAAGACGCTCAAACAGAGCGCCAACAGGATGGCGAGTAGTGGACGGTACCGCATAATCAACCTCGAAAAACCTGTTTTAATCTCAATGCTGCTGGGGAAAATAAGCCCGAATGCCCCTATTGTACGCAATAGTGATCCCCTCTTTGGCCGGGCTTGCAGAAGTTTCCTGGCCAGGCAGAGCTGTCGGGTAGCTGCGTTTTCCTACTTCTTGGATTGCCGACCCCTGCCCTTCTACAAAGACCTCGCGGCCCCCTCAAAGCGGGCCACTCGCCACCAGGGATCCCAGCCAGCGCTCCCGAATCTGGTTCACCAGCTCGCCGATGGGCTGTTGGTTGACGCGGTAGCTGGTGGGATGGGCGATCAAGCGGGCGGTGCTCTCGAAAAGGCAGTCCCGTTCCACCAGGCCGTTTTCCCTCAGGGTACGTCCGGTGGCCACCAAGTCCACAATCGCATCGGCCATGCCGGTGATGGGAGCCAGTTCCACTGAGCCGTAGAGGGAGATAATTTCCACCGGCAAATCCAACCGGTCAAAATACTCGCGGGCGCAGCCGACAAACTTGGAAGCCACGCGGGCATGGGGAGGCAACTGGGCCGCCGAGGTGTAGGGACTTTCTTGGCGAAGAGCCACCGACATGCGACAGTGGCCGAACTTCAGATCCAGCAGGTGGGCCACTCGCACCTCGCTGCCGGCATAGCGCTCCCGCAAGACGTCGTAGCCGACGATGCCCAGTTGGGCCTGGCCG
This sequence comes from Synechococcus sp. JA-3-3Ab, assembly GCF_000013205.1. Classification (NCBI taxonomy): domain Bacteria; kingdom Bacillati; phylum Cyanobacteriota; class Cyanophyceae; order Synechococcales; family Synechococcaceae; genus Synechococcus; species Synechococcus sp. JA-3-3Ab. Next base: position 1,243,911 of record NC_007775.1, on the reverse strand, counting down.
TACTCCACATACACCGGCACGTCGTGGTTGCGCACCAGCAGCGCCTCGTAGCGTTGCCCGTTGAGCTGGGTGGGCGATTCAATCCGCAGCAGGCGGTTGCCGGGATCCAAAAAGCGACTGAAATCGATCCCCACCTGTTGCAAGCAGCGGATAGCGTCGGCCAGCAAGGCTCCCTTGGCCAGGGCAATGGTGATCGGCTGGCCGGCGGAACGGCAACCTGGGGTATCGGGATGCGGGGCGGGGCTGAGGCCGAAAGCCATCGACATAGAAGGATGTCCGGGATCCCTGCTCTTGCCAGGGCTAGATAGAGAGTCAAGCCTTGACAGCGGCAGAGCAGTTGCGGGCGTTGCTTCCCCTCGATTGTAGAGGATCGGCCTCTTGGCGGCGATTCCCCCCTCTATCCCCCCGTACACGGGGGGACTGGGGGGCCAGCCCAGAGCGAAAACCCTCTTCTGTTATCCAGACTGCCGATCCTGGGATGATAAAGTCAGGAGACGATAGACCCGGAGGAGAGAGGACGGCATGAAAGCCATGATCCTGGCAGCCGGCAAAGGGACGCGGGTACGGCCCATCACCTACATGATGCCCAAGCCGATGATCCCGATTTTGCACAAGCCGGTCATGGAGTTCTTGGTGGAGCTGCTGCGGGAACATGGGTTCGACCAAATCATGATCAACACCAGCCACCTCGCTCACCAGATCGAAGACTACTTTCGCGATGGCCAGCAGTGGGGAGTACACATCGGCTTTTCCTTCGAGGGCCACTTCGAGAACGGCCAGCCGGTGGCCGAACCCCTGGGATCCGCCGGTGGCATGCGCAAGATCCAGGATTTTTCCGGTTTTTTCGACAGCACCTTCGTGGTGCTCTGCGGCGATGCCCTGATCGACCTCAACCTGACCCAGGTGGTCAACTTTCACAAATCTAAGGGGGCATTGGCCACGGTGGTGTTGCGAGAGGTGGATCCCAGCCAAGTCTCCAGCTATGGCGTGGTGGTAACCGATGCGACGGGCCGGGTCACCGCCTTCCAAGAAAAACCCAGGCAGGAAGAGGCCCTCAGCAACACCATCAACACCGGCATCTACGTGTTCGAGCCAGAAGTCCTGGACTACATCCCCCCCGGCTGCCCCTATGACATCGGCAGCGATCTCTTCCCCGCCTTGGTGAAAGCCGGCGCCCCCTTCTACGGCCTCAAGGCCGACTTCCAGTGGGTGGACATTGGCCGTACCCCTGACTACTGGCTGGCGGTACAGAAGGTGCTGCGCGGCGAGATCAAGGGGGTCAAGGTGCCCGGGATCCAGATTCGGCCCGGCGTCTGGACGGGGATCAACATCCGCGCCAACTGGGATCGCATCCATATCGAGCCGCCGGTCTACATTGGGGCCAGCACTTACCTGGCAGACGGGGTGAAGCTCATCGGCCCCACAGCCATTGGCTACGGCTGTGTGTTGAACGAAGGGTGTACGCTGGATGGCAGCCTCATCTTCAACTACACCCAAATCGCTGCAGGAGTTACCCTGCGCCACCAGATGGTGATGGGTCGCTACTGTATTTCCTCCGATGGCAATGCCATCGACACGGAAGAGTCCAACCTCACCTGGTTGATCGGAGATGCTCGCAGCCATGCCAACGGCAAATCCCAATAGCACCCTCTATCTCTACGGGATCGTCGCTGCCCCCGGCCCGCGCCACCTGAATGTGGTGGGGCTGGACAAGCAGCCGGTGGGGATTCACGTGCTGGGATCTTTGGCCTTTCTCTATTCCCAGGCTCGCCAGGAGCGCTACTTGGCCAGCCGGGCCAATCTGCTGGCCCACGAAGCTGTCCTAGAAACCGTGATGAGCGAGGGATACCGCGCCCTGCTGCCGCTGCAATTTGGCCTGGTGGTGAGCGGCTGGGATCAGGTAGAGCAGGATTTGATCAAACCGCACTTGGCCGATCTGCTGGCCCTGCTGCAGCGCCTGGAGGGCAAACGGGAGGTGGGGGTAAAAGTCTTCTGGGATCCCCAGCAAGAGCTCCAATTGGGGCTAGAGGAAAACCCGGCCCTGAAAGCCCGGCGGGACGAAATGGCTGGCACCCCCTTGGGGCTAGATGCAGTAGTGGAAATTGGGCAGGCTCTGGAGCAAATGCTGGAGCAACGGCGCCAACACATTGCCCAAACCTTCACAGCCGCCCTCGGCTCTCTGGCCAGCGATCGCGTCGAGGGAGAGCTGCTTACGGAAAACATGGCCTACAACAGCTCGTTTCTCATCAACTGGGAAGATGAGCCGGCTTTTGCCCAAAAAGTGGAGGAGCTGGATCGAGCCTTTCAGGGACGGCTGCGCATTCGCTACAACAATTTCACCGCTCCCTACAATTTCGCCAAGCTTTGACCGGCCTGTACTCCCCCCCCTATATCCCCCCGTCTACGGAGGGACTGGGGGGCCAGCCGCTTGGGACAGGCAGCGCGGATGTGGGACTCGCTCAGGTCGGGCATGAGGGCCAGGGCCCGTTGGGGATCGATTTGCGCTTCGCACACCGCCTCCAGCACCTGCTCGGCCAGAAGGGAAAGGGGCATATCGGCGGTTTGCTCAGGATCGGTATCCTCTCTAATTTGTCGAACTCCCACCGGCGGGGGAGGCAACACCGGCGGCGCCGCCTGCGGGGGCAAGGTGGTGGAGGTACCCACCTCCAACTGCGCTTCGGCCAGGGCCACACCGCGCCCTGCCACCAACAGGGATCCCAGCAACAGCGTCCCCCCCAACCTGCCTATTCCCTTGCTGAGCGGAGCATGCTTCCCCAGACCTTCTCCAAGGCTACCGCTAGCCAACCTTTTGCCCAGCGCTTCGCCGCTCATCTTACCCCTCCAAGACCACCCCTTTGTTCAAGATATCCAACAAACCTTGGATTTGCAGTAGGCTATCGTTGGCTCCCAAACCGTTTGCAGCCCCCCCCTATGGCTCGTCTATCGCAAGAGCTGGCCCGATTTGCCTGCCTTCCCGCCCATCCAGAGCAGCCCGAGCCTTACCCAGAGGGATCCCCACCCATCCGCCTTGAAGAGATTCTCAAACTGGCGGGCGAGCGCAGCTTTGGCTTGTTTTTGGCGGTGCTCTCCTTCCCTTCTGCTCTGCCTCTGCCAGCTCCTGGCTATTCCACTCCCTTTGGCGTGGTTATTCTGCTGCTGGCCCTACAAATGCTGGCGGGGCGAACCACCCCCTGGCTGCCGCCATGGGTGCTGCAGACATCCATTGAACGGAAGCAATTTCAAAAGTGGGTGCAGGCCGGGATCCCGTGGTTGCAGCGCATTGAAAAAGTTGCCTGCCCCCGTTGGCAACCAGTCTGCACCAGCCGCCTGGGCCAGGTCTGGCTGAGCACCTTGATCAGCTTGATGGGTATTTCCATGATCATTCCCGTGCCCGGCACCAACACCCTGCCGGCGATGGGGGTCTTCGTCACCGCCTTTGGCCTCCTCGAAGAGGACGGGATCCTGTGCAGCTTGGGATCCCTGATCTGTGTGGCGGCGGGGCTGCTGACCACTTCCATTTTGGTGGGCCTGTGGCTGGGGGGAACGACTCTGTTGGATTGGCTGAGAAGATAGCCTTTTGCCCTCACTCCCAACCCCGGCCCCCCCTATATCCCCCCGTGTACGGGGGGATACGGAGTTGGGGATCGAGGCAACGCCCAGCTTCACCGATGGAAAGACGGTGACGAAGTTGTATCGCCTGTGTCTTGTTGCAACGGACACCCCCGCGCCGCTAGCGGGATTGAGGGACCAGCGCCAGATCCTGGGTGAGGCGCAGCTCGATCACCTGGTTGGGATCCAAAACTACCACCTGTGGCGCCGTGACGTTGCCGATCACCGCTCCGGCCACCCCAGCCCCCAGCACTTCTTCTGTGGCAATGGCATTGTCGCCGGTCACCAAGCCGAGAATGGCGCCCGCTGCCGCGCCGATGGCCGCATCTTGGATGATTTTGCCCGTGGTGGTGTAGCGGGGATCCTTGACATCGTGAATGATGTCCGATTGGGCAGCCAAGGGGAACAGTTGGTTGTTGGCGATGATGCTTTCCGCCACAAAACGGGTGCCCCCTGGGGCCGGCTCAAAGCGGCCATCCACCCGCGAGCCGAAAGGCACCAGAATATCCCCCTGGGCGTTGCGAATCGGGTTGCGGACGATCAAGGACAGGGGGCGAGTTTCGTTGGGGGCGATGAAGAGGCGCTCGTTGAAGGGGGTGGTGGTCTGCATCAGGGTGCCCGCCGCCAGCGTGGAAAGGCGCAGGTCAAAGCCCGCCGGGGGGGTGGAAACCCAACTGCTCGGGTTCTGGGCCACCAGGGATCCCCGATTGAGCAGGGCCTGGTGGGTAAAAGCGGCCACCTCGGCACGGGTGGCAGGGCGGTTCGGCTCCAAAAGCATAGGATCCGGGTAATTGACAATCAGGCCGGCACGGTTGGCGGCTGCAAGTTGTGCCAGGGCCCAGTTGGGAATGGCTGCCGCGTCGCGGTAGCGGCTGAACAGCTCGCTCGGCTGAGCCGCGGGGATGGCACTCGTGTTGCCAAGGGCGTTAGTCAGGATCACCAGCGCCTCGGTGCGAGTAACGGGCTGTTCGGGTCGGAAGGTGCCGTCTGGGAAGCCGGCCACCAAGTTGTTGGCTGCCGCCGTGGAGATAGCATTGGCCGCCCAGTGGCTGGGAGGCACATCCCGAAAGCCGATGAAGGTACCAGAGGTGTTGCGAAGGCGAAAGGCAGTGGTGACAAGGGTGGCAAACTGAGCGCGGGTCACCGGCTCGTTGGGACGGAAGGTGCCATCCGGGAAGCCGTTCAACACCCCTTGAGAGGAGAGGGTCTCGATATAGGCTTGCGCCCAGTGGCCAAAGGTGTCGCGAAAAGGAGCGGCCATGGCCACCTGGCAGTGGATGCCCAGTGCGGCTCCCGATAGGAGTAGGCCGGCTGTGCGTGGGGTCAACAGAGAGGGAAACATCGTGCATTCACCAAGTTGTCGTAGCGCCCATTGCTGGGTCAATAGCTACTCTTATTCTGGCTATTTCCTCAGTGGCGGCAATAGCTAAAACCCTTGCTGTGTCCTAATTTGAGCATTTCCAACCTAAGATTTGCACGGAAACGCAATAGCGGAGGATTGGTAAGGAAATCTCTTCATCTCTGTTGCGCCAGCATCGCGTATAGACAACACCCCAGCCTCAGTTGCTGTTCACGGCATTGCCACTCTGTACAAGTTTGAAACAGCCCCCCAGGGCTCCGCAGTGCCAGGGAGTTGATGCTGGCAGGACATAGGATCCAGCCCCCCTCCCAGAGGGAGAGGGAAGCTGAGCATCAGGGATAAGGGGTGCTGTTTCCACAGCCGGTGGCTACGAAAGGTCCCCTGCTGCTGGCGGGATTGGGGGATCGGCGCCAAGTCTTGGGTGAGGCCCAGCCCAGGGATCCGGAAGGCTCGCCCAGGAGCGCCTTGGCAGTCGGTATGGGTTAAATGACCTTGCCCTCGGACGTGATTCTCCCCTTCAGTTTGCCGGCCCGCTCTTCAGCTTCCTCGGTAATGAGGGCCAGTTGCTCTAACACCTCGCCGGGGTATTTTTCCAACACCCGCAGAGAGAGCGCTACCCGCCCTTTGGCCTCATCCACATCGATGACCACGGCCTTGAGCGGCTGACCGGGCTGGAACAAGTCGGATAAGGAGGCGACAAAGCTTTGGCTGACCTGCTTGATGGGCAACAGCCCGCTGCCCCCCTCCTCCAGCTCCACGAAAACGCCGAAGGGCTTGAGGGCGCTGACCTTGCCCCGCACCACCTGACCGGTGGTGTAGATTCCCAGGCTCTCAGCTTGTCGCGCTACTCGCTGGGAGAGCACCAGCTTGTTGGCAGCGGGGTTGACCTCCAACAAACTGGCGGTCAGCGATTGGCCCACCAGCTCTTCTAGATTTTCCCGTTGGTTGAGATGCGAGCGAGGAATAAAGCCCCGCAGCCCCTGCACGTCCACCAGAACCCCGCCCTTGTTGGTGCCGATCACCAGGGCAGTTACCGTCTGGCCGTTGGTCTGTTTTTCGGCCAGCTCCTCCCAAAGTCGCTTCAGCCGCAGCCGCCGCGCCGAGAGTACGATTTGCCCTTCCGAGTCCTCTCGCAAGATGAGAAAATCGGCTTCGCTTTTGAGGGGAAAAAGCTCGCTCAAATCCTCTCCTGAGCGGATCCCGGCTTCTTTCAGGGGCAAAAAGGCCGGCGACTTGCCGCCGATATCCACCAGCGCCCCATCGTTCTGGTGCTGGAAGATGCGGCCTCGCACCACCTGTCCCGGTCGAAAGTCAAGGCTTTGCGCCTCCAGAGCCTTGGCAAAATCTTCCGAAGAAAACGTATCGGCAGCCTGAGAGCGAGGGGAGCGAAAGGTCATGGAATGCAAAGGAAGCAATTCAAGAGGCAATGGGTTTCAGGATAACCCAAAACTTGACAGGGATCCCAGCCCCTCTCGTCCGCCTCGGCGGGAAGAGGTACTCACCCTCTTGAGAGGAGGCCAAGCCCAGGGCATCGACACCGGCAGCTTCCTCTAGATGTAGTACATCAACCTGGCCTGTTGCTGTTGCGCCTGCCGGTCGCAGAGGTCTTGCAAGGTCGTTTTTTGGAGAATGCCCACCGCTGCCGCCTGGGCATCTTGCCAAGCCTGCCAGAGCACCTGGCGCTCCGGCGAGAGATCGCCGCTGGGCAAGTCGCGGGGGCGGGTGAGATCTTCTCCCTCGATGGCCTGAATGATGTCCAATAGGGAGATCTGCCAGGGCGGTCGAGCCAGAGAGTAACCTCCTTTGGCGCCCCGCTGGCTACGTACCAGGCCCTGCCTGCGCAGCGTGGCCAGCAACTGCTCCAGATAGCGGTCGGGAATCGACTGGTGGGCTGCGATCTCCTTAATCTGCAATACCCGGCCGTCATGGTAGTGCTGGGCCAACTCCAGAAGGGCCAGGAGAGCGTACTCACTTTTACAAGACAGTTCCAAAATACCCATCCTTCCTGCAAGGATCAGGTCTATGATACTCCGGTTTTCCACCGGGGTTTTGTGGGATCCCCTTTGGGTTGCCGGTGGGTTGGGCCTGTATGGTGGAATAGGCCCCTTTGGGAGTGGTTTATGGCAAGTGTTGGCACCCTGTCCGGTTCAGCGCGGATCCCGGCGGAGCGATTGCAAACTTTGCGGCAGCAGATCGGCAAGCTGATCGCCAACGTCGAGTCGGTGTTTCAAGGCAAGCCACGGGTGGTGCAGGCCGTGGTGACGGCCCTGGTGGCGGAAGGCCATGTCCTCCTGGAGGACGTGCCGGGAGTAGGCAAAACCACGTTGGCGCGGGCCATTGCCCGCAGCTTGGGGGCCAAGTTTCAGCGAATTCAATTTACCAGCGACCTCTTGCCGACTGACATTCTTGGCCTCACCCTTTTCAACAAAGAGAAAGGGGAGTTTGAATTTCGCCCAGGCCCCATTTTTGCCCATGTCATCCTGGCCGACGAGATCAATCGCACCTCTCCCCGCACCCAGAGTGCCCTGCTAGAGGCAATGGCGGAAAAGCAGGTTTCGCTGGACAACCGCACCTACCCGCTGCCCAGTCCCTTTATGGTGTTGGCCACCCAAAACCCCTTGGAGTATCACGGCACCTATCCCCTCCCGGAAAGCCAGTTGGATCGGTTTCTGGTGCGGCTGTCCATCGGCTACCCCAGCCCTGAGGTGGAGCGGGCTTTGCTGCTGCAGCGACAGCAGGCAGAGCCGGTGGAGGCTCTCCAGCCGGTGCTTTCCCTGGCGGAGCTGCGGGAGATCCAGGCGGCGGTGGATCAGGTGTACCTGGATGGATCCCTGGCCGACTATCTGCTGCAGGTGGTGCAGGCGACGCGTGCCTCCAGACTGTTGCGGGCCGGCGTGTCCACCCGCGGGGCGTTGGCCTTGGCAAGGGCAGCACGGGCGCAGGCGTTGGTGAGAGGGCGGAGCTTTTGCCTACCGGAAGATCTGCAAGCTTTGTTTGTGCCGGTGCTGGCCCATCGCATTTCTTTGGCCGGATCTGGGGACATGACGAGCAACCGACGGCAGGAGGCAGAGGCCGTCATCCGCGACATCGTGGCAACGGTTGAGCCGCCAGTTTGAGGAGGGATCCCTTAGGCGATAATAGGAGCCAGCGGTCTTGGGCAGAACTGCGGATGTCGGATCCCAATCAAGAAATTAAAGACCTCATCCTGGCTTTGGACAAAAAGCTGGAGGGAATCGACCGCAAGTTGGAAATCCAGGTGACGGAGATCAAAAGCGAGATCCGGCTGGTCAAAACCGACCTGGAAGCCAAGATCGACCTCACTCGCAACGACCTAGAGAGCAAGATCCAAGGCGCTCGCAACGAGCTGGAAGCCAAGATCGACCTCACTCGCAACGAGCTGGAAGCCAAGATCGACCTCACTCGCAACGAGCTGGAAGCCAAGATCGACCTCAGCCGTAGCAGCCTGGAAGTGAAAATCGCGGAGCTAAGCGGCAAAATGGATGGCTACAGCAAGCGGCTTGACCAACAGGAGTTCATCAGCCGCGGCGCGATCGTGGCCCTAGTCGTTGGGGTGGCCTCAGGGTTTATCAAGTATCTTTTCTTCAGCAATTGATTGGAGTTTGACCTGAGTTGCCTTGGGTTCCTCCCCAAAACCTGCAAGCGGCGGCGGGTCAGCACTCCTGGAATTGGTCGAGGGCACGACACAGCTCCGGGACAACTTCTGCTGGCCAGAAACCCTCACCCCGCCGGCCCTGGTGCAACTGGAGATAGAGGCCCCAAGCAGTGGCGCTGCCACTGGCAACCAACGTGAGGGCAGGAAAGGTCTGCTCCAGCGTAATGCTCTCCTCGGCCATCAGTTGGGAGGCGACAGCTTCCATATCCTGCTGCAGACGATACACCCCCTGCACAAATGCTTGCCATTCTTCTAGGGTTAGCTCCAACGCCCAAGTCTCTCCTCCCACCAGGGCCACAAAAGGGGAGCGCCCAGGATCCCAGCCCAACCGCCAGCCGGATCCCTTGCGTAGAGCAGGAGGAGGCAGGTTCGAGAATCCACCGTCGTTTCCGGTAAAAAGCAGGGAGGTAGAGGGGAGAGGAGCATCCATCGCTGCGGCTAGGCCAGAAAAGATGCGGGTACAATCGACAGGGTGTGTTGTCAGGATAAAGCGGCCATGGCCAGTTGTCAGTCTCCTACTGCCCAACCTCGCCGGTTTTTAAGGACTCCGCTCCGCTGGCGCAAACAGAGCAGCCTCATTTCCGGCTTGGGCCTGTTGCTGACAGCCTTGGTGCTCCGTGCCGCTGACGCGACCGGGGTTCGCAAAGAGGCCGAAGATCCTGTCTTGCCAGCGCAATTGTCTGCAGCGGCCACCCCCGAAAACCCGATCCTGCACGTGGGCATTGTGCAACGCTTTGGCCGTTCTGAGCAAGATCAGGTGGAGCTGGCAGCGCCGCTGGGGTCTTTCCTCACCCTGGAATTTGCCCAGGCAGACGGCAGCACCCAGAGGCAGCGGCTCCCACAAGTTACGGTTGGGATCGTCAACCGCGCCCTGGCCAGCCCGGAAACCGTGTACCGCCTCATCCTCAGCAGCCACAAAAGCTTCGAGAGCGCCGAGGCCAGCGCCAACTCCTGGGAATCTCTGGGCATCCGCACCGAGATCGCCCAACCGCAGGAATGGCAGGTGTGGGCCAGCCGCGCCTACACTCCCCAACAACTAATCCAGATTCAGCAGTATGCCCAGAAAGAAGGGATCCCTCAGGTGCGGCTGGAGGTGCAGGAGCGGCGCGAACGGGCGGAGCTGAGCTGGGTACATGAGCATTTTCGCTACCATCGCACCCGCCTGAGGGTAACCTCCGATGCCGGCTATCTGCGGGTGAACGACCGCTACTATGCCGGATCCATTACCATTCAGCCCAATGCCTACGGCAGCTATACGGTGGTCAACGCCGTGCCCCTGGAAACCTATTTACGGGGGGTGGTGCCCCATGAGGTGGGGCCAGGGGCCCCCTTTGCCGCCATGGCCGCCCAGGCAATTTTGGCGCGCACCTACGCCCTCAAGAACCTGCACCGCTTTCAGATCGACGACTACCACCTCTGTGCCAATACCCACTGCCAGGTTTACAAGGGGCTGAGCGGCACCCATCCGCGGGCCGACGAAGCGATTCGCCAGACCAGCGGCCTGGTGCTCACCTACAAGGGCGAGCTGGTGGATGCCGTTTATTCTTCCACCAACGGCGGCATCTCGGCAGGCTTTGAAGAGGTTTGGGACGGAGAGCCGCGCCCCTACCTGCGCCCGCAGGTGGATATCGCCCACCAGCCCGATCAGCCCTTCGATTTGCGGCAGGAGAGCGACTTCAAGGCCTTTCTGGCCCGGCGGGAGGGTTTCAACGAAGCAGGGGTATCGCGCCTCTTCCGCTGGGAGTTTTCTCAGTCGCTGGAGGAGCTAAACGCCCAACTGCGGGCCGCTCAAGAGTACCTCGGGATCCCTCTCCCCGAGTGGATGACCATCCAGGGGCTGCACGTCCTGGAGCGCTCGGTCAGTGGTCGGGTGCAGGCGCTGCACGTGGACTTGCAGACGCCCCAAGGGCTCCACTCGATTCTTTTGCGCAAGGATCAGGTGCGCCTGGCTTTTCCCCGCCTGTACAGCACTCTGTTTCGCGTGGAACCCCTGAAACAGAGCGGGCGGCTGACAGGCTACCGCTTTATCGGCGGCGGCTTTGGCCACGGGGTGGGGCTGAGCCAGTACGGCGCCTACACCCTGGCGCGGCGGGGGTTGAACGCGGCGCAAATCCTCGCCTTTTACTACCCCGGCACCACCCTGGCCGAGCTGGGATCCCTCTCCCTGCAGTTGCCTGAGGTTTCCCTGGCCTTTGACAGTAGCCAGGCGCAGTCCTGGTCCGGCTACCAGAGATAGGGGGCACGATGGAAGAAGAGCGACGGGAACGCGGCCATCCCCCTCTTCGGGATCCCGCTCCAGAGGAAGGGTGGCAGGAAGGGGCGGCCCAAGCGCCGCCAGAGCTGGCCCCCCCCTACATCCCCCCGTACACGAGGGGACAAGAGGGTGGCCGGGGGGAGGCGGGGCTGTCGGGGATCCCGGTCGCCCCACCGGGGTTTAAGTCGGGATTTGCGGCGCTCATCGGGCGGCCCAATGTGGGCAAGTCCACCTTGATGAACGCTCTGGTGGGCCAGAAGATCGCCATCACTTCTCCCGTGGCCCAGACCACCCGCAACCGCCTGCGGGGGATCCTCTCTTTGCCGCAAGCCCAGATCATCTGGGTGGACACCCCTGGCATCCACAAGCCCCACCACCGCCTGGGGGAGATCTTGGTACACAACGCCCAGGCTGCCATTGGGAGCGTGGATGTCGTCCTCTTCGTGGTGGATGGCTCGGTGCCGGCAGGGCGGGGGGATGCTTTTATCGCCGAGCGGATCCCCAGCGCGACCCCCTGCATCCTCGTCTGCAACAAAGCCGATCTGCTGCCCAAAGAGTCTGCCGCGCGCCAGGCCCACCAAGAGAGCTACCAAGCCCTGCGCCCCGGTGCCCCCGTCGTCTGGGTGTCGGCGTTGGATCCCGGCAGCTTGGCGCCCCTCATCCAGGCCACCGTCGACCTGCTGCCCCCTGGGCCCTACTACTATCCCCCGGATCTGGTGACGGATCAGCCGGAGCGGTTTATCATGGCGGAGTTGATCCGCGAGCAAGTTCTCTTGCACACCCGCGAGGAGGTGCCCCACTCGGTGGCCGTCACCATCGACCAGGTGGAAGAAACCCCCACCGTCACCCGCGTCCTGGCCACCCTCTACGTGGAGCGGGACTCGCAAAAAGGGATCCTCATCGGCAAAGGGGGGGAAAGGCTCAAGCAAATTGGCCAGGCCGCCCGCCTCCAGATTCAAAAGCTCATTGCCGGCAAGGTGTACCTGGAGCTGTTCGTCAAGGTGCGGCCCCACTGGCGGCGCTCCGAGCACCTGCTGCGCGACTTCGGCTACCGCGTTGAAACGTGAAGGGGTTTTGTGGCTGAGGTTGAGCTATCTGGTGGTATTGATGGGGATGCTGCACGTTGAGGTTAACGGCAATGCTGCGACTGTATGGGATCCCGACCTCCGGGAATTGCTACAAAGTAGAGCTGCTTCTCAAACAGTTGGGGATCCCTTACGAGACGGTTGAGGTCAACTCCAGGGTCGGAGAAAATCGCCGCCCCGAGTACCTGGCCAAGAACCCCCTGGGGCAGATCCCGGCTTTGGAGCTGGAAGACGGCACCGTCTTGGCCGAGTCAGCCGCAATCTTGGTTTACCTAGCAGAGGACACTCCCCTCTATGGCCAGACGCGGCTGGAGCGAGCCGAGATCTTGAAATGGCTCCTTTTTGAACAAACCCGCATTGCCCGCTACATTGCCACCACCCGCTTTTGGGTGCGAGCCGGCCAGGCCGAGGCCAATGCCGAGCTAATTGCCCAGAACCTGAAACTCGGTACCGAGGCTCTGGAGATCATGGAAAGCCACCTACGGGAGAAGGAGTTCTTCGTGGGCAACCGCTACACCATCGCCGATCTGGCCCTGTTTACCTATACCCATGTGGCCGAGCAGGGCGGGTTTGACCTCAAGCCCTTCCCCAACATCCGCGCCTGGTGTGAGCGGGTCAAGGCCACCGACCGCTTCTTTCCTCTCCCCGGCGCCTAGAATTTCCCAGTGGTGCCTTTGCAGCCGACCGAGTCGGATCTCGCTTCCAATCCTAGCGGAGGATTTCTCACTCCCAGCCCCTCTCCCTGAGGGAGAGGAAAACTGGAAATTGTTGCCACGAAGGGCTCCAGCGGCTTTGGGCCACCCCCCTCGGAAAATAGGAGCTGCCAGGAGCTTGTCGGGCCCTAGCGCCCCTTGAGCTCCCGCTGGATCTCCCGCCGCGTCTCCCGTTCCTTAATTGCTTGTCGCTTGTCGTGGAGCTTTTTGCCGCGGGCCACGCCCAGGTGAGCCTTGATCCAGCCGCGGTTGAGCACCAGCCGCAGGGGAACCACAGTCAGGCCTTTTTGCTCCACCAGGCCCCGCAGCCGGTCGATCTCGCGGCGGTGCAACAACAGCTTGCGGCGGCGGGTCGGGTCGTGGTTAAACACCTTGCTGGCAGTTCCGTGGGGGGCAACATGCAAGTTGTGCAGCCAGGCCTCGCCATCGCGAAAGAGGGCAAAAGCGTCTTGCAAGTTGGCTTTGCCCGCTCGGATGGACTTTACCTCTGTGCCGGTCAGTTGGATCCCGGCTTCGTAGGTCTCCAAGATCTCGTACTCGAAGCGGGCGCGGCGATTCTCCACCAGGGTTTTGACGTTGGGATCCACAGCCATACGCTTTCAGAAGAGAGCTTCGTCCACCAGAGGGCCTAACGAGAGGCCAGGGAACCCTCCAATTTTTGCACTGCCCGTCCCACCAGGCGCTCGGATTTGCTGCGCCAGCGAAAGCGAATGGGGGTACCGGTGAAGTCGAGGTTTTGCCGGAAGTGCTTTTCCAGGTAGCGGCGGTAGTTCTCTTTGAACAGATCGGGATCGTTGACAAACAGGAGAAAGGTGGGAGGCCGCTCCGCCACCTGGGTGCCGTAGTAGATTTTGCCCTGCTTGCCCTGGCGGTTGGCGGGGGGTGACTGCCAGGCGAGGGCATCCTGGAGAACTTCATTGACCACGGAGGTGGCGATGCGCTTGCGATGGGCGGCTACCGCTGTGTTGACCTCGGCAAAGATCTTGTGGGTGCGCTGCCCCGTGAGGGCGCTGACAAACAACAGGGGTGCCCAGTCAATGAAATAAAGCCGCTCGCGGATCTCGCGGGTGTACTCGTTAATGGTGTGAGTATCTTTGTTTTCCACCGCGTCCCACTTGTTGACAACGATGATGCAGGCGCGGCCTTCTTCTTCGATGCGGCCAGCCAACCGCTGATCCTGCTCGGTTACCCCCTCCAGGGCGTCAATGACCAGCAGCACCACGTCCGAGCGCTGGATGGCTTTGAAGGCGCGGTTAATGCTGAAAAACTCCACCCCATATTCCACCCGGCTTTTTCTGCGGATCCCAGCCGTGTCGATGAGACGATAGCTCTGCCCCTCCCACTCCACCAGGGTGTCAACGGCATCGCGGGTGGTGCCAGCAATGGGGCTGACAATGGCCCGCTCGGATCCCACCAGGCGGTTGAGCAGGCTGGACTTGCCTACGTTGGGCCGCCCTACAATGGCCACGGCGATGGGATCCGGCTCATCTGCGGCTTCTTGGGCCACTTCGGGCAAGTGAGGCAGCACCGCCTCCAACAGCTCGGCTACCCCATTGCCGTGGACGGCAGAACAAGGGATCGGCTCCCCCAGCCCCAACTCCCAAAAAGCCGCCGCCTGCGCCAGGCCCAGTTGCCCCGACTCGCACTTGTTGACGGCCACCACCACCGGCAGGGGTTGTCTGCGCAGCCAATCGGCCAATTCTTTGTCAGCAGGGGTCAGCCCCTCGCGGCCATCCACCACAAAGATTACAGCGTGGGCCTCGGCCATCGCCGCCATGGCCTGCTGACGGATGTGGGGCAAAAACTCGCTGTCGTCGCCGAAGACCAGGCCGCCGGTATCCACCACCCGCAGGCGGCGCCCGTTCCACTCCACCTCTTGGTAGAGGCGATCCCGCGTGATGCCCGGCTCGTCGTGGACAATGGCCGAGCGCACCCCCGCCAGGCGGTTGACGAGGCTGGATTTGCCCACGTTGGGGCGACCCACAACGGCTACAAGGGGTAAAGCCACTGCTCCGCTTGCCAAAAAGCCGAACCCAGACTTCTATCCTAGCCTTTGGGATCCCAGATGCCCAAACCCGCTGATCTCAATCATTGCCCTGAAGGCAGCTCTGGCGGTAAGTTAGGTAGCTAACCTCCCATCAGACACCGGCTGCACTCGTTTCCCCTCCTTGCTATGAACCGTGCCCTCGCCCCTGCCCAGCGGCTGAACAAACTGCCTGCCTATGTCTTTGCCCGCTTGGATGAGCTGAAGGCCCGCGCCCGCCAGCAGGGGTTGGATTTGATCGATCTGGGCATGGGCAACCCCGATGGCCCCACCCCCCAGCCGGTGGTGGAGGCGGCCCAGGCCGCCATTGCCGATCCCGCTCACCACGGCTACCCACCCTTCGAGGGCACGGCTAGCTTTCGCCAGGCAATTGCCGAGTGGTATTGGCGCCGCTACGGGGTGGAGCTGGATCCCAATGGCGAGGTGCTGCCTCTATTGGGATCCAAAGAGGGCCTGACCCACCTGGCCCTGGCCTACGTGGATCCAGGGGATCTGGTGCTGGTGCCTAGCCCTGCCTACCCGCCCCATTTTCGCGGTCCCCTGATTGCCGGCGGGCAGATCTACCCACTGCTGCTGCGCCCGGAGAAAGGATGGCTCATCGACCTGCAAGAGATCCCGCCGGAGGTGGCCAAGCAGGCGCGGCTGCTCTACTTCAACTACCCCAACAACCCGACAACAGCGGTGGCGACCCGCTCCTTTTTTGAAGCAGTGGTGGCGTTTGCTTGCCGCTACGACCTCCTCCTGGTGCACGACCTGTGCTATGCCGAGCTGGCCTTTGACGGCTACCGGCCCACCAGCCTGCTGCAGATCCCTGGCGCCAAGGACTTGGCCGTGGAGTTCCACACCCTCTCCAAAACCTACAACATGGCCGGTTGGCGGGTAGGCTTTGTGGTGGGCAACCGCCAGATTATCCAGAGCCTGCGCACCCTGAAAACCAACCTCGACTACGGCATTTTTGGCGCCCTGCAAAAGGCGGCCGAGACCGCTTTGGCCTTGCCAGATAGCTACCTACAGCAGGTGCAGGAGCGCTACCGCCGCCGACGCGACTACCTCATTGCCCGCCTGGCCGAGTTGGGCTGGCAGATCGAGCCGCCGCGGGCGACGATGTACCTCTGGATCCCGACCCCCCGCACCGCCGACGGCACGCCCGAGGGATCGACGGAGTTTGCCCTGCGGGTTTTGGAGTCCACCGGGGTGGTGGTGACTCCCGGCAACGCCTTTGGGGAAGGGGGAGAAGGCTACGTGCGGATCAGCCTGATTGCCGATTGCGAACGCCTGGGCCAGGCCATCGACCGCTGGGCAGAAGCCGGGATCCGCTATTGCTGAGCTCTAGGGTTGGCCCTCTCCCCTAGGGAGAGGGGAGTTGGTATTGCTCCACGATGCGCCGGGCAAAAGGAGGCACATGCTGCTCCAACTTGTGGGGATAGTGGCGGCGGACGTAGAGATAGTTGCGGACAAAGTGGGAGTCGATGGAAAAGCGGGCATATTCTAGTCCGCGCGGCCCAAAGCGCTGGATGGCCACCGCCAGGAGCTGGGCCAGCCACATGGGCAAGCTCAGGGCCTGCTCGTAGGCTTGGATCCCCTGTTGCACCGCCGCCCGCCGCGAGCCCCGCGAGATCACCGGCTGGGTTTCCAGCTCTTCCCAAACCAGATCCAAGAGCTCCCGCCCGCGCGCATTGCGCACCAGCAGCCATTGCCAGCCAAAGGGGGATCCCATATAGCCCACCACCAGATCGGCCAGGCTGTTGACGTAGTCAAAACAGGTAAGGCAAGAGGGGGCAAACACGTCTTTTAGTTCTTTGGTTTTGAGGCCAAAAAAAGGCACCTTTTCCACCGAGCCGTCTTCGTGCTTGAAGTGGACGTGGAAGTCCTGCATGAACTCGTAGTGCACCACCGTTTGCGGGGAGCGGCTGGTGGTTTCAAGAAACTTTTGCAGCCCGGCGCGGCTGACGTTGTCTACGCAGGGCGTGCCCAACACATAGAGCTTCTCCAGGCCCAAGTTTTTCTCCACCGCCCGCAAAGCCTGGATCTGGCAGCCCACCCCGATCACCAGCAAGCGCTTGAGGCCGCTTTGCTCCACCTGCTCCAGCACGGAGAGATTGGGCGATAGCGTTGGCTTGTTGACCCGCGCCGCCAAGACCGCTTCTGGGGTACGCGCCAAGACAGGCCGTGGCTGAAAGCGATCCCGGGGATCCGCCTGCACGCACACCACCCCTTCTACTAGGCCGCTGCTGAGGGCCTTCATGCCGATGCTGCTGACGATGCCCGTCCACTGGGCACCCGGGATCGGATCCCGCCGGCGGGCCGTGTACATTGCCTCGTAGACGCCGAAGTAGTCGCTGTCGCTGACGGCATCCGATTTGGAGCGCAGCGATTCCCGCGATCGCCCGTGGGTTTGCTCTTCTAGGCGGGTGAACTGCTGGTTCAAAAAGGCACAGGCTTCCTTGACGTGGGCGACGTAGCGGGTATCGCAGAGGCCGCACTGGCTGCACAGCTCCTTGGCCGGGTAGTGGCCGGAGCGGATGGGCCGGGCCGGACGCGGTAAACGGGATCCCATAAGGTCTAAACCGTAGCCGTGGCGGGGTACCTTCTTCAGTTTGCCGCCAAAACCGCAGACGGCGGGCAGAGGAGTTGAAAGATCCCCGATCCTGCCCAACGCTCGCCCGCCCCTCCAGAGTTGCCCCCAGACAGAGAGGAAAAGCCAGATCCCCTGAGTTGCCCTTTTGTCGGCAAGCGGCGATGCAACAAAGGCCCCCTCAGCCTCTGCCCAAACCACTTTCGAGGGCCCAGCGGGCCAGTTCGGTGCGGTTGTGCAGGCCGGTTTTGCTCAGCATGTTGCTGACATGGCTTTCGACGGTGCGCTGGCTCACTCCCATCACCTCGGCAATCTCGCGGTTGGACATGCCCCTGGCCACATACTGGATCACCTTGGCTTCCGTAGGGGTGAGCTCGATTTCCCGATCTAACTTGATGACCGGCTGAATGACCGCATTCTGCATTTGCAACAGGCGCTCGGTGTGCTTGAGGACGGACTCCACCTGAGCCACCAGCTCTTCCGGCTCAAAGGGCTTGACCAGGTAAACATCTGCCCCCGTGTTGAGGCCGCGCACCCGATCTGCCGTTTGCCCGCGGGCTGACAAAAAGATCACCGGAATCCAGTCCGTCGCGCTGTTGGAGCGAATGGTCTGGACAAACGTGTAGCCATCCATCTCCGGCATCATCACATCGCAGATGATCAAATCCGGAGTAAAGTGGCGCATCGCCTCTAACCCTTCCAGGCCATTGCTCGCCGCAACCACCTCGTAGCCGCGAAACTCCAGGTAATCCTTCACCAGAAGGATCAGGTTTGGATCGTCGTCAATCAGCAACAATCGCTTTGGGTTGTCCACTGCTCATCCCTTTGCTGCAAGAAAGCCCAAGGAAAAAGGATAGCCCGCTTAGCAAACCTCTGGACAAATCGGCAAATCTACAGCCGAGGTGGCGCCAAGAAAAAACCTGCCAACCTCTAGCCGGTTCGTCAGTTTCCCCTAAACCTGGATAAAAGGTATCACATACAGACGGAGGTGGCGGCATATCCAAAGAAACACGAAGAGGCCGGGTACCTCCTCTGGCCGGCTCGGCAACTGCCTCCGCCCTGCCTTGGGATCCTCCCGCTGGCAAGCGCTCGCCCTCTGGGGCTGGTTTGGCTTGTCGGGTTTTCCCCATGGGCAGGAGAAGTAGAGCCAGGAGAAAATACAATTCTGGCGGCAACCTACATGGGGAAAGAGGGTGGAAAAGGGCACGCTGGTCGAGTTTCGCCACAACAACGAGCGGGTACTGGCAGTAGTTGAGGGCACCGAGGGCAAAAAGAACCTGCTGCTGGGCGTGGCTTCGGGGCAGGTGCACAGCGTTCACC
This sequence comes from Synechococcus sp. JA-3-3Ab, assembly GCF_000013205.1. NCBI lineage: Bacteria > Bacillati > Cyanobacteriota > Cyanophyceae > Synechococcales > Synechococcaceae > Synechococcus > Synechococcus sp. JA-3-3Ab. The sequence continues at coordinate 1,225,278 of NC_007775.1, read as the reverse complement.
CTCGCCAAATTACGTTTGCCTTGAACGGCAATTCCAGCTTTACGGTGTCCGATATCCCGGGCTTTTGGCAGGCGGTGCAGGCAAAGTTGGATCCCGAAAGTTTGGCTTTGGCCTGGGAATTGGTTCAGGAGGAGCGTCGGCCCCTGAGCCTGTCGGAGATGGCCCAGTTGTTGTTTTCCGACGATTCCCCGGTCTCCACCTATGCTGCCTACCGTCTTTTGAGCGAGGATTACGTCTACTTTAAGGCAAAGGGGGAAGGCTACGAGCCGCGTACTCCGGCTCAGGTGAAGGAAATTCTCCATCAAATTGCCGTTACCCAGCAGCGGCAGCAGGAACAGGCCGAGTTTGAGGCCCGCCTAAAGGCAGCGGTGGCCCAGCCTGGGCAAAAGTACACTTGGAGCCCAGCGGAACGAGCTCGTCTGGAGGTGCTGGAGCGCCTAGCTTTGCAGGGAGCGGCGGCCAGCATTCGCAGCCACGAGGATCTCTCCCACAACCTCACCCCCTCGGATCGGGAGCGGGTCTCGCAACTGCTGCAACTGATGGGATTTCCCGACACTCCTCAAGGAGCCTTTGACGCCCTGGTAGCCCTGGGCCTGTGGAGCCGCCACGAGAACCTGGCCCTGCGCCTTACGGGGATCCCCACCCAATTTCCCAAGGAGGTGGAGCGCTACGCCCAAACTTTGCTTGGCGGGCCTCCCCCCTTCTTGGATCTGCCTCTGCGCCGGGATCTCACCCATCTTCACACCTACACCATCGACGATGCCAGCACCCGCGACATCGACGATGCTCTCAGCGTCGAGTTTGAGTCGGATGACGAGGTGAAGCTCTGGATCCACATCGCCGATCCCAGTTGTTGGGTGCAGTGGGGGGATCCCCTCGACTTAGAAGCCCGCAAGCGGGGCACCAGCGTCTATTTGCCGGAGCGGGTGATCCCGATGTTTCCATCGGAGTTGTCCACCGGCCCGATGAGCTTGGTGCAGGGGGAGGTGCGGCCTGCCCTTAGCTTCGGCATCCGGCTGGGATCCGACGGGGCCGTGCGCGACTACGAAATTTGCCTCAGCCAGATCCGGGTCAACTACCGCCTCACCTACGACGATGCCGACGAGATGCTGGAGTTGGGGGCGGAGGCCCAATTGACAGCCATTGCTCGGGCAGCGCGCTGGCGCTACGCCTGGCGACTGGCGCAAGGGGCGATCCCCATCGGCCTGCCGGAGCAGGACATCAAGGTCATCGACGAGATCCCCCACCTGCGGGTGATCGAGGATACGCCGGCGCGGCAGATGGTGGCGGAGATGATGGTGCTGGCCGGTGAGGTAGCCGCTCGCTTTGCCCGCCAAAACGGGATCCCGGTGCCCTATCGCCTGCAGCCGGCTCCTGAGCTGCCCCCGCCGGAGGTTTTGGATCTGTACCCCCAGGGTCCGGTTCGGTCGTTTGCCATCATGCGCTGTCTCTCGCGGGCGGAAGTGGCCACCCAACCGGGGCGACATACGGGGCTAGGGCTCGATGCCTACTGTCAGGTGACCTCTCCCATTCGCCGCTACCTGGATCTGGTGGCCCACTACCAGATCAAGGCTTTTTTGCGCGGGGATCCCTTGCCCTTGACAGAAGCCAAGGTGCAGCAATTGTTGCTGGGGATCGAGCCAGGCACCGCCGAGGCCAACCAGGTGGAGCGCAAGTCCAAGCGCTACTGGAGCATCGAGTACCTGCGTCAGCGACCGGGGCAGATTTGGCAGGCCTTGGTCTTGGGCTACCTGCGCGAGGAGGAGAACCTGGTGATGGCCATGCTGGATGAGATTGCCTTTCGCGTGCCGGTGCGCTTGGAACGGCAGGTGCCGCTGGGGGCCTGGATCGAGTTGGAGGTTCTGCAGGCAGATCCCCGCGCCGATGTCATTGAGCTGCGGGAGGTGGGACAGAATGCCCTTTAACCTGCGGCTTGCCCAGTCCGGGCAAACAGTTGATACAACAGAGGGGGAAAGTCCGCCAAAGTCTGGACTGCGAATTTCTCGAGGGGGATCCCATGACCGTACGACCTTCCGGCCCACCTCCGATTGTCTACATTCTTTTGCTGGCGATACTGGGGGGAGGCGGCTGGTATGCCTATCGTTCCGGCCTGCTTGACTCTTTCCTGAAGCGAGGGAACGCGCCTTCTGTCCCTGGCCAGATCCCGGCTGCCCAGCCGCAAGCGCCAACGGCCCCCAATCTTCCTCCAGCCCAGGCCCCCAACCAGCCACCCAGCGCGGTTAATCTGGATACTTCCCTGCCCAACCCGGCGGTGCTGCAGATGGACGGCAGCGTCACCATGATCCGCATTGTCTTGGCCTTGAAGTCAGGCTACAGCCAGCGCAACCCCGCCATCCCCATCACCTACGGGATCCCCGACGGCAAGCCCAATGGATCCAACGCCGGCCTCAAGGCCCTGATGGAAGGTCGCATCCAGCTTGCTGCCAGCTCTCGCCCCCTCAATGCCAGCGAAGTCCAGGCGGGTTTGCAGGCCATCCCGGTGGCCAAAGATGCCCTGGCGGTGGCGGTGGGGGTAAACAACCCCTACAAGGGCGGCCTGACGCTGCAGCAGTTGGCCGACATCTTCCAGGGCCGGATCACCAACTGGAGCCAGGTAGGCGGCCCCGATCGTCCGATTCGCGTTCTCAACCGCGCCCCTCAGAGCGGCACCTACAGCGTTTTCCAGGAGCTGGTGCTGTTGGGGCTGCCCTTTGCCCCCGATAACCCGCCCTACTTCACCACTGCCACCCAGGATGCCACCACCCCTCTCCTGCGGGCTTTGGGAGAAGACGGCATCACCTACAGCACCGTGGATCAGGTGCAAAACCAGCAAACGGTGAGGATGGTGCCCATCGACGGCCAGATGCCCACCCGCGAGGCCATCCAAAGTGGCCGCTACCCGCTGGCCCGCAACGTGTTTTTGGTGGTACCGCAAAAAACCAGCCCCGTGGTGGCTGATTTCATCAACTATGCCCTCTCCGACCAAGGCCAGCAAATCATTGGCCGCACCGAGTTCATCCCGCTGCGGTAGCTGGCCTTTGCCTAGCGATTGGCTCGGTAAAGTAGTCCTAGCCCCACTGCGGAGCAGATGAAGTTGGGCAACCAGGCCGCCACCTCCGGCCCCAAGGTTCCAATCTGGCCCAGCGCCTGGCTGACAAACAGCAGCACGTAGTAGGCGAAGATAATCAGCACGCTGAGGCCCAGGCCCAGAGAAGAACTGGTGCGCTGGGGGCGCAGCGCCAGGGGCGCCCCAATCAAGGTGAAGGCCAGACAGGCAAAGGGGATGGCGTACTTTTGGCTGAGGCTAACCTGAAGGCGGCGTACCCCCTGCAGATCCCCCGAGCTGGCGATGACCTCGATGTAGCGGCGCAGCTCTTGAATGTTCATCTCCTCGGGGCTGCGGACCTCCTGGGCCAAATCCAGCGGCGCGCGCGGCAGGCGCAACTCCTGGCGGGCAAAGGTGGCGATGTTGCTGTAGGTGCCATCAGGGGAGACGATGTAGTTGGTGCCCTCCTCAAACACCCAGAGGTTCTCCTGGGGATCCCAGCGCCCCTGCTGCGCCAGCAGGATCTGGCTGAGAGCCTCGTTGGAAAGATCCAGCACGATCACGCCGCGCATCTGCTGGCCATCGAAGCTGCGGGCATAGAACTGACGGGTTAGCCCTTGCCGGCGGGAAAAAGTGCCGTCTGGCTCGGGCGCGAGGATCTCGCCGAACTCTTGGTAGAGGATGTTCTCGCGGCGGAACTCTGGAGTTCGGTTCAAAGCGCGGTTTAGAGTCAGGGCCGCCTGGCGGTTGCTCACCGGCACCACCAGCTCGTTGAAGAGAAACGTTAACGTCGTCACCAAGAGGCTGAGAAGGAGGGCCGGCACCACCAGACGATAGAGGCTCACGCCGCAGCCGCGCAGGGCAGTGATCTCGTTATCAGCAGACAGGCGCCCATAGGCCAGCAACGTCGCCAGCAACATCGACATGGGGAACGTCAGGACGATGATCCCCGGCGCCCGCAACACAAACACTTGCAACGCTGCTGAAAGGGACAGCCCCGCCTCTACCACTAGCCGCACCAGCTCAAACAGGGATCCCACTGCCATCACCAGGGTGGTGAACGCTCCCACCCCAAAGAAAAAGGGCAGGAGCATCTCGGAGATGATGTAGCGATCCATCAGGCCCACCGCGCAAACGATGGAGAGCCTGTTGCAAGACTGCTTGATTGAAGGAGGAGTAGGGGGAGAATGAAGTTTCACAAAACCAAGGGAAGTAGCAGTCAGGACAACCCGAAGGCTGTTAACGACTCTAGACCGGAACGCTGGCCAACAAAAGGTTAATCGCCTCCCTTTTTCACCCTAACTTGCCTATGATCGACCCAAGGCGGGCTTGGGCCGGGCGTTGGGCTTGTTTGTCTTGAGATAGCTTTCAGCATGGCTTCCTCTTCCCCCTCTTCGCCTAAGCGTTTGCTAGAGCAGCTCCTGGAGCTGCGACAGCAAGTTGTGGAGGGATCCCAGAAGTACTTGACCGCCTGGGGCAGCCCCTGCAACCCCTCCCCCGCTCTCGAGAACCTAGCTCGGTATTTGGCGCTACGCCAACACGATCTGCGCAACCTGCAATTGGAGCTGGCTGCGGTGGGGCTGTCCTCGCTGGGACGGTGTGAATCGCGGGTCTTAGAGACCCTGGATGCAGTGATCGCCACTTTGGCAGCCACGCAGGGCCTAAGCCACAAGGGGCCCAGCTATGAGGAGTTTTACGCTGGGGACATGGCGCTGGAGCAGCATGCTGAGGCGCTGTTTGGCCCTCCTTCTCCCCACCGCCGCGCCCGCATCATGGTGACCCTGCCCAGCGAAGCTGCCGAGCAGCCCGAGCTGCTGCTGCAACTGCTGCAACGGGGGATGAACGTGGCCCGGATCAACTGCGCCCACGACGATCCCCTGGTGTGGGAGAAAATGGTGGCCCACTTGCGCCAGGCCGAAGCCCAGACTCAACGGCGCTGCAAGATTTTGTTCGACCTGGCCGGCCCCAAGATCCGCACGGGCCTGGTGGCCATGCCACCCGGCAAAGCCAAGGTGTACGGTGGGGATCGCATCCTGCTCACGGCAGCCATTCCGCCGGTCGACTCTGACATCTGCTGCCAGGTGGCTTGCACCCTGCCGGAGATCTTGGCCCACCTCAAGGTGGGGGCAACTGTTTGGATCGACGACGGCAAAATCGGCGCTCGTGTAGTGGGGATCGAGCCGGCAGGGGTGGTGCTGGAGGTGGACAAAGTCGCCCCGCAGGGCAAGAAGCTGCGGGAGGAAAAAGGCCTCAACTTTCCCGACAGCCAGCTCTCGATCCAGCCCCTCACCGAGAAAGATCGCCAAGACTTGGACTTCGTGGTGCGGCATGCCGACCTGGTGGGCTATTCCTTTGTCCAGCAGCCGGCGGATTTGCAGTTGCTGTTTTCTGAGCTGGAGCGGCGCCAGGCCCGGCCCGATCTGGGCTTGATCCTCAAGATTGAAACGCAGCGAGCGGTGCAAAACCTGCCCACTCTGATCGCGGCCGTCGACGGCTGCCGGCCCCTGGGGGTGATGATTGCCCGGGGAGATCTGGCCGTGGAGATTGGCTGGCTGCGCCTGGGCGAGATCCAGGAGGAGCTGCTGTGGATCTGTGAGGCCGCCCATGTGCCGGTAGTCTGGGCTACGCAGGTGCTGGATCAGCTCACCAAGGAGGGCCTGCCCTCCCGGCCTGAGCTTTCCGATGCGGTGCTGTCTGCCCGCGCCGAGTGCGTCATGCTCAATAAGGGCCCCTATCTCCTGGAGGCGGTTGCCCTGCTGGACGAGCTGCTGGCCCGCATGCAGGCCCACCAGCACAAAAAAAGCCAACGCCTGCGAGCTTTGTACTCCTGGCGATGAGATGGAGCGGCATCAAAGACGGAACTTCTCCCCCAGGTAATACTTGCGCACCAAGGGATCCGCCGCCAGCTCCGCTGGTGTGCCCTTGGCCAGGATGGCGCCGTCGTTGAGAATATAGGCCCGGTCGGTAATCTCCAGCGTCTCCCGCACGTTGTGGTCGGTAATCAAAACACCGATGCCCCGCTGCTTGAGCTTGGCCACCACCTCTTGAATATCCGCCACCGCAATGGGATCCACCCCCGCGAAGGGCTCATCCAGCAGCAGGAATTTTGGCCCGTGGATCCCGGCTGCCAGGGCGCGGGCGATCTCGGCGCGGCGCCGTTCTCCCCCCGACACCTGCAAACCCAAACTGTGGGCCACATGGGCAATGCGAAACTCCTCCAGCAGGTGGTTGAGCCGCTGCTGCCAGAGGCGGCGAGGCACCCCCGTCTGCTCCATGATCAGCAGCAGGTTGTCTTGAATGCTAAGGCGACGAAAGATGCTCGGCTCCTGAGCCAAGTAGCCGATCCCCAAGCGGGCCCGGCGATGCATCGGCAGATGGGTGATGTCCTGGTCATCCAGCCAGACATGGCCTCGGTTGGGCTGGATCAGGCCGGTCATGATGTAGAAGGTGGTGGTTTTCCCCGCCCCATTGGGCCCCAGCAGCCCCACAACTTCTCCCTGCTGAATGTGCAAGCTGACGTCGCTCACCACCTCACGGCGGCCATAACGCTTACAGATGTTTTCCAGTCGAATCTGCATAGGATCGGCACAGGGTTGCTGTTCGATGCTGACTGATTCTGGAGGGCTAGTTCCACAGAGGCTTCTCTCCCAAGGCTGCCCCGAACTCGACCCCTGATCTAGAGGGGGACGAGCAGAATTGACCACCTGCATGGGAATTGGGAAGATCTTCAGATACGGTTGCCGGATGCCGCAACTGCTCGCGCTGCCCCCGGATGGGATCCCTGGCCTTTCCCATGCTCCGCTGTCCAGCTTGCCATTGGCTCAACCTCGACTCCGATCGTCGCTGTCGCCGCTGCGGTTGCTTCCTGCGTTGTCGCCCTCTCCCCCCCTGGGAAAGCTTGCCCGTTGCCCGGCCCGGCCGGAGGAAACGCCAGCCGAGCCATCCTTCTCGGCTGGCAACCCGCTAGGATTGCGTCTTGGCTGCCTCGGCGATACTTTCGGTTTTGCTGGGACTGGGGCAACTGTCTTGGCATTGGGTGGATCCGCTGCTGAAAGATCCTCCCCCGCCCGGCGATAGCCCACAAGCTCTGGGGCGATAAGGCCACAACGTCATCACACCTTGGGAGCGTCTGTCGATCCACAAAACCAGGCAGATCTGTGCAGTGGCCGAAGCCGGCAGATGCCACTATCATGTGACCAACGCAAAACAACCCCGCTCTGCCGGATTGTCTCAGTCAACTTTTTGTGAGGCTCGGTTACCATGAACTTTCATCTCAAAGCTTCCGCCATTTTGGCCCTGCTGGCCACGACAGCCGTCGCTTCCAATGCCGCCGCCACAACCCCCAACGCCTGCTTCCTGCGCTACCTGCTGGCCTCCAGAACCTGTCCCAATTGCCGGCTGGGATCCCTTGAGCTGAGCAACCTGGATCTGGCAGAGGCTAACCTCCAGGGTGCCGACCTGATCGAGGCCAACCTGGAGCGCACCATCCTCACTGGCGCCGATCTCAGCCAGTCCTACTTGGTGGGAGCCAATCTGCGGCGCGCCCAGTTGCGTGGCGCCGATCTCAGCGGTGCCTACCTGGAGGGAGCGGACTTGCGGGGTGCTGATTTGCGGGGTGCCGATCTCTCTTCTGCCTCCCTGTACGGCGCCGACTTGCGGGGGGCCGATCTGCGCGATGCCAATCTGACCGGGACTGACCTGAGCTTTGCCCGCACCTGGGGCACACGCCTTCAGGGCGCCGTTCGGGAATAGTGCAATCGGCTGGTTGACCACTGCCCGCTTCCCCTCTCCTCCTTGGGAGAGGGGCTGGGGGTGAGGGCCCAGTGCGGATGGCGAGACTCGAACTCGCATGGCAAAGCCACACGCCCCTCAAACGTGCGCGTATACCAGTTCCGCCACATCCGCATTCCAGGTTTAACCATCATAGCGGCAAAAGGGCGGGGCTGTTAAGAGGAGGGGCCATTGCGGTACGGGCTAGTTTAATCTTCTGTCCAAAACCGCTCTGAGAGATACTTATCGGCCCCGTCGCACAAGATGGTCACCACCACGCCGGAGGAGAGCTGACAGGCCACCTGTAGAGCCGCCACCACATTGGCTCCGGCAGAGATGCCCACCAACAAGCCTTCCTCCAAGGCCAAACGCTTGACCATTTTCTGGGCTGCTTCGGTGGAGATCTCGATGTGCTGGTCGGGCAGGGTGGGATCGTAAATCTCGGGCTTGAGAGCAGTGGCCATGTGCTTGAGGCCTTCAAGGCCGTGGAAGGGGGAGTCCGGCTGCATGGCAATGATCTGGATATCGGAGCGGTACTCCCGCAAGCGCCGCCCCACCCCCATGCAGGTGCCGCTGGTGCCTAACCCGGTTACGAAGTGGGTGACCTGTCCCTGGGTTTGCTCCCAGATTTCTACCCCCGTGGTCTCGTAGTGGGCCTGCCAGTTGGCGGGGTTGCTGTACTGGTCGGGATAGAAGTAGAGATCCGGGTTTTCGGCATAGAGGGCGCGGGCTTTCTCGATGGCCCCATCGGAGCCGAGGGCTGGATCCGTGAGCACTACCTCCACCCCGTAGGCGGCGAGGATCTTCTTGCGCTCTGGGCTGGCGTTGGCCGGCAGGGCCAGCTTCACCTTGTACCCCAAAGCTGCCCCGATCCAGGCGTAGGCGATGCCGGTGTTGCCGCTGGTGGCATCCAGGATGATCTTGCCAGGCGTAAGCTTGCCCTCGCGTTCGCCAGCGCGGATCATATTCAGGGCCGGGCGATCCTTGACCGAGCCGCCGGGGTTGTACCACTCTGCTTTGCCATACACTCGCACCGACGGCGGCAGGTCGGCGGTGACCCGCCGCAGGCGAATGAGCGGCGTCCGTCCCACCAGCTCGATGGGGCTATCGACCGCAGGGGGCAAGGGGCGAGAAGAAAACACGGTTGGATACAAGGGGGATCCCTCGCTAGATAAGCACTGGGCTGGACAACCATTGCTCATCTTATCCCGGTGTTTATCGGCTCTTGCCGGCTTTTTCTGGCCCTCTCCGCGCTTCCCCGAAAACCTCTGGCTAGACTCTAAGATGGGGGTAGGGAAGCACGAGTTCTGGACAGCGGCGTGATGCGGAGGGGCATGGCAGAAATCGGCATTGTAACCGCGCAACAATTTGACCGCCGGCGAGGCCAGATCCATGTTTACGACGGCGAGGGCAAGGGCAAGTCGCAGGCGGCGCTAGGGGTTGTGCTGCGTTCCATTGGGCTGGGGATTGAAAACTCGGCCCCCAGCCGGGTGTTGCTGGTGCGGTTTCTCAAGGGGCCGGGCCGCACCTATGCCGAGGATGCCGCGATTGCCGCTCTGCAGCGCGGCTTCCCCCACCTTATCGATCAACTGCGCACGGGGCGAGGAGAGTTCTTCGGCCCCGACGAGATCACTAAGTTTGACCGCCAAGAGGCCCGCCGCGGCTGGGATGTGGCCAAGGGGGCGCTGGCGTCGGGGTTCTACTCGGTGGTGGTGCTGGACGAGCTAAACCCGGTGCTGGATCTGGGCCTGCTGCCTGTGGACGAGGTCGTCAGCACCCTCAAGCAAAAGCCAGAGGAAATGGAGGTCATCATCACCGGACGGGGCGCCCCTAAGGAAATTATCGACCTAGCAGATTTGCACTCGGAAATGCGCAGCGTGCGGCGGGCGGCGGATCCCCAGGACGGCCAGCCCCTCCTCAGCGGCATCGAGATCTATACCGGCAACGGCAAGGGCAAGTCCACCAGCGCTCTGGGCCGGGCTCTGCAGGCCATTGGGCGCGGCATCAGCAAAGATCTCTCCCACCGCGTCCTGATTATGCAGTGGCTAAAGGGGGGAACGGGCTACACAGAAGATGCGGCCATTCGGGCTTTGCGAGAGAGCTATCCCGATCTAGTAGATCACCAGCGCTGCGGCCGCGACGCCATCGTTTGGCGGGGCAAGCAGCAGGAAATCGACTACGTGGAGGCGGAGCGGGGCTGGGAGCTGGCACGGGCGGCCATCGCCTCTGGGCTTTACAAGACCATTATTCTGGACGAGCTCAACCCAACGGTGGATCTGGAGCTATTGGATGTGGAGCCGATTGTTGAGGCTTTGCTGCGCAAGCCACGCGATACGGAGATCATCATCACAGGGCGCTGCCATGCGCCTTTGCCCTACTTTGAGCTGGCCTCTGTCCATTCGGAAATGGTGAGCCACAAGCATTATGCCGAACAGGGGGCCGATCTGCGGCGCGGGGTGGACTATTGAGCAGGGTGGCGATGCTGGATCAACTCCTGCAGCAAAGCGGGTTCCCCGACGCGAGGGCGCTGGCGCAGGTCTTGCTTGGCCTTTTCCAGACGGAGGTGTGGGTGGAGGGCAAGGAGCGGGTTCCCCAGGGCCCCCTGCTGGTGGTGAGCAACCATCGCAGCTTTTTGGATGCGCCGGTGCTGATTGCTGGGCTGGATCGACCGATTCGTTTTGCCTGCCACTACTACCTATCGCAAGTGCCCCTCTTGCGGGAGGTTGCCTTGGCCCTGGGTTGTATCCCCCTCCAGCAGGGATCAGGGCCGCAGCTTGCCTTTTTTCGCCAGGCGCAGGCCACTCTGGCGGCAGGCGGAGGGGTGGGGATCTTCCCGGAAGGGGCGGAGCAGATTACTCGCGAGACCTCGCCCCAAGAGCTGGGCTGGTTTCAGCCGGGCTTTGCCCATCTGGCCTTGGCTGCTGGCGTGGATCCCCTGCCGATCCTGCCGGTGGCCGTGTGGGCGCAGGAAGAGTGGCGGGCGATGGATATTCCCATGGCTTTTTTCCGCTGGTTTGATCCCACGGAGCCCAGGTTTCAGCGGCCGGGGGGGCATCCGGTGGTGATCTACCGTCAGGTGGTGGTTCGAGTGGGATCCCCTCTTTGGGTAGGGGGAGCAGGGCGCTCTACCTGCCGCCAGGAGCGGCTGCAGCTAATTCAGGAGTTGACGGCAGCCGCTCGCGAACAGGTGCGCTTGGGGTTGGCAAGGAGATGGAAACATTGAAGGGCAAGCCCATTGCCTCTAGTCCAAGCCGCCAGAAGCGGCCCTTGCTGCTCTATTTGCCGGGTATGGATGGCACCGGCAAATTGTTTTACCGGCAGGCACAGGCTCTGCAAGCCGAGTTTCACGTCCGCCCTTTGAGCTTAAACCACCCCGCAGCAGGGCAGAGCTGGGAGAGCCTGGCCGATTGGGTGGGATCCCAGCTGGACGAGGGAGCCTACCTGTGTGGCGAGTCCTTCGGAGCTTGCCTAGCCCTGGCTGTGGCTGCCCAGCAGCCGGAGCGCTGTCGTGGCCTGATTCTGGTTAATCCGGCCTCGTCGCTGCGGCGCCGGCCCTGGTGGTGGGCAGGTCATGTTCTCCTGCCTTTTTTGCCGCCGGCGCTCTACCACCAGATGGCGGAGCGGGGGCTGGGATTTTTGGCGGAGCTAAGCCAAATGGAGCCGCCGGATCGGGAGCGGCTGCGCCAGGCCGTTCACAGTGTTGAGCCCACGGTGGCCGCCCAGCGCCTGGCCTTGCTGGGATCGTTTGTCGTGGAGGAGCTGCCCCTGGAGTCGATGACCCTGCCGACGTTGCTGGTGGCGGGGGGGCGGGATCGCCTCCTGCCCTCGGTGCAGGAGGTGCAGCGTCTGGCGGAGCGACTGCCCCAGGCCCAGGTGGAGATCTCGCCTTTAAGCGGCCATGCTTGCCTTCTGGAGCGGCAGATGAACCTGCGGCGCTACTTGCTCAAGCCCGATGGGGTTTTTGCCCCGCTACTGCTTAATTCCGCTCCAGCGCATTGAGCAGGGAGAGGGATCCCCCCAAGTTTTCGATTCGCTCTTGGCAGGAGGGATCTTGTCCTTCTCGATCCAGCCAAAGGGCCCTCAAGCCTGCTGCCTTGGCCCCTTGATAGTCTTCGCGGCGGCTGTCGCCGATGTGCCAGGCAGCGGCAGGCGGGATCCCCTGGGCCGCTAGGGCAGCTTGGAAGATGCGGGGATCGGGCTTGGCATAGCCCACCTGGGTAGAGAGAGTAAGGCTGGAAAAATAGCCCCCTAGCCCCAGCGCCTGCAGCACCCTGGGCAGGCGGCTGTCGAAATTGGAGATTACCCCTAGCTGGATCCCTTCCTGTTGCAGAACCTGCAGAACCGGCAGCGTCTCGGGATAGAGCTCCCAGGGATCCGACGTGGCAAAATACTCGAAAAGGCGGGCAAAAAACGCCTCAAACCGTTCCTCCCCAAAAGCAGCCAGGGATCCCACCCCCGCAAAGGTCTGGCGCACCACCTGGCGCCACCAGGCCCGCTCCCATTCCTGGAGGGCGGATCCCAGAAGACCGGCACAGGCTGGCGGCGGAGCGCTGGCAAAAGCTTGGGCAAAGGCGCGATCCAACGCCTGCGGATCCACCGCCACTCCATACGCTGCTGCCACCTGGCTGTAGGCCTGGCCGACGCTGCCCCGCACCCGAAACAGCGTGCCCACGGCATCGAAGAAGATTACCCTCGGTCTCACTGCTGGCTCTCGTAGCGGGCGTAGGCATCCACAATCCGCTGCACCAGGGGGTGGCGTACCACATCCCGCTGGTCAAAGTAGCAAAAGGCAACCCCCTCTACCCCCGCCAGGATGCGCTCTGCAGCCGCCAGGCCCGACAGGCGATGCTTGCCCAGATCCGTTTGGGTGAGATCCCCGGTAACCACCATGCGGGAGCGGAAGCCCAGCCGCGTGAGGGCCATCTTCATCTGCTCCGGGGTGGTGTTTTGGGCCTCGTCCAAGATGATGAAAGCGTTGCTGAGGGTACGCCCCCGCATGTAGGCCAGCGGCACCACCTCGATGACTCCCTGGGCCATCAGCTGGGGCAGCTTGGCCGGGTCGATAAACTCGAACAGGGCATCGTAGAGAGGCCGCAGATAGGGATCTACCTTTTCCACCAGATCCCCTGGCAAGAAGCCCAGCTTCTCCCCTGCCTCTACCGCTGGTCGCGTCAGGATCAAACGCTCGTACTCGCGGTTTTGCAGGGCTGTGATGGCCACAACGGCAGCCAGATAGGTTTTCCCGGTGCCTGCCGGCCCGATGCCGAAGCAGAGATCGTGGGTGCGAATGGCTTGCACGTACTCCTGTTGGCGGGGTGTCTTGGGCCGGATCAACTCTCCCTTACGGGTGCGGGCCAACACACCTGCTTGCGCTTGCTGATAGGCCGTAGCCTCCTGGCCGGAGAGGGCGCGAAAAGCTTGCTCCGCATCAATCACCGTGACAGGGTGTCCAGTTTGCCAAAGCGGCTTCAGCAATTCTAGCCACTGCCGCACCTGCTGCCGCTGCTGAGGGGTGCCTTTCAGGTACAGGTCTTGTCCGCGCAGCGTTACAGAGGCACCACTGGAGCGACTGATCCACTTCAGGTTGGCCTCCTGAATGCCCGCCAAGGACATGGCCTGCCGAGGGCTTGACAAAGAGATGATCTCCAGATCGGTGGCGGCAGAAGTGTCGTGCATGCCGTGGGCGCCGGGCACCCCGCGAGACTTGCAATGGTGATCTTATCAAAAACGGTTGTCAAAGCGCTCCGGGTTGCGGAAAGCTGCTGCAGAGACCAAACGAGCGCAAGAGTGCTTAACAGGGGATTACACCATTAATGTGTTCCAAAATACAAGCTTCTGGAAAATCTGCAGCAAACCTGGATTTGGGTTCTGGCCTTCATTCGCAGCCGAGTCACAGGGAATTAGCAACTCCCTATGGTTCCCTAAAAAAGTATTGCAAAGGTCTATTTCTCTGGGAATAGCCGCCATCCATCAAGTAAAGTTGACCTATTACAAAGAGCTTGAGACCTTAATCTCTTGCCCGATCGAGGAAGAGCCTGAGGTTCTCAGCCCCGATGTCACAGTTCATCTGAGATTCTCCATCCAGCAGCAGGGAGAGGAATAGGTTTGTCTTTAAAACCTTTCCCCGGCTCATTTTTGGGATCCCTGTAAGCTCTTTACAGCTTCTCACTTCTGGAGTCATTTTGAAGAAAAGGAGAGATAGATGTTTACCCAATCGGCTACACCCGCTACGTCAGGGCTGCCACAAATGGATTTGACGCAAGTCCCGCCAGAGATTACCTGCGATGGCAGCGACTTAGACTGGAGCCAAGCCGCAGCGATCGAGGGCACCCAACCCCAAGAGGAGAACTTGCAGGGCTGGATCGCCTTTTACGGCCTGCGGGTCAACCAAGAACCGGGCAACATCCTGCACTGGCAGGGGCAGCCGCTGCGGGCCAGCCGCATTCGCTTTTTTGTGAAAAATGTGGCTTGGCGCTATGGCTTTTCTTTCTCCACCAGCATCCGCTCTCCTCTCGGCAAAGGGATCCCCACGCCTTCGGAGTGGCGCTACCCCGGTCTTTGCCGCTACGGCCTGGTGCTGTTCCAGCCCAACGCCCGGTTGGTGGCCCGGCAGGTCTGGGAATCCTCGCCGGAGCAGCCGCAAGAGGTGGATCTGGATCCCAACTTGGATATCGCCTTCAACGTCAATGACGCCAAGGGCAGCTACGGCGACAACAGCGGCAGCTTCGATATCTATGTGCAGGTGGTGAACTGAGCTGCAGCAGGGATCCCGCTCGAGAACAGTTGCCGGGTGGGATCCCATCTTCTACAATAGGTGAACCGGCGGCTGGATCCCAGCTTGCTGAGGTCTCTGCCGCTCTGGAGAGGTGGCTGAGTGGTCGAAAGCGGCTTCCTGCTAAGAAGTTACGGGGCCCAAAAGCTCCGTCGAGGGTTCGAATCCCTCCCTCTCCGTTGTTGTGGCCAGTTCCTAGCCGCCCTTGCCGGTGGTGGAGGGCACTCATGGGTCAGGCGTGGCTGCTGAGTCAGTGGGGGGTGGCGCTCTGGCTCAATCTGGCCTTGGTGGCGCTGGCCCTGCTGAGCCCCCAGAAGGCGCTGACGCGAGCTGGGGTTCTCCATGCGGGCCTGCTGGGCCTGTTGGTGTGGGGGGGCCTGGGAGGGCGGGGTTACCTGGTCGTAGCCGCCTATTTTTTAGTCGGCACCGCCGTAACCAAGCTGGGGATCCGCCGCAAGCAGGCCCAGGGGATCGCCGAAAAGCGAGAGGGGGCGCGAGGGCCGGAAAATGTCTGGGGATCTGCCCTGACGGGAGCTGCCTGTGCGGTGGGATATGCGCTTTTTGCCCATCCCCTCTGGTGGTTGGGGTATAGCGCCAGCTTCGCCGCCAAGTTGGCCGATACCGTCAGCAGCGAGGTGGGAAAAGCCTACGGACGTCAGACCTTTTTGATCACCACCTTGCAGCCGGTGCCAGCAGGCACTGAGGGAGCCGTCAGCCTGGAGGGATCCCTGGCGGGGGTGGCGGCAGCAGGAGGGATGGCCGCCTTGGCCTGGGGCATTGGCGGAGAATGGGTGGGAGGGAATCTCCTATGGTTGGGAATCTGCTGGCTGGCCGGGATCCTGGCCACTTTGGCAGAAAGCTGGATGGGGGTGGTGTTGCAGCCTCGCTTGGCTTGGATGAGCAATGAAGTGGTGAACGGCATTCAAACGACCCTAGCAGCTCTTTTAGCAGTGGGTCTGGGGGCGCTTTTGGGGATCGGATCCTAAAAAGATGCCCAAGCGCTCCGCGCCGCTGCCCTCACCCCCAGCCCTTCTCCCTCTGGGAGAGGGGAGTTAGAGCGTTGCGTAGCAATAACGAGGCAAAGAACCGTTTCGTTGCTGTTTGAAATGACTGTATTTTTGAGATTGAGAATGGCGCCGTTGCCATTGGGAATGGCTATGCAAAGCAAGAAATAAATAAAGAGGGAGAAGCTCTCCCTCTGCGCCGATTGGCTGGGAACTAGACCGATTGCTCTGGACCTCTCCTAGCGCAGGCCGCTGGGCTTGTAAACCAAGAAGCTGAGCACCTGGCACTGCTTAATGTTGTCGAAACCCACCACACGGATGAAGCAATTGGGGTAGGCGCTGCGGCAGGCCTGTACCTCGGTCAGCACCTCCTGGGGAGAAGTGGCGCTGAACAGGGGCAATTTCCACAGCGTCCAGTAGTGGTCGGTGGGCTGCGAAGACTCGTTGAATTCGATGGCAGGAATGTAGCCTTGATCCAAGATATACTGCACCTGCTTGAGGATCTGCAGATCCGTCATCGGAGGCAAGTAGGAAAAAGTTTCGTAGCGGCGCTCTTTCGGCAAGGTTTGCATGACTGAAGTTACTCCGTTTCAGGTGTAGGGTTCTGAAGAGGGGATCCCGCTTCCGGGTGCGTGGCCAGCGGGGATCCCGCTGCTGAGGTAAGCCGTTCCAGGTGGCTACGGCGGTGTTCCATGTTGGCTTGCTGGATGCCGGTCTTGGCCATCTCCGGCAAGTAGTCCACCACCTCCGCCGCAATGTGCTCGCGAACGGTCATGATGCGATAGGCCAGGTCAGGACGCTCTGCCAGCAAAGCCCGCAGGTAGGTTTCCCCCTCCTGAAGGTTTTGCCGAGCCGAGAACTGCTGCAGCCACAGGGCCCTGGGAGGATCCGTCTCGCTCAGTTGGGCCAGCACCGTGCGCATTGCCTGATAGGTCAGGTAGCTGATCAAGGTTTTGGCCGTATCTTTGGCGATCTGTTTCAGATCCATGGCCAGTCCAGGGGTAAGCCGAAGCAGCGGGGCAAGAGAACTCTGGGGATCCCTTGCCCCCGGCAGATCTCTAGAGCGTATCGACGGGCTTGAACTCGAACTTGATCTCCTTCCACAGCTCGCAGGCAGCCGCCAGTTCCGGCGACCACTTGGCCGCTTCGCGGATGATCTCGTTGCCCTCACGGGCCAGATCCCGACCCTCATTGCGGGCCTGGATACAGGCTTCTAGGGCCACCCGGTTGGCAGTGGCGCCTGGCGCGTTCCCCCAGGGGTGTCCCAGGGTTCCGCCACCAAACTGCAGCACCGCGTCGTCGCCGAAGATCTCCACCAGCGCCGGCATGTGCCAGACGTGAATGCCACCGGAGGCCACCGGCATCACCCCAGGCATGGAGGCCCAATCTTGGGTGAAGAAAATGCCGCGGGAGCGGTCGGCCTCCACGTAGTTTTCCCGCATGAGATCCACAAAGCCCATGGTGATGGCGCGGTCGCCCTCCAACTTGCCCACCACCGTACCGGCATGCAGGTGGTCGCCGCCGGACATGCGCAAGCACTTGGCCAGCACCCGGAAGTGGATGCCGTGGTTTTTCTGGCGGTCAATCACGGCATGCATGGCACGGTGAATGTGCAGCAGGATGCCGTTGTCGCGGCACCACTTGGCCAAGCTGGTGTTGGCGGTAAATCCGGCAGTCAGGTAATCGTGCATGATGATGGGGGCACCGATCTCCTTGGCAAACTCCGCCCGCTTGAACATCTCCTCACAGGTGGGCGCCGTCACGTTCAGGTAGTGCCCCTTGATCTCGCCAGTCTCTGCCTGCGCCTTGTGGACAGCCTCCATCACAAAGAGGTAGCGATCCCGCCAGCGCTGGAAGGGCTGGGAGTTGATGTTTTCGTCGTCTTTGGTGAAGTCCAACCCGCCCCGCAGCGCCTCGTACACGGCCCGTCCGTAGTTTTTGGCGGAAAGGCCCAGCTTGGGCTTGATGGTGCAGCCCAGCAGCGGACGGCCGTACTTGTTCAACTTGTCCCGCTCCACCTGAATGCCGTGGGGAGGGCCCTGGAAGGTCTTCAGGTAGGCCACCGGGATCCGCACATCCTCCAGCCGCAACGCTTTCAAGGCTTTGAAGCCGAAGACGTTGCCTACAATCGAGGTGAGCATGTTGGTGACCGAGCCTTCCTCGAACAGATCCAGCGGGTAGGCGACGAAGCAGAAGTATTGATTCTCTTCGCCCGGGACCGGCTCGATGTCGTAGCAGCGGCCCTTGTACCGATCCAAGTCGGTGAGCAGATCCGTCCACACGGTTGTCCAGGTGCCGGTCGAAGATTCAGCCGCCACAGCCGCCCCGGCCTCTTCGGGGGGAACGCCCGGCTGAGGAGTAACCCGGAAACAGGCCAAGACGTCGGTATCCTTGGGCGTGTAATCGGGCGTGTAATACGTGAGTCGGTAATCCTTTACGCCGGCTTGATAGCCCTTTTTGGTTTGGGTTGCTGAGTAGGCCACGTTGATCTCCCTCTAAACGAATCACAAAACCAGAAAATGCCATTCACGGATGCAATCAAGAGGCAAAACTCAGGGCCAAAACCACAGACCACCGAGTTTTCGTGAATGAACTCGCCTCACAACTGTGAGGCCCTACTTGGGCTTCGAGACAGTCTTCATCCAAGCGGATGTAAAGTCCTAAACCCTCCTTTTCAAGCGCTGCCAATCGCTAGCCTCAACCGCCTGGATTTTGGAAATCCAGTGGCGAGATTTCTATACACTGTCTAGGCTAGAACTTTGACAAACACAAGCCTACATTGGTTTAATCCTAAGCTATCATCCGCAAAGACAGGCTGATCGTTACTTTCTTTATGAGTTCGATTAGTTTGATTAAAGTAAGCCCCCTTGGTTGGCGCCGAAAATATAGATTTCTTTGGCTTTCTTAATATCCCTGGGTGGGATCCCTGGAAAAGGCAAAAGCTCCCTTGAGAAGGGAGCTGGGTGGGTTTGTCTGCAGCGGCCAGAGGGGCTAAGAAACGGCGGCCAAGGATGGTTGGGGTCTCCTGGTGATCACCTGGTCGATGAGGCCGTATTCTTTGGCCTGCTCTGGAGTCATAAAGTTGTCGCGGTCGGTATCGCGCTCGATGCGCTCCAGGGGCTGGCCAGTGTGGTAGGCCAGCAGGCTGTTGAGACTGTTTTTGATAAAGAGGATCTCTTTAGCCTGAATCTCGATATCGGTGGCTGGCCCCTGGGCTCCACCGAGGGGTTGGTGAATCATGATGCGGGCGTGGGGAAGGGCAATGCGTTTGCCTTTGGCACCTCCTGCCAGCAAAAAGGCTCCCATGCTGGCGGCCAAGCCAATGCAGATGGTGGAGACATCCGGCTGAATGTGCTGCATGGTGTCGTAGATGGCCATACCGGCATAGACGGAGCCGCCGGGAGAGTTGATGTAGAGGTAAATATCTTTCTCGGGGTCTTCAGATTCCAGGTAGAGCATCTGGGCCACGATCAGGTTGGCAATGTCGTCGTCCACCTGGGTGCCCAAGAAGATGATCCGATCCCGCAATAGACGCGAGTAGATATCAAAGGCGCGCTCGCCGCGTGCAGATTGCTCAATAACGGTGGGAATCATGCCAGTCCAAGCGATGGGTTGTTACTTTTTAGTGTAGTGTAAGCCACTGGACGGCTGCTCCGCCTAGGACGGTTTGCCGCCCTGAGGCTGTGCTGCGTTGCTCGGAGCCAGCAGCCTGTAAAGTTGACAGCTTGAGGCCTAGCATGGATGTGATCCCGGATGAACCCCTCGTGATTGCCGGCTTGCTGGGCCTGGCTCTGCTGGGGATTTTGATCCTGAACTTGGCAGAACGGGACTCGGGAGACGCCGACTAAGAGAGGACATAAGTTTAAGTTGACAAAATTACACCTCTCTCTTTACAATCAGAATCGCGTCATTTCTGGGATGCCCCCATCGTCTAGAGGCCTAGGACACATCCCTTTCACGGATGCGACAGGGGTTCGAATCCCCTTGGGGGTATGAAGGCCGGTGACAAGTGTTGGAGGGGGAAAGTGCTCGGGAGGCGCCTTGAGTCTAGCTTAGCTTCGGCTAGGCCCAAAGGGCCGTAGGCTAGGCTTCTCATCCAACTGCATGGGAATCAACTGCTGGCAGCTAGAGCTTCTGCCGGCGCGGCAGCAGCAACCAGATCGTCTTTGATCAGCTCTGCCAGATCCTGGAGTTGGCGAATGGCTTCTGCCCCTTCTAACTTCATTAGCTCCCGGTCATCCCGCATCTCCGTCCAACTGATGGAGCATTCGGAAACCAAAAAGCGAATCAAGTGCCCCTCCCGTAAGCTGACCATGAAGGAGGCGCTCTCAAATGAGGTGCCGCAGGTGTAGCAAGAAGCCGGGTAGCCCCGCTTCTCCAAAACAATGGCCAGAGCCTGCAAACTCATCACCAGGTCTTGAACGTAGCTGCGGTATTGTTCCGCCAACCGTGCGAACATCACACTCCTCCCATAGCGAGTTGGCCCATCGGGGCGCGTTCTAGTAATTTATGCCTAGTCACTTAGAGTCATATCTAGCATAACGATCGACAAATCCTCAAGAAAGGGATCCGTTTAGCATCTCTCCAGAGACTAAGCAAGACTACTGAAGGCCAAATAGCATGCTAGGCAAAGTCTAAGGCAGGAGGATGTTGTATTTAACACTCCTCTCAGAACAGACATTAAAGTTTACCCTAATTCAAAACTCTTGCCCGCTGGGATCCGATCCCTGCCGAGAACCGGTCAGTTTTCCTTTGGCGGGGCTTGGGCCTTGATCCCGAAGTGCTTTATCGGTGAAGATTTTGCCCACCCTTTGGCCAGGACGATTGTGGCACGTCTAGAAAGGGTTGACCCGTTTGCGAGGTCAAGTGGGCTAGGTCTTACAGACGGATGGAGGTAGGGTAGGTTCCCGAGGAATTGTGGTGGGAAAAGGCTGAGGAATATCACGGATAACTAGAGGGAAACACTCGATGCTGTGGCCTGGGGATTGGGAAGAAGGGAGACTGATTGCTCAAAGAGTCTCAAAGCAGTTGGGGATCGCTGAAGCCTGCTATCGGAGCGGATTTTGAACCCTGAATGGCGATCTTTTCACTGATCTGCTTTGAATCTGCTTCCAGAGCAGGGCGGCAGCTTTTTTAGACAATTGCCGGAAAGCGGCTAAGGCGGACGCAGCAACGGGAGACTGGGGCTGCATCGCCGCTTTATTTTAAGCGGGATCAGGAGCGCCTTGAGCAATTCTTAAGAAATTCTGGAGTAGCCGCACTGCCAGATCGGGACGGGATCCCCAGTGAAGGTGCAGATAGGAGGCGTGCAGGCGCTGGCCGGCCCAGCCTTCCCGGTGGGGCGGGGATCCCCAGCTGTAGATTGGGCTGGGGGAGGTGGGGGTGCTGCGGGAGCGGTGAAATTCGTGCCCGCGTAGGCGATTCCCGGCCTCGACCAGCAGGGTGGGGCGCAAAACAGTGGCCTCGCGGTAGCCCAGACACAGCCGGCTGCCCATGTCCACCGTGATGGGCAGCAGCCCGGCCATGGGGTAGGTCTTTCCCTGCAAATCGGTGAGAGATCGTCCCAGCACCATCAGTCCGCCGCATTCGGCATACAGGGGTGGGTGGGCGGGCGGCGGTGGCTGTCGGGCTATTTTCTCAGAGAGGGTGGCGGCAAACAGTTCTGGGAACCCGCCCCCCAAGAGCAGGCCGTCGCAGGGATCCGGCGGCCACAGCCCCACCTGCAGGGGAGAGTACGCCAGCAGCTCGGCGCCACAGGCCCGCAGCAAGTCCAAGTTGTCGGCGTAGTAGAAGTTAAAGGCGGCGTCTTGGGCCACCCCTACCCGAACCCGTTCACGGTGGCGGGACGGAGTCCTTTCCGCGAGAGAGGGGATCCCTGGCCATAGCTCTCCTGCTGCCGGGGGAAGCGTTCGAATCAGCGGCAGCAGCTTGTCCCAATTCAGGTGCTGCTCGGCCAGGTCGGCCCAGGCCTCCTGCCAGTGGGGGAAGTGATCCAGCTCTGAGACGGGCACCAGCCCCAGGTGGCGGCTGGGCAGGCGCAGATCCTCACGGCGGGGCAATTGGCCCAAAACCGGGATCCCTACCGCTGCCGCCGCTTGCTGTAAAATCTGGCCGTGCCGCTCCGAGGCCACCTGGTTGAAAATGACGCCGGCGATGGCCAGGCCGGGATCGAAGCGGCTCAGGCCGTAGAGCAAAGCGGCCACTGTCATTCCCATGCCGCTGCCGTCGATGACCAGCACCACGGGGATCCCCAGCAGGCGGGCCACATGGGCGCTGCTGGCAAAAAAGGGCTCCGTTCTGCTCGTGGGATCTGGCGGGGATGCGGGCGCCCGCCCATCGAAGAGGCCCATCACCCCCTCTACAATTGCCCCATCTTTGCCCTGGCAGTGGTGGCGAAAGCAGCGCTGCACAAAGTTCTCATCGGTTAAAAAGGGATCCAAGTTACGACAGGGGATCCCGCTCACCGCCGTGTGGAACAGGGGATCGATGTAGTCAGGCCCCACCTTGAAGGGCTGGATGCGCAGGCCCCGCCGCCGCAGGGCGGCCAACAGAGCCAACGTGACGGTGGTCTTGCCGCTGCCGCTTGTGGCTGCCGCCAGCAGAATGGCCATCTTGCCCCACCCAAGGACTAGAACTCGATGCCGATTTGCGCTTTGATCCCTTGGTCGCGAAAGGGATGCTTGATCAAGGTCATCTCGGTAACCAAGTCGGCCCGCTCGATCAGGCCTGCCGGCGCGCCCCGCCCAGTTAGGATCACGTGCACTCGCTCCGGTTTCTCGGCCAGGCCGGCCAACACCTGCTCCAGGGAGAGATACCCCAGCTTGAGGGCAACATTGATCTCATCGAGGAGCACCAGGTGGTACTCGCCGCTGCTGAACAGCTCCCGCCCCTTTTCCCAGGCCGCCTGCGCGTGGGCGATATCCCGCTCCCGATCCTGAGTTTCCCAGGTAAAGCCCTCCCCCATGGCGTAAAAGGCAATTTTCCCCAGCTCCAGCTCGGGATGGGCGGCCAACTTGCGCAACAATTTGGCTTCGCCCGGATCCCAGGCCCCCTTGATAAATTGCACCACCCCCACCGATAACCCTTGGCCGAGGGCACGGAAGAGGGTGCCGAAGGCCGCTGTGCTCTTGCCCTTGCCCTGCCCCGTATAGATGATCACCAAGCCCTTGTCGTCGCGCATGCTCGCCAGGCGCTGCCGCTGGATCTGCTGGCGGCGTTGCATCCTTTGGCGGTGTCGCCGGTTTTGTTCGGCTTCCGGCTCGGGGGCCGAGGTGGGCAGGGATCCGGGCGTTTCCGGCAGGGGAGAGGGGGGCATGGCTATGGAGGGTTGGGAAGCCGCAGGAGGGGTCTGGCAGGCCGAAGTTTTCGCTCAGCAGACTGCTCTTCATCCTAATCTGGCTTTCAGGTTTTCAGGTTTCAGGAGAGTTGGGGCAGATGGGTTAGGATCCCTGTCAAGCCAGAAGTTGGGTTTTGCTGCATACTCATCCCCAATTGGGCTGGGATCATGAAAGAGCCGGCTGCCGCTTTTCGAGATAGCCTGCTGATGTACTCTTTCATCTGGGCCGTGCTGGCGATAGGGTGTTTTCAAGTCTTGCCACGCCTGGAAATTGCCTCTGCTGCCCAGTTGCAGCCGTGGCTGGGGCCCGCCTATCTGGCTGGGCTGGGTGGATCCCTGTTGGCGGCTTTGGGATCGATGTTGGCCGTCTTGGCAGAAACAGCCGCGGGCGCTGCCAGCAAAAGACACCTGCATCGCCTAGCTTGGGCGCTGGGGACGGTCGGTTTTCTCGGCGTCCTCTTTCCCTTGGGCTTGGCCAGCGTCTTTTTTCTCAGGGCCGCCCAGTCCACCGACTGGTGGCAGAAGCTGTTGGACTGAGGCTCACTCAGCAACCATTTTTTTGACAAATGCGTCGAGGTTAGGGGTACGATAAGGACAAGTTCCGTTCTTTATCCAGAGCAGACTGAGGGATCAGGCCCAACGAAGCTGCGGCAACCGGCGGAAGCCTCCGCTACGGTGCCAACTCCTGCGGTTAGTCAGTAACCGAAAGATAAAGGAATAAAGCTTTCTCTAGAGGACAGTCCTCTTGCCAGGGGGACTTTTCTGACGACTTCGCCCTTTAGCGCTTCCCAATAGCTCTGGTTGCAGCAGCGGAGCGAGGCTCTATTGCTTCGGCGGCAAAGTCCTCGGTGCGATACGGCGCTCTTGCTCCTGCGTCGGCCACGGCCTAGGTCTGTTCTTCTGCTCGGCTGAGGTGGAAGGGATCCCTGCTCAGGCCGGCGGATGATGAACGGCAGCAGCAGGCTCTGCTTTCTGGGCAGTTCTTGGTTGTATCTGTTTCGTCTTAAGGAGAGGTTCGTTGTCCAAGTCGTTTTTGTTTTCCTCAGAGTCGGTGACAGAAGGGCACCCCGACAAAATTTGCGACCAGATCTCTGACGCCATCGTGGATGCCCTCTTGACGGCGGATCCCTTAAGTCGAGTGGCGGCAGAGGTGGTGGTGAATACAGGCATGGTGATCCTGACCGGGGAGATCACCTCGCAGGCGCATGTCAACTTCACCCGACTGGTGCGGGACAAGGTGGCCGAAATTGGCTATACCGACGCCAAGAACGGCTTCTCTGCAGAAAGCTGCGCGGTGTTGGTGGCTTTCGATGAACAATCCCCCGACATCGCCCAGGGGGTGAACTTGGCTCTGGAAAGTCGCACATCTCAGGAAGATGAATTCGACTTGATCGGGGCCGGGGATCAGGGCTTGATGTTTGGCTTCGCCTGCGACGAAACCCCCGAGTTGATGCCACTGCCCATCAGCTTGGCCCACCGCCTCAGCCGCCAGTTGGCCGCGGTTCGCAAAAACGGCACCCTGCCCTACCTGCGTCCGGATGGCAAAACGCAGGTGACTGTGGCCTATGAGGAGGGGCGGCCGGTGGGCATTCACACCCTGCTGATCTCTACCCAGCACACGCCGACCATCGGTGCCATTACAGAAGAGGCAGCGGTGCAGGAGCGGATCCGCGCCGATCTCTGGGAGGCGGTGGTGCAGCCGGTGTTTGCCGAGCTGCCCATCAAACCCGATGGCAACACCCGCTTCCTCACCAATCCCACCGGCAAGTTCGTCATCGGCGGACCCCAGGGGGATGCCGGCCTGACCGGACGCAAGATCATCGTCGATACCTACGGCGGCTATTCCCGCCACGGGGGCGGGGCCTTCTCCGGCAAGGATCCCACCAAGGTGGATCGCAGCGCCGCCTATGCCGCCCGCTATGTGGCCAAGAACATCGTGGCCGCCGGCCTGGCGCAAAAATGCGAGGTGCAGGTCAGCTACGCCATTGGGGTGGCTCGTCCCATCAACCTTTTGGTGGAAACTTTTGGCACCGGCCGCATCCCCGATGAAGCTCTGCTGCGGCTGGTGCAGCGCCACTTCGACCTGAGGCCGGCGGCCATTCTGGCGCAGTTCCAACTGCGAGAGTTGCCCCGCCAAAGGGGAGGGCGCTTCTATCAAAACGTGGCGGTCTACGGGCACTTCGGGCAAACCCATCTGGATCTGCCCTGGGAGCGCACGGATAAGGCTGCCCTGCTGCGGGAGGAAGCTTTCGCCGGGGCGACCGCCATCCTAGGCTAGGGGGATCAAGGGGGACAGGCTGGGCTCAATGCCTGCCCTGGTGCAGTTGCTCGACAAGTGGGATAGCTCCGGCAGGATAGGCTGTGCACAGCCAGTTCACTGCCGCCGTGGAGCCTGGCGTCGAGAACTCCCGCTCAGCCCCGATAGGCTATGGCGGGAGCTTGACCTTCAACGCCAGTCTTGACTAGACCTGACACTCCTATCCCCCATCCCGCCAAGCTCTGCTGGGGTGGGAGCAGGCCGGAGTTTGTGATGGCAAGGATCCCTGAGGCAAAATCGCAAACTCACCCAGGCTGCCCTTGGGATGGCTGGTCAGGATCCACAGGGTCGGCAAGCTGCAGCTCCAAAGTTACCAAAAGCTCCGTCCCACCAGCGCGAGCCGCCGAGGAGGTCGGCGGGGCAGGATGAACATGAACGAGCAGGTGGCGCAGCTTGGGCGGGAGATCCTGCAGCTCATCCAACAACAAGTCGAGAGAAATGGCCGATTCTCCGGAGAAGAGGGATCCTCTCCTGAGCGGGGCTGGGAGCGGTGAGGGAGGGCGGGCAAAAGAGCTGGTGGCAGTCGAGACTAAAGACCGGATCAGCTCCTGTTGTTCCCGCCACAGGGATTGGCTGATTTCGGGGGGAAAGGTGAGGTGAGGAGCGCCACGGCGCTGCCAGAGGCGGAGGATCTGTTCCACAGAGGTGGCCTTGTAGCGACCCTGGTAGAGGGCTTCCAGCAGGGCCGCCGGGATCCAAGAGGCTGGGAACTGTTTGCTCCAGCGCTCCACCCAGGCCTGACTGGCTTGCCCCTCTAGCTCAAACCCGTAGCGCTCCAAAAAGGTCGCGGGATCCATCAGGGCCCAAGGACACTCAACCCAAGGCTAACCCAGATCCGGCGAGATAAAAGGGAGATAAAGCCTTATCCCCGGATCCCGCAAGACAGCTCCCGTCAGAGGATGCCGCTGTTGGCCTTCCATGCAGGCTCTGTGAAGAGGCCATGAAGCTGCAGTACGGTGAAGACTCAGTGGTCAACAGGCCCCAGCCCCAGCGCTGCCTCCAGAGCGCGATCGCTGTCGGGAAATTGCGCCAGCAGCCGCCCTAGGAAGGCAGCCTCTCCCGTCAGGCCGTCCAGACTCATGAGCACATCCCCGGCATAGCGGCTCTGCGGGAAGCGGGCCAGCAGCTCATTGCCGGCGTAGATTGCCTGGCGGGCATAGCCGTCCCGCAAGGCTTTGGCTTCCAGAAAGTAGCGATCTCCAGGGTCGCCGGGATCCACGTAGTCGGGCAGCGGCGTGTCAAAGGCGTAGCTGCGGCGGCTTGGGTCGGCGGATCCTCCCCAGCGAGCCAATACGGGGTAGGTGAGCGGAAACCAGCGGTCGCTTGGGCCGGGATCGAACGCTGTCACATCTCCATAGCCGGAGAAAGCGGCGTACCGATAGAGGATCAGATCCCGGTGCATCTGCAGCCGTAGCCGCTGCAGAAGGGCGTAGGCCCCGCCAGGAGGCCGGCGGCGAGGGCCAGCGTTGCCACAGGACGAACGGGGAAGCGGCGGGACGAGGGCGCAGCAGGCGGGGTGTCCGGATTCATAAAAACCCAATCCAAATCCAGGCGGGCGCCCCCACTCTACTCGATTCTTTCCGGGCGCGGATAGAGGGCCTACAGCCATTTCGGGCCAGCCGCTTTCGATCACGGCTGCCGACGTAAACACCACACGGCTCCGGGCACGTCGGTTTCTCCCTCTCGCCGCAGGGTAAAGTTCTGGTGATAGACGGGATCCAGCCCTGCCCGTTCTGCCTGCTGCAGCACGTAGGCGGCGGAGTGGGCAGAGCGCCCCGTGGTGGATCCCAGCTCGTAGCCGGGGGCGGATCCCTGCTCGACGGTGAAGGCCAAAAGCCCGCCGGGATTGAGCACCCGCCCACAGGCCGGCAAGACCTGGGCCAGATCCCCCAGATAGATAAACACATCTGCCGCCAGGAGCAAGTCGTAGCGCTCTGAGGTCTGCTGCAGCAGCTCCAGCAAGTCCCCCTGAATCAGGTGGTCGTAGATGCCGCTCCGAAAGACTTATGCAACGCTGAACAAAGCAGAACTTTGCCCAGCATCGCTGCTTTCTTCCTGCTTCAGCGACCCATGACTAGCGGCAGAGTTCACCCCTACCACCCCGCCAGAGGGATCTCCACAGGCGTCACTTCCCCCAGAGCTTGAGGTAGTTCTGTACCACCGCAACAGGTTTAGGGCTGCATTCAAGTCGCGGTCTAGCTCCAGACCACAACACGGGCAGCAGAACATCCTTTCCTGTAGCGGCATCTTCTGTCGGTGCCCACAGCGAGAACACAGTTGGCTGGACGGATAAAACCTATCCGCCACCACCACCTGACAGCCGTAGAGCCGGGCCTTATACTCTAGCTGTCGCCGAAACTCGTAAAAGCCACAATCTGACAGCGCTCCTGCCAGCTTGTGGTTCTTAAGCAGGTTCTTCACCTGCAAGTCCTCAATCACCACTACCCGATATTTCTTGGCCAGGTAGGTCGTTAGCTTGTGCAGATTGTCTTGCCGAATGCCTGCCACCCGCTTATGGGCCTTAGCGAGCTGTGCTACTGCCTTCTTACGGTTAGCGGATCCCTTCTGCTTACGACTCAGTCGCCGTTGCAGCCTGGCCAGACGCTTCTTCGCTTTGTAATAGGGCTTTGGATTCTCGAATACTTCCCCGTCGGAACAGGTGGCCAAGCGATTGATACCTAAGTCTACTCCCACAACTTCCCCGGTCTTCTCCACCTGAGGCGCCGGAGCTTCATACTTGAAGGAGACATACCAATGTCCAGCGCGAAGACTAATGACCACGTTCTTGGGTGTGGCAGTGGGGAGCAGCTCCGCACAGCGTAACCAACCAAGGATAGGTACCTTGATGCGGTCACCAGAGATGCGGATGCTACCTTCCAAGTAAAAGCTGTCTCGCACTCCCTTGCGTTTGAAGCGGGGGAACTTCCCCAACCCACTCCGCCAGCGCTTAAAGGCTTGCTCCAAGTTGCGGAGGGCCTGCTGAGGAGCGCATTTGGAGACCTGGTAGTACCAGGGATTTTCTTTCTTCACCTCGGCTACCAAGCGCTTGTGCAGGTCAATAGCCGTGGGTAGCTTCTGTTTGGATTCAACAGCCTGCTTGCAGATAGCCAGACCCCAGTTGTAGGCGTGACGAGCTACCCCTGCATGCTGAGCGGCCAAGGTCTTTTGCCGGTTATTTAGTTCCAATCGGGTGCAAAAACCTAGCAACATAACTTTGGGATAGCCGCGGCAGCACGCTTAATTCAGTATGGCTATTTTAGTTCCGTAAGACAATATGTTGTTCAGTAAATTCAGGACTAGAGGCTTGCCCTTTTGCCGGGCAATCTCCACCATGCGGGCGGAGAGATCCACACCCCGCAACTATCCAACGTAGGAGCGCACCTGGGATCCCGCCAGGCCGGTGCCACAGCCCAGATCCAGCGCCCGCTCAAACCAAGGAGACGCTCCCCCTGCGGCAGCCAGGATCCCTTGCCGCACAGCCTGTGGCCCCTGGTAGTTCAGTTTTTCCAGCAAATGCTGCTCAAAGCGGGGCGCATATTCGTCAAATAGACGTCGCACCCACTCCGGAGGAGTCCTGTCGGGCAGGGGCAGCTCCCCCACAATGGCCAGCATGTAGCGGGCATCGCTGTGTTCGGGCTGCAGGGCGAGCGCCCGCCGAAACCAAGAGCTGGCCACCTCCACTTGTCCCTGCTTCCAAAAGCCCATGCCGATCTGCTAAGGAATGTCTGCCTCTTGCTGGGATCCCTGCCAGGCCTGCAAATAATGGGCCAGAGCCGCCTCGTATTCTCCTCGCATCTGCAGCAGGTCGGCCAGCCCCACCCGCGCCATCAGCAGCGCTGGATCCCGGGCCAGGGCTTGCTCGAAGAGCCGTTGCGCCTGCTTTTTCTCGCCCATCTGCCGCAGTACTCCCCCCAGCAGCGCATGAACCTCAGCGGCCAAGCTGGCGGGAGCAGCAGGGGGACAGGCCACGATGGCCTGTTGGTAGTGCAGCATGGCGGCAGGGTAGCGACCGGATCCCTCCTCGATGCGCCCCAAAAGAGCATGGGCTTGCGTCAAGGCAATGGCCTCTTCCAGATCAGACCGGTCGGCAGCGGCGAGGATCTGCTCACAGAGCTGCCGGCAGCCAGCCCATTCCCCCCGCCGGAAGCGGCCTGCCGCCTGTCGGGCCGAGAGGAGCGGCTGTTTTTTCGCCGGTTTTCCAAAGCCCTTAGCCATCTCCCCAGTGTAGGAGAACCTAGCTTTCTCTCACGATATGCCCACGATAGGGGCATTCCAAATTGGCGACAATCTTGAGCACTCCCCAGTTGGGGATCGACACAACAGACAGCTTCGCTATGCTCTGGAACCTGGGTCTGGTTGCGGCTTGGGATGGGTGTAAGGTTGCTCCTCTCAGGCTGTGGCCATGGCCTTCGCGGCCTTTAAAATGAGGTAATCCAACATGCCGGTGTTCTCTTCGCCGCGGTAGTTAAAAGTGGAGCGCACCAGCCACAGCCCCTTCCGAGTTCGGCAACAGAGGTTGAGCAGCGTGCGAGCCAGGATTTGGTGACGTGCCTGTAGGTCTTGGGCTGCATTGAAAACCTCCCCATCCCACTCCGGCGTCAGCACACGGCTGTTGTAAAGCACACGCCAAAGAGAACGGGACCAAAGCGGATTCGTGATGTCGAACCAGAACTGATAATCCGCCTGCAAACCTCGGTTGATATAGGCCACCGGCGTCGCCACCACGAGGTAGCGGGAATAGTCGGGCTCGAAGCGGCTGTTGCTGGGGGTTTGTCCCGAGCGGATCATGGCCAAAAAGGCACGATCCTCTTCCGCAGGAAAGGCCCGGCGAAACCGTTGTGCCGCGTCGATCAGCGCTTGCAGCAGCTCTTGGTCTTGGGGCAAATCCATCCCCTGGGCTAGGTGCTCGGCGAAAAACCGCTGGAAGAAAGCGGCCAGGGAGGGCCCGCCGCGGTAGCTGCGCAGCCAATCCAGCAGCTTCTGGTAGCGCTCCAGGTTGGCAAACCCCACCCGCTCCGGCTGTCGCACGGCGGTCTTGGGCCGCAGGGAACGCCCTACCGGGTCAAGGGTATCTTCGGCCAGCAAAGCCGCCCGGATGGGATCCAGATCCAACACCCTGCCCAGGAGCAGTCGCCAGGCCGGCAAGGTGGGAAAAGCTCCCCACTCGGGATGGGCCACTTCCGCCGCCGTCAGCAAAGCCCGCACCAGTGGGTAGCGGATCAACGCCGGGAAAGGGGCGATCGGCAAGACCTCCGGCAACTGCTCCTGCAAGCTCAAGCTCACCCCCGCATCCATGCGAGGCAGCAGGACGGCGATGCGAGAGGCCGGGATCCCGGCCCGCAAAAGCTGCCGGATCTGGGTAACCATCGCCTCCACCGCCGCGAATTGGGTCTCGCCCTCCAGCACCTGCACCCTTGGCAGCCTCTCTGCCAGAGGCTCCGTCAGGGGATGGTCAAACCGCGGATCCAGCACCCGCGCAATCTGCAGTCCCAGGCGGATCATGCCGGCTGAGCCGCGGTAGCTCCCCTCCAGAAGCTGAACCTGGGTGTTTTCCCTCAGAAAGCGAGCCACGGCCTCTGGGATCCCCGTCAAAGAGACCCCGCCGCCGATGGTATAGCTGAAAAACTGGCTTTGCAGATGGGCTTGCCCTTGCCGGTAAAACTCCAGCGCCACCCCGCAACTGTCCTCCGCCTGATCCACGATCAGGTGATCCCACTCCTGCCAAAACTCCGCCAGCGGCAGGATGTGCTCGCCAAACAGCCGGATTTGCAGGCCGAAGTCCAGGGATCCCAGCCGCAACCCCACCTCCCACAGCCGCTCCACACAACAGCCCATCGCCTGCAAGGCCTCTGCCCGCCCCGGATCCCCCTCCGCCGGCCAGGCCGCCGCCAGCCGGGATCCCACCGCTTCCGCCGCCAAACCCGAAGCCCCCGCAATATAGGCAGCGCTGCTGATCTGATCCCAAATCTGGAACTCCTCCAGCCCAAGATCGGCAAAGACCTCCCCATGCCGCGGACACAAAGCACAGGCTCGCCCACAGAGAAATTGGGCCAGATCCTTGGCCAAGGGAATTGGCTCAAACGAGCGCGGCAACTGGGGAACCCGCTCGCACACCTGCGGCCAGTGATCGGCCAGAGAGCGCCCCACCCGCTGCAAAAACGTCTCGATCCGCCACGGGCCCACCCAGCTCGAGCTGAGCTGCTGTAAGCGCCGCAACACCCCCTCTGCCTGCCGCTGGCTGCGCACCAAAAACAAGATCCGGCCCGGATCGGATCCCGCCCGCAACAAATCCAGGTAGCGATCTACACAAGCCTGGGTCAGCCCGCTGCCCGCCCACCCCATCACACTCCTAAAAGGAGGTGGCTCTTGCCGTCGATAGCTCTTTTCGCCCACCAGAGCGGCTTTCACAGTCGCTGCCCCCCGACCGAGCCATTTTCTCGGCAAAATCTGGACAAACAGGTCTTCACCTCATTATGATGTACTACTGTTGCCAATTAAGTCCGCCCGCTCTGACGACGGCTCTCGGCAACCTAGCGTACTGCTAAACCAGATACTGCCTCTTTGCAGGTAAGTCTGAGCAGTCTTTGAAAGCAGTTTGGCGTGTGATTTGAGGGTGAATTAAGCAAAGGGAGCAGCGCTGCTGGCGCTGTTTGGCCTGCGGGGATCCAAAGATTCCTTTTCGTTGCTTTTTCGCCTGAGCGGGCAGCCTCAGCTAGTCCTGAGCTTCCTGCTGCCGCGCCGTTGCTGCCTGGATCCGGCTCATTGAGCCAGTTGCAAGCTGACAGAAGCGAGTCGCAGAGGCTCGAGAGGAGGTTCTCGTGGCGCTTGGCATCCTTGGAAGAAAAGTCGGCATGACCCAGATCTTCTCTCCGGAAGGGTTGGCCATTCCGGTTACGGTCGTGCAGGCGGGGCCTTGCACGGTAACCCAGATCAAGACCCAAGCCACAGACGGCTACAACGCCGTGCAGTTGGGCTACTGGCCCACCGCCGAAAAGCACCTCACGCGAGCCCAGCGGGGCCACCTGAGCAAAGCGGGGGTGACGGAGCTGCTGCGCCACCTGCGCGAGTTCCGGGTCGACCAGCCAGAAGCTTACCAGTTGGGGCAAAAGATCACCGTCGAGATCTTCTCTCCGGGCCAGTTGCTGGATGTAGCCGGCACTTCCATCGGGCGGGGGTTTGCCGGCTACCAGAAGCGGCACCACTTTGGTCGCGGCCCCATGTCTCACGGCTCCAAGAACCACCGCCGACCGGGTTCTGTTGGCGCCGGCACAACCCCTGGCCGCGTGTTTCCGGGGCTACGCATGGCGGGCCGGATGGGAGGCTGCCGCGTCACCATTCGCAAACTGCAGTTGGTGCAGGTGGATCCGGAGCGGAACTTGCTGATCATCAAGGGCTCTGTGCCCGGCGTGGAAGGGGGGCTGCTGGAGATTACCCCTGCCAAGCAGGTGGGCAACAAACGCTAGGAAAGGGATCCCTGGCAAAGGCTGACCAGCATCTGCAAAGACGAGGAAACCATGGCAAGTTGTGTGGTGAAAAATTGGCAAGGGGAAACGGTGGGCAGCGCGGAGCTAAGCCTCAAAGTTGCCCGTCCCGAAACGGCCTCCCACATCCTCTATCTAGCTCTTCGCCGGCAGATGACCAACGCCCGCCAAGGCAACGCCCACACCAAGACCCGGGCTGAGGTGCGCGGTGGCGGCCGCAAGCCCTGGAGGCAAAAAGGCACCGGCCGGGCCCGCGCCGGCTCCATTCGCTCCCCCCTTTGGCGCAAGGGTGGAGTGATCTTCGGCCCCCGCAAGCGGGAGTACAACCTGGCCATGAACCGCAAAGAGCGGCAACTGGCTCTGCGCACTGCCCTGCAAAGCCGGGTGGAAGACCTGATCGTGGTGGAAGATTTCCAGGATCAGCTCAACCCGCCCAAGACTCGCGCCGTGGCCCAAGCTCTGCTGCGCTGGGGGGTGATGGAGGATCAGTCGGCACTGCTTATCGTCGCCGAGCGCTCGGAAGCCGTCGAGCGAGCCGTACGCAACATCGCCCGCGTCAAGCTGATCGGCCTGGATCAGCTCAATGTCTTTGATCTGCTCAACGTCGATTGGGTGCTGATTACCACCTCTGCCCTGGAGAAGCTCAAGGCCCGCTGGGGATCCGGCGCGGCAGCAGCAGCTCCAACCCAAGCCGATCGCCTTGAAGATCAGGCTCAGGCGGCAGAGCGAGAAGCTCGGCCAGTCGAACAAGCAGAAGGTCAAAGCCAGGAGCAGGAAGAGCAAGCAGAAGCTCAAGCCCAGCCAGAGGCTCCCCCGGCGCAGGCTGATCAGGCTAATCAAGTAGCTCTAGCAAACCCACAAGTTCAGGAAACCCAGGAAGAAGAGCTGGCCCAAGCACAAGAGCGAGAAGTTCAGGGACAAGCGGAACTAGCCCAAGAAGCAGAGCCCCTTGCCCAGCCGCCAGCTGGCGAGGAGGCCGAAACAGCCGCAGCAGAGGAGGAAGACAATGACTGAGAGCAAGCGGATCCTGGCCGATGTCCTGTTGCGTCCCGTCATCACCGAAAAGGCAACTGCCCTGATGGAACAGCGCAAATACGTCTTTGAAGTGATGCCCACTGCCACCAAGCCGCTCATCCGAGCTGCCGTCGAGGAGATGTTTGGCGTGCGGGTCACCGCCGTCAACACCCTTAAACTGCCCCGCAAGCAGCGGCGGGTAGGCCGTTCTGTCGGCTATCGCAGCCGTCCCAAGCGAGCCATCGTGACCTTGGCCGAAGGCGACTCCATCACCCTCTTCCCCGACACCTAACCAAACCCCTCTTCCCGCTTCGAGTTTTATTGCCACCCGTCCTTCACCCCCCCTCGAGCCATGGGCATTCGTACCTTCCGACCCTATACCCCCAGCACCCGCCACATGACGGTCTCCAACTTCGAGGAGCTGTCGCGGGACGAAAACGGCAAGCGGCCCAGACCGGAGAAGTCGCTGCTGCAATTCATCCACCGCAAAAAAGGGCGCAACAACCGCGGCGTCATCACCTGCCGCCACCGAGGCGGCGGCCACAAGCGGCTCTACCGCATCATCGACTTCCGCCGCGACAAGCGCGGGATCCCGGCCACCGTCAAGACCATCGAGTACGATCCCAACCGCAGCGCCCGCATCTGCTTGGTGGAATACGAAGATGGCGAGAAGCGATACATCCTCGCTCCCCGCAACCTCGAGGTGGGAGCCACCATTATGGCGGGGCCCGATGCCCCCTTTGAGCTTGGCAACGCCATGCCCCTGGAGCGGATCCCGCTGGGGACGGTGGTTCACAACGTGGAGCTGTATCCCGGCCGCGGTGGGCAAATTGTTCGCGCCGCCGGGGCCGGCGCCCAAGTAGTAGCCAAAGAGGGCAAGTATGTCTCCCTCAAGCTGCCCTCCGGCGAAGTCCGCATGATCCGAGGCGAGTGCTACGCCACCATCGGCCAAGTGGGAAATGTTGACCACAGCAACCTCAGCCTCGGCAAAGCGGGGCGTAGCCGCTGGCTAGGTCGCCGTCCCCACGTGCGCGGCTCGGTGATGAACCCTGTCGATCACCCCCATGGCGGTGGGGAAGGAAAAGCCCCCATCGGCCGCAGCACCCCTGTCACCCCCTGGGGCAAGCCCACCCTGGGATACAAAACCCGCAAACGCAACAAACCCAGCAACAAGTTCATCGTGCGCGGTCGCCGTCGTGGCGGCCGCCGGGACAAGAGCGGGAGGGCCGCTCAATAAGAGTCCGGCCATCTGCTGCGCCCCTGAATTTTCTTTTTCTTTCGACCCTTACCAGCTTGCCAGACTGTTGAGGT
Organism: Synechococcus sp. JA-3-3Ab; assembly: GCF_000013205.1. Classification (NCBI taxonomy): domain Bacteria; kingdom Bacillati; phylum Cyanobacteriota; class Cyanophyceae; order Synechococcales; family Synechococcaceae; genus Synechococcus; species Synechococcus sp. JA-3-3Ab. The sequence continues at coordinate 1,190,227 of NC_007775.1, read as the reverse complement.
TGCTATGGGACGTTCACTCAAAAAAGGCCCTTTTGTCGATGCCAAGCTGCTTCTCAAAATCGAGAAGATGAACGAGCGCAATGAGAAGCACATGATCAAAACCTGGTCGCGAGCCAGCACCATCCTGCCCGTCATGATCGGCCACACCATCGCCGTGCACAACGGCAAGCAGCACGTGCCCATCTACATCACCGATCAGATGGTGGGCCACAAGCTGGGGGAGTTCGTCCCCACCCGTACCTTTCGCGGCCACGCGGGCAGTGACAAAAAAGCTGCCCGCCGTTAAGTCCAGCAACGAACAGAAGAGGCAATAAGCTAGGAGAGCGCCATGGCCGATCCATCCCCTGAAATCAAAGCGGTAGCTCGCTACATCCGCATGTCCCCCTATAAGGTGCGGCGCGTGCTGAACCAGATCCGGGGGCGCACCTATGCCGATGCCCTGATCCTGTTGGAGTTCATGCCCTACGCCGCCTGTGAGCCGGTTCGCAAGGTGCTGCGCTCGGCGGTGGCCAATGCCGAACACAACAACGGCCTGGATCCTCGGGACCTGGTCATCAGCAAGGCCTACGCTGACCAGGGGCCGACGCTGAAGCGATTTCGCCCCCGCGCCCAAGGTCGTGCCTACCCAATCCGCAAGCGCACCTGCCACATTACCATCGCCGTCCGGCCCATAGAACCTGAAGCGGCGACGGCCTCCTAGACGCCTGTACCCCCAGACTTTACCCCTCAACTGACACCACCATGGGACAGAAGATTCACCCCACCGGTTTCCGCCTCGGCGTTATTAAGGAACATCGCAGCCGCTGGTTTGCCGATCCAGCTCGCTACCCAGCCCTGCTGCGAGAGGACGATCTCATCCGCGCCTACCTGACCAAGCAGTTGAGCAGCGCCGGCCTGGCCGACATTCAAATTGAACGCAAAGCGGATCAGATCGACCTCGAGATCCGAGCCGCTCGCCCTGGAGTGGTGGTTGGTCGTGGAGGATCCGGCCTCGACGCCCTGCGCCAGGGCCTGCAGAAAGAGCTGAGCTCACACGGTAGCCCCGAGCGAACCATTCGCATCAATGTAGTAGAGGTCACCCGTGCCGATGCCGAGGCGGTTTTGCTGGCAGAAAACATCGCCCAGCAGTTGGAGCGGCGGATCGCCTTTCGCCGCATCGTGCGCCAGGTCATCCAGCGGGCCCAGCGGGCGGGGGTGCAAGGGATCAAAATTCAAATTGCCGGGCGGCTGAACGGAGCCGAGATCGCCCGCACCGAATGGACCCGGGAAGGGCGGATCCCTTTGCACACCCTGCGGGCAGATATCGACTATGCCGACCACATCGCTCAGACCACCTTTGGTGTCATTGGGGTCAAGGTCTGGGTTTTCAAAGGAGAAGTTCTCCCCGGGCAGGAACGGCCCGAACAAAAAGTTCCCCTGCAACAGCCCAAGCGGCGGCAGCAGCGGCGGCGGCCCACTTTTGAAGACCGCTCAGCAGTGGAGGCCTGAGGGCCAGCACCCGAAAATCCAGGGATCCCCATCGCAGTTGATTTAAGGAACGGCCATGTTAAGCCCCAAACGAACCAAATACCGCAAGCAACAGCGCGGGCGCATGAAAGGCAAAGCGACTCGCGGCAACCGCATCAACTTTGGGGAATACGGCCTTGTGGCTCTAGAACCCGCCTGGATCACCGCGCGGCAGATCGAGGCCAGCCGTCGGGCCATGGCCCGCTACGTCCGGCGGGGAGGCCAAATCTGGATCCGCATCTTTCCCGACAAGCCCGTTACCCAACGGCCTGCCGAAACCCGCATGGGATCCGGCAAAGGCAACCCCGAATACTGGGTTTGCGTCGTCAAGCCGGGCCGTATCCTCTTCGAGATGGGAGGAGTTCCTGAAGCCACAGCCCGAGAGGCGATGCGCCTTGCCGCCCAAAAGCTGCCGATCAAAGTCAAGTTTGTAACCAAGGCTAACTTTGAGGAGCCGGAACCTGTTCAGAAAGCAGCTCCAGAAACAACAGAAGTAGCAGCCAGCGCTATTTGAGGGAGGAGAGTTGAGCCATGCCCATGCCTAAAATTGCCGACGCTCGCGCCCTATCCGACGAAGAATTGAGCCAGGAGATCTACGCCGTCAAGAAAGAGCTGTTCGAGCTGCGTTTGCAGCAGGCCACGCGGCAGTTGAACCAGCCCCATCTCATTCGCCTGCGCAAACACAAGCTGGCCCAACTGCTGACCGTTGAGTCAGAGCGCAAGCGCGGCAAGTCCTTGTCCTCAACTCAGACCCAGAAGGAGGAGTAATGCCTGCTCGCGAAAAGATCGGCGTTGTCGTCAGCAACAAGATGCAAAAGACAGTGGTCGTTGCTGTGGAAAACCGGGTTGCCCACCCCAAATACGGCAAAATCGTCGTCAAAACCAAAAAGTTTAAGGCCCACGACGAAGAGAACCGCTGTCAAGAAGGGGATCTGGTGCGCATTACGGAAACCCGTCCCCTCAGCCGCACCAAGCGTTGGCGAGTGGCCGAAATCATACGGGAGGTCAAGAAACTATGATTCAGCAGCAGACCATGTTAACGGTAGCTGACAACACCGGCGCCCGCAAGCTGATGTGCATCCGCGTCCTGGGCAGCAGTGGCCGTCGCTACGCCAGCCTGGGAGATGTGATCGTTGGCGTCGTCAAAGACGCCCTGCCCAATATGCCGGTGAAAAAATCCGACGTCGTCAAGGCTGTGGTCATCCGCACCGTCGATACGGTACGCCGCCCCGACGGCATGTGCATCCGCTTCGACGACAACGCTGCCGTGATCATCAACGACGACGGCAACCCCCGCGGAACCCGCGTTTTCGGCCCTGTAGCCCGCGAGCTGCGGGAGAAAAACTTCACCAAGATCATCTCCCTTGCCCCGGAGGTTCTGTAATGGTTCGTCCCCTCAAGCCCAGCCAAATTCGACGGCTGATTCGGCAGACCGGCGTTCGCAAGCACCGCAACAGCCTACGCTACAAAATGCGCATCAAGAAGGGAGATACCGTCCAGGTGATCTCCGGCGACGACAAAGGCAAAATCGGCGAGGTGTTGCAGGTTTTTCCCGAACGCAACATGGTCTTGGTGGAAGGGGTAAACATAGTAACCTACCACCGCAAGCCGCAACGGGAAGGCGAAAGTGGTCGCATCGAGACCAAAGAAGCCCCGATCCACGCCTGCAAGGTGATGCTCTATTCCAAGAAGCAGGAAGTGGCCAGCCGTATTGGCTATCAAATCACCGCCGATGGCCGCAAAGTCCGTGTCCTCAAGAAAACCGGCGAGATCCTCGACTAGCCGTCCCTTTTTCGATAGAGCTCTGACCCAGCCCAGAGCCCCCAGGAGAACCGACCATGCCCCAGCGTCTGCAAATCCTCTACAACACCGTCATCGTTCCCAAGCTGCAAAAAGAGTTGGGCTACACCAACATCCATCAGGTGCCGCGTCTGGAAAAGATCGTGATCAATCGCGGCCTGGGAGATGCCTCCCAAAACGCCAAGGCCCTGGAATCCTCCATCGCCGAGATCAGCGCCATCACGGGCCAGCGTCCGGTGATTACCCGCGCCAAAAAGGCGATTGCCAGTTTCAAAATCCGCAAGGGCATGCCGGTTGGCCTGATGGTGACCCTGCGGCGGGAGCGCATGTACGCGTTTTTGGATCGGCTGATCAACATTGCCCTCCCTCGTATCCGCGACTTCCGTGGCGTCAGCCCCAAATCTTTTGATGGGCGGGGCAACTACACCCTTGGTATTCGCGAGCAACTGATCTTCCCCGAAATCAACTACGACTCTGTAGACCAGATCAGAGGTATGGACATCTCCATTGTGACCACCGCCGAAACCGACGAAGAGGGCCGTGCCCTGCTCAAAGAGTTTGGCATGCCCTTTGCCTCTTAAGGTTTGCCCATCTGCAATTGTCTCGACTTGATCGATCTTCCGAGGAGCACCGACCCACCCATGGCCCACACCAACGACACGATCGCCGACATGCTCACCCGCATTCGCAATGCCACCATGGCTCGGCATGAATCGGTGGCGGTCCCGGCCACACGCATGACCCGCAGCATCGCTCGCGTTCTTCATGAGGAAGGTTTTGTGAGCGACTGGAAGGAAGAGGGAGAAGGGATCCACGCTCAGCTTGTGTTGCGGTTGAAGTACAAGGGCAAAGGTCGTAAGCCGATCATCAATGGCCTGAAGCGGGTGAGCCGGCCCGGGCTGCGAGTTTACTGCAACCACAAAGAACTGCCTCGGGTGTTGGGAGGAATTGGGATTGCCATCATCTCCACCTCCAACGGCATCATGACCGACCGGGATGCTCGCAAGCAGGGCATCGGCGGCGAAGTGCTCTGCTACGTCTATTGAGTTGTTCTCTTGCCAGGAGTTGGCCCATGTCTCGCATTGGCAAACGCCCCATCGCCCTTCCTGCCAAGGTAGAGGTTCAGATCGAGGGGCAGCAGATCTCGGTAAAAGGCCCGAAGGGAGAACTGTCTCGCAGTTTGCCCCCCTTGATTGCGGTGCATCAAGAAGCCCAGACGCTCAAGGTCAGCCGGGTCAACGAGTCTCGCCCGGCCCGCCAACTGCACGGCCTCTGCCGCACCTTGGTTGCCAACATGGTGGACGGCGTATCTAGGGGATTTGAGCGCAGGCTGGAATTGGTGGGTGTGGGCTACCGGGCTTCCACCCAGGGCAACAAGTTAATCTTGAACGTTGGCTACAGCCACCCAGTGGAGATCCCTTTCCCGCCAGGGATCCAAATAGCGGTTGAGGGCAACAACGTCATCGTCGTCTCAGGTATCGACAAAGAGCTGGTGGGCAACACGGCGGCGCGGATTCGGGCCGTCCGTCCGCCAGAGCCCTACAAGGGCAAAGGGATTCGCTATGTAGGGGAACAGGTTCGTCGCAAAGCAGGTAAATCCGGGAAGGCCAAGAAGTAGCTATGAAAATCACTCGCAAAGCTGCCACCCAACGTCGCCATCGCCGCATTCGCCGCAAGGTCTTCGGGACGCCCGAGCGGCCCCGTTTGGCCGTGTTTCGCTCCCATCGCCACATCTACGCCCAGGTGATCGACGATGTAGCCCAGCACACTTTAGTCTCTGCCTCCACGCTGGACAGGGAGCTGCGGGAAGCCTTCAAAGACATTGGCACGGCCACCCGAGAGGCTGCCGCCGTGGTGGGTCGCTCCGTCGCCCAACGGGCCTTACAGGCAGGCATTTGTCAAGTGGTGTTCGACCGCGGCGGCAAGCTCTACCACGGGCGTGTCCAGGCCCTGGCGGAAGCCGCCCGCGAAGCAGGCTTACAGTTCTAGGCCCTGAGGAGATGGCATATGGCTGAGCAAAGAGAACGTCGCAGAAGCAAAAAGAGCCGCGAAGAGCAGACTAGCGAGTGGCAGGAGCGGGTCATCCAGATCCGGCGCGTCACCAAAGTAGTTAAGGGCGGCAAAAAGCTGAGCTTCCGGGCCGTGGTGGTGGTGGGCAACGAGCGCGGCCAGGTGGGGGTTGGCGTGGGCAAAGCCAACGACGTCATCGGGGCTGTGCGCAAAGGAGTTGTGGATGGCAAAAAGCACCTAATCGAAGTGCCCCTCACCAAGGGTCTGTCTGTACCCCATCCCATGCGGGGATCAGGCGGTGGGGCCACTGTCCTGGTGATGCCGGCAGCTCCCGGGACAGGGGTCATCGCCGGGGGAGCGGTGCGCACGGTTCTGGAGCTGGCGGGCGTGCGCAACAGTCTGGCTAAGCAACTGGGATCCAGCAACCCCCTCAACAACGCCCGTGCCACCATTGACGCGCTGCGGCGGATGCGCACCTTTGAGCAGGTAGCTGAAGATAGAGGGATCGACGTGCGCCGCCTGTTTGGTAAGTAACAGCAAGTTAGCCGGAGGTCAGTATGCGACTAGAAGACATTCGCCCCCAACCAGGTTCGACGCGGCGGCGACGACGCCTGGGCCGTGGCATCGCTGCTGGACAGGGAGCCTCCTGTGGCAAGGGAATGCGGGGACAGAAGGCGCGCAAAGGAGGCGGTCCCCGGCCCGGCTTTGAGGGAGGCCAGACCCCCCTCTATCGGCGGCTGCCCAAGCTCAAGCACTTCCCCCGCTACGTGCGGCGCCCCCAGTACACCCTGATCAACCTGCGCGCTTTGGCCAAGTTGCCCGCTGGCAGCGAGGTCAGCTTGGAAAGCTTGATGGATTTGGGGATCGTGACCACCAACGATGGCCCGCTGAAGATCTTGGGAGACGGGGAAGTGGGCGTGCCCCTGACGATCAGAGCGGCTGCCATCACCCCCTCAGCCCGAGCCAAGGTCGAGGCAGCCGGGGGTCGGGTGGAGCTCGTGGGATCCCAGACTGCTTCCGCTGGATCCTAAAATTGGGCTGCAGTTTGCAGCTTCTCTATTTTGCCGACTTTCCCACCGGCAGCGTAGAGTGGTAAATAGCTCACCTTGCCTTTCCCTTCCGCGAGGTTTTCTAGATTTATGGCTGACTCACGAGGCTCCGCTCCCTCCGCCCAAGAGACCTTCATGCAGATGGCCATGGCTTCTGGCCTGCGCAGACGTCTGTTTCTTACCCTAGGCCTGTTGCTGTTGGTGCGGCTGGGCATTTACATTCCCATCCCCAGTATTGACCGAGCTCGCTTTGCCGCCGAAGCCGCCAACAGTCCTGTGTTTGGCTTTCTGGATGTCTTCTCGGGCGGCGGTATCTCCGCTTTGGGGATCTTCGCCCTCGGCATCCTGCCTTTCATCAACGCCTCCATCATCATGCAACTGCTGGTCTCGGCCATTCCGGCCCTGGAGAACCTGCAGAAAAACGAGGGGGAGCAGGGGCGGCGACAGATTTCCCAGTACACCCGCTACGTTACCCTGATTTGGGCCATCATCCAGGGCATCGGCATCTCCTTCTGGGTGCGGGAGTTCGCCAACACCAGCAACGAGTTGGCCTTTGTGGCCTCCACCACCCTGGCCCTGACGGCAGGTTCCATGTTTGTCATGTGGTTGGGGGAGATGATCACGGAGAAGGGGGTGGGCAGTGGGCCGTCGCTGTTGATCTTCGTCAACATTGTCGCCACGCTGCCCCGCGCTCTGGGCCAGACCATCAGCCTAGCCCGTGCTGATAGCAGCACCATCGGCGGCATCTTGGTGTTGATGGCCGTCTTCCTAGCCACCATTGTCGGCATTGTCTTCGTCCAGGAGGGCAGCCGCAAAATCCCTATTGTCTACGCCAAGCGCCAGGTGGGCAACAAGCTATTCCGTGAGCAGAAGAGCTACCTGCCCCTGCGGCTAAACCAGGGGGGCGTGATGCCGATCATCTTTGCCTACTCGGTGATGTCCCTGCCCTTTGCCTTGGCCCAGTACACCCAGAACCTGACTTTGGTGCAGGTGGCCAACCTTTTGGCCCCTACCTCTTGGTTTTACATTCCCTTCTACTTCGTGCTGATCCTCCTCTTCAGCTATTTCTACGCCTCTTTGATCATTAACCCGGTGGATCTGGCGCAGAACCTGAAGAAGATGGGGGCCAGCATTCCGGGAGTCCGCCCGGGCAAGGCCACTGCTGAGTACATCGAAGGGATCCTCAACCGGCTGACCCTGCTGGGGGCCTTGTTCTTGTGTGCGGTGGCCATCATCCCGACGACGGTGGAGCGGGCGACCGGCATCACCACTTTTCAGGGCTTGGGGGCAACTTCGCTGCTGATCCTGGTGGGGGTGGCGATCGAGACCTCCAAACAGATCCAGACCTACGTCATTTCGCAGCGTTACGAAGGGATGGTCAAGCAATAGTGCCGAGGTTAATCTTTTTGGGGCCGCCGGGAGCGGGCAAGGGCACCCAGGCAGAGCGGCTGGCAGCGATCTACCACACGCCCAAAATTTCTACAGGCGACCTGCTGCGGGCAGAGGTGAAAGCCCAAACGCCGCTGGGGTGCCAGGCTAAGGTGTACATGGATGCGGGAGAGCTGGTGCCTGACGAGGTGTTAATTGGGATGGTGAAGGGCCAGTTGCAACACTCGCCAGCGCAGGGCTGGATCCTGGACGGCTTCCCCCGCACCCTGGCGCAGGCGGAGGCTTTAGAAGAGCTGTTGCGGGAGTTGGGGCAAGACTACGACCACGTTCTCAACCTGGAAGTGCCGGACGACGTGGTGGTGGCACGGCTGTTGGCCCGCGGCAAGGAGCAGGGGCGCAGCGACGATGCCGATGAGGCGGTGATCCTCAAACGCTTGCAGGTGTATCGGGAGCAGACGGCTCCGCTGATCGACTTTTACGAGGCCAGGGGTCGTCTGCGACGGATCGATGGCAACCAGCCGATGGAATCGGTACAAGAACATCTGCGGGCTCTCTTGGAAGGCTTCAGGAGGACAGCGTGATCAAGACGGGGGCGGGAAATCTCTCCCCGCGGCGGGGCATGCAGCTCATTGAGATCAAGTCCCGCCGGGAGGTGGAGAAGATGCGGCGGGCCGGGCGGGTGGTGGCCCAGGTGCTGCAGGAAATTGCCGAGTGTCTGGAGCCAGGCTGGACAACGGCAGACATCGATGCCTATGCCGAGCGGCGGGTAGCGGAGTTGAATGCCCTGCCCAGCTTCAAGGGCTACTACGGCTTTCCCGCCTGTGTCTGTGTCAGCGTCAACCATGAGGTGGTACACGGGATCCCCAGCCCCCGCAAAGTGGTGCAGCCGGGGGACATCGTCAAGGTGGATTTTGGCGCCATGGTCGAAGGCTGGCATGCCGACTCTTGCATCACCATTGGCCTGGAGCCCCTCGGCGATGCCGCCCGCGACCTGATCGACACAGCGGCCAAAGCGCTGCAGACGGGCATTGACCACGTGCGCCACGGCGTCTGGCTGCAGGATGTCTCAGGCGCCATCGAGGACTACATCCAGGGGCGGGGCTACTCCGTGGTGAAGCAGTACGTCGGCCACGGCGTGGGGCGCAACTTGCACGAGGAGCCGCAGTTTCCCCACTACCGCACCCGCGACCTTCCCAATCCCAAGCTGCGCTCCGGCATGACGGTGGCAATCGAGCCGATGGTGAATGCAGGGGGAGAGGCCACGCGGGTGCTCTCGGATGGCTGGACGGTGGTGACGGTGGACGGCTCTTGGTCGGCCCAGTTTGAGCACACGGTCTTGATCACGGACTCTGGGGCTGAGATTTTGACGGATCGCACCCCTTTTCAGTCCTAGGGATCCCTTGCTGAAGGGCGGCAACGGCTAGGATAGAAGAGGTGGAGTATTGTTTCGGCTCTTAACTCGCTCTTAACAGGGCGGGTTTCCTATCGATATTTCTGTTGTGTTGTTTTTTAAGGAGGGTTCCTTGTCTAAAGAAGACGCCATTGAAGTGGAAGGGGTGGTTACCGAGTCCTTGCCCAACGCCATGTTCCGGGTGGACCTGGACAACGGCTTTAACGTCCTTGCCCACATCTCCGGCAAGATCCGCCGCAACTACATCAAGATCTTGCCCGGCGACCGGGTCAAGGTAGAGCTCAGCCCCTATGACCTGAACAAAGGGCGCATCACTTACCGCCTCAAGAAAAAGTAGCCGTCTGGCCTTAGCTGGGGCCGCTGAGCATGAAGGAGCTGAGCCAAGTTCTCAAAACCGGCCTCTGGGTTGCGGCCGGCGGGGTAAGTGCCCTGGCCGTGCTCAACGCCTGGATCGCTTCTCGAACCCAGCCTCTGCCCAGCCTCTTGCCGGGGGAGGAGAGGCACTATTTTTGGCGCGGCCACCGTCTGTTTTACAAGGTTGCGGGATCCGGCCAGCCCTTGTTGCTGCTGCACGGCATCGGGGCCGGCTCTTCCAGCTACGAGTTTCGCGCCGTGATGGCGGAGTTGGGCCAGCACTATCAGGTTTACGCTTTGGATTTGTTGGGTTGGGGCAACTCGGAGCGCCCCGATCTGGAGTACACCGGCCACCTATATGTCCGGATGATCGGGGATTTTGTCGGCCAGGTGATCGGGCGCCCCTGCCACGCCATTGCCAATTCTCTCTCGGCAGGGTTTGTGCTGCGCTCGGCCCGGCTGCAGCCTCAGCACTGGCAGAAGCTGCTGCTCATCGCCCCTCTAGGAGACAACAGCCTTGTCCCCGAGGCGCTAGGGATCCCTTTGGCTGAGGCGGTGTATGGTCTTCTCAGCTTGCCGGTTTTGGGGCTGGCCTTTTACAACGTCATCACCACCCCCTGGAGTGTACGTCTATTTACGGAGCAGAGCCTGTTCTCCCCTGGGTACGCTCTGGATGAGGCGGTGGTGGACTACTACTATCAGGCGGCCCACCAGGCGGGGGCCCAATTTGCCCCCCGTTCTTTTTTGACCGGCAAGCTTAACTTGCCCATTCAGGAGGACTTTCGCGTGGTGGACAAGCCGATGGCTCTGGTCTGGGGAGAAAACAACCGCCTTACTGGATCAGAACAGGCGGAGCGGTATCGTGCCTTGCGCCCAGAGGTGCCGATCTATCGACTGCCAGGGGCTGCTTTTCCCCACATCGAAGCGCCGCAAGCTTTTTTATCGGTGGCTTTGCGCTTTTTGGCCGAGGCCGATCCTGCCCTGCCAACCTAGGGGATCCCCGAGCAGGGAAAACTCACGCCTTTGCCGACTTTTTGCGGCGACTGTCCGGTCAGTCTGGTTTTTTCCAATCCAGGAAGAGTTCTCAGGCTCAGGCGCTCCGGCTGACATGGGGTCACCCCTGGGCCGTCACTTTGGGAAGAGGAGCGAAGCCGGGCTCAGAGCTCAGGTTGGCTCCCCGGTATTCTCCTCCCAGGGGTCCCTATCCAAAGGGGAGCTGGGAGCGGCCGGGGCAGAGTCAGGAGCTGGCTCGGAAGGGGGGGCTTCTGCTTTGACGTACTCTTGCTCCCATTCTGGCTGCTCGGCAGCAGGAGCAGGCTCGGGCCGACGAGGAGGCGCCGCCTCGGCCTGGGGTTCAGGCTCTGCTTCGGGATATTCCTCTTCTTCGCCCTCGTATTCTTCGTCGTATACTTCCTCGTAGTTTTCCTCGACGGCAGGTTCATCAACGGCCCTGGGCAGGGCGGGGGCGGAGCCAGTGTCGACCAGCCAGGAGGGCTTGCCCAGGCCGAGGGTTTCCAAGATCCCTTTGGTCAGTTGGGCTAGGCGGGTTTCGGCGCCATCGGCCACGATGAGGCGATCGCCGCCGATGGAGACGATTTCATCAGCAGAGAGCAGGTAGGTGCTGAGGATAAAGCCGGGCAAAAAGGTCAGGCCGAGGTTGGAGAGGATCAAACCGGTGATTAGGCCGGAGACGGAGTTGAATTCGAAATCTTTGACTTTTCCAAGGCGGATCCCTTCTTCGGTAATCACCTCGCTGCCGACTACCCGGCTGAGACCCTCCAACTCCAAGTCCTCGAAGACTTCATCGCTGGGGACGAGGATGGCGTCTTGTCCTAGGGCCGTGACCTGCCGCAGCTCCAGAAAACGCGGCGATCCGGCAAAGGCCTTTTCCAGCACTCCTAGCACCAGGACTTGCCTAGCTTCCAGATCTGCCCAAACTTCGCTAACTACTCCAAGCCGGGCGGCATTGGCTTGGCTGATCACCTGCGTTCCCAGAACCTGTGACCGCCGACGAACCTCTGATCGCACCAGCGCAACAGATTCTTTCCCAGTCGTCATGGTGGTTTCCCCGTCGTGAGTCGAAGTGTCCGCGTCAGTGGGCTGGTCATCCGGCCCCAGGCATCAAAATCAAATAGTACCATTGCCTGTCTTCTCCCTAGCGGGCTGCCGGGATCGGATCCTGGACAATTTGCTCGCTCCAGGCCAGAAACCGCTCTGTCATGGCCTGCAGGGAATAGTGCTCTTCTGCGTGCTGTCGGCAGCGGCTTCTAGCGATCTGATCCAGGCGTTCCACCGCTGTTGCCAGAGCTGCCACGTCGTCTGGCTCCACCACCCAGCCGGTCTCGCCATCGCGGACAATTTCCGCCGGCCCGCCGCGGCGGTAGGTGATCACCGGCACACCGCAGGCCAAGGCTTCCACCGCCACCAGGCCGAAGGCTTCCACCCACTTAGGGGTCATGATCAAGGCCGAGCAGTGGCCCAAGAGCCGCTGCATCTGAGAGGTGGGCAAAAACCCCCGGTAATCCAATTGAGCCCGCGGGTACTGTTCTCGAATCTGCTGCCAGTAGGCCGGGTCTTGCAGGTGGCCCAGGATCAGCACCGGCCTCCCCGTCTTCTCGGCCAGGGCGGCGCAGTCTTCCAGGCCCTTTTCGGGGGCAATGCGGCCAACCCAGCACAGGGATCCGTTCCCCTCTGGCACAAACTCGTAGCGGCTGAGGTCGACGCCGCAGGGCAAATAGACAAAGGGATCCCGACCAGCCGCCATCTGGGCCCGGGCAAAGGCAAAGGTCTGGGCTTGGGCTCGCGAGTGTACCGCCAGCCGGCCAGGATAGGTGCGCGCGATGCGCTCCAAGGCCTGGTCAACGGCATCGCTAAGGGAGCCCATGCTGACGATATGGGCCACCGGCGTGCGGAAAAAACCTGTCAGGTAGAACGAGAGCCAGTCGTAGCTCCAGTTCACGATGAGCTCAAACTCATCCTGCAGTTGGGCAGCCCGCCGCCAGAGGTTGGCCAACAGAGAAGGGATGGAAAGGCAAACCGGCTCGTCGCGGCGCTGGCTCTGGGCATAGGGCGGGGGGAGGCCGGCCACCGCCTCGATCACCCCTTCCGGCAAGTCGACACTGCAGGAGCCCTCAGGGGCCAGCACGCGCACTTGGGCTCCCCTCTCAAGCAGGCTCCGCGCCAAGTTGACAAGGTTGAGCTCCACCCCGCCGCCAGCTCCCGATCCCAGGGGCCCAACGGGGGTGGAGACAAACAAGAAGCGGTAGGTACGAGGCATGGGCGCCCTAGCAGGCTCGACCCCTTGCTGGCTAGTCTGGTTGACCCTGGGGGGACAAGGTCAGGTTCTGGCCACGAAGATTTCCCCTTTCTCCACCTTAACTTTGTAGGCGGTCAGGTCGGCATTGGCCGGGCCACGGGTACGGCTGCCATCGGCGGCAAAAACTGAGCCATGGCAGGGGCAGACGAAGTTCTCCCCCCGCCAGTCCACGTCGCAGCCGGCATGGGGACAGGCTGCATCCAGAGCCAGCAGCGAGTCTTCCTTTTGGGGATCCCCGACTAGCCAAAGGGTGGCGGTGTTTTTCCCAAAGGCGTCTTCTACCTTGAAGGGGCCTTCTTTAAGATCTTCTAGCGTTGCCACTTTAACGAACTCCGGCTCAGCCGCTTTGGGGCCCGAAGCAGCACCCTGGGCAATGGCACGGTTAAAACGGCGCTGAGCCAAGGCAGGCAACAGGCCCACCAGCGAGCCAAAACCAAGCGCCAGCCAACGAAGAAAACCGCGACGATTGTTGTACATGGCCATGTGTCCTGAGATGGATGCAAGGTGTCGGTTAGGAACCAATCCAAGCGTGGCCTCCCAAACGGGACGCTAGCCCGGCGGCTCCTCTTAATATTTTGTTACACTAGGACAGCTTCAGCCAGCGCGAAACCGCACTTTTATGGGATTCTGGCGAAGGTCGGTCGGGCCTGTCCCTAGATTATGGGGAAGAACCGCCCACCCCTTCTAAGCATCGCCAGTCGTTTTCTTGGTCTGAGAGTGGGGAGGGTGTCAACGGGCTTGCTGTGGAGGGGGGATAGGTCGGAAATATCTTGGAGCAATCGCAGTCCCACTCACGAGATCTCGCGAAGGTAGCGGCGGCGCTCCTCGTATTCGGCGCGGGTAATCAAGCCCTGCTTCAACTGGATCTCCAACTGCTGCTCGGGATCCCGGACTTCCCGACTTTTCGCACTGGTCCAGTCCAGCTCGATGAGATCTCGATTGAAGCGAAAATCGAAGTCCTCATTGGTCATGGTGAGAAACCACAGCCCTTCCAGCAAACAAAGGGCGCGTACCCCGTAGCCGAGGAGCTGCAACGGGATGGAAGGAACGAACACCATCAGCCCCAGCACCAAGTAGCCCCAGCCCCAGCGCCTGTGGCCCATGTAAAAACGCTGCAGCCCTGGGATCAGCACCCCCAGCACCGCCAGCCAACTGGCCACCTCGCGCACCAGGCGCTGACGTTTCTGAAGGGGGGTATCAGAGCTTTTGCTCTCCGCCATCGTCTGCCCCACCTACACGTGCCACTAGGCTAGCTCAAGTGGCACGCGGCTCTGTCAAGCTACAGTTTGAGCAGGATCCTGCCGCATATACTTTATGGGGGCAGAGTCTGGGGGGAACATGGCAGAACGAGATCTGGCGGTGGCGATCCTGGCGGCGGGCAAGGGCACCCGCATGCGGTCGCAGTTGCCCAAGGTGCTGCACAAGCTGGGATCCCTGTCTTTGATCGAGCGGCTGCTGCGCACGGTGCTGACGTTGAAACCCCAGCGCTGTCTGGTGATTGTGGGGTACGAGCAGGAGCAAGTGCGCCGAGCCCTGCAGGAGTACCCGGTCGAATTTGTGGAGCAGGCGCAGCAATTGGGCACTGGACATGCGGTGCAGCAGCTTCTGCCCGTTCTGGAGAATTTTCAGGGGGATCTGCTGGTGGTCAACGGGGATGTGCCTCTGTTGCGGGCGGAAACCCTGCAGGCGCTGCTGGAGCGCCACCGCCAAGTTCAACCGGATGTGACCTTGCTCTCGGCCCAGGTGGCGGATCCCTACGGCTATGGGCGGGTGTTTTGCGATGCCCAGCAGCGGATCCTGGAGTTGGTGGAAGAGCGAGACTGCACCCCGGCCCAACGGCAAAATCGCCGCATCAACAGCGGGGTGTACTGTTTCCACTGGCCGGCCCTAGCAAGGGTGCTGCCCCGTCTGGGCCGGAACAACGCCCAGCAGGAGTACTACCTCACCGAGGCCGTTAAACTTCTGGACACCGCCATCGCCCTGGACGCCGAGGATGCGCGGGAAATCGTCGGCATTAACGACCGCCGCCAACTGGCCCAAGCCTACCAGATTCTGCAGGATCGCCTCAAGGAAGCCTGGATGGAAGCCGGGGTCACCTTTGTGGATCCCGACAGCGTCAGCCTGGAAGAGACGGTGGAATTGGCCCCCGATGTGGTGATCGAACCCCAAACCCACCTGCGGGGCGTCTGTCGCATTGGGCCGCGCACTCGTCTAGGGCCGGGCAGTTGGATCGAGTCCAGCACCATCGGCTCCGATTGCCACATCCTCTACTCGGTGGTCAGCCACAGCCAGATCGGGGATCGCGTCTGGGTAGGCCCCTACGCCCACGTGCGCCCTCACAGCCAGATCGGCGACGGCTGCCGCATCGGCAACTTTGTGGAAATCAAAAACGCCCAGATCGGATCCCATACCAACGCCGCCCACCTGGCCTACCTGGGCGACGCCAAGCTGGGATCCCAGGTCAACATTGGCGCCGGCACGATCATCGCCAACTACGACGGCCAGCAGAAGCACTTCACAGAAATCGGCGATCGCAGCAAGACAGGGGCCAACTCGGTGCTGGTGGCTCCCCTCAAGATAGGATCCGATGTCACCATCGCCGCCGGTTCCACCATCCCTGCCCGCTACCCTGTGCCCGACGACTGCCTGGTGATCGCCCGCGCCTACCCGGTGGTCAAGCCGGGCTGGCGACCGGGGAGCGCTGCTGCTGGCCGCCCCCAGCCTCTACCCACGGGATCCCTGCGCGTCTACCCCTTGCGCCTGCTGCCCGGCCAAGACCTAAAGCAGGAATTGGAGCGCTTTGCCCGCCAGCAACCCCTGCAGGCGGGGTTTGTCCTCAGCGCCGTCGGCAGCCTCAGCCAAGCCACCCTGCGCCTGGCCGATCAAACCGAGGATTACCTATTGTCGGAACGCCTGGAGATCCTGGCTTTGAGCGGATCCCTGTGCCCGGACGGAGTCCATCTTCACCTCGCCGTTGCCGATGCCCAGGGCCGAACTTGGGGAGGGCACCTGCGCCCCGGCTGCCTCATCTACACCACCGCCGAGATCGTCCTCGCCGACAGCCTGGAGTACCGCTTCTCCCGCCAGCCGGATCCGGCCACCGGCTACTTGGAGCTGCACATTGAAAAGGTGGCAGAAGCAACCCCGCCCTCTCCCCAGAGGGCAGATGGGACAGGGGTGGGGATCCCTTCTTGCCCGCCGTGAGCCGCAAGCGGCTGTAGATGGACGGTATAATGGCCAACATTTAGCATTGAGTCATTAGCACCTCGTTTGGCAATCAAGGGTTGCTGAAATAAACTCGGCAATTGGGGGTACCCGGCCATGCCCCGAGTGACCACTGCAGAGGAGCTGCTGGCAGAATATGCCGCCGGCGAGCGCAACTTTCAAGAATCCAACCTGGTGGGCGTGGATCTGGTGCGCGCCACCCTGCAGGGGGCGAATCTGAGAGGGGCCAACCTTTCCTTTGGCAAGCTGAGTGGAATTAACTTGCAGGAGGCCGATCTGCGGGGGGCCGATCTCAGCTCCGCCAACCTGATGGGGGCCAACCTGCGCGGGGCCAACCTTTGGGAAGCCAACTTGATCGGCGCCGATCTCAGCTTTGCCGATTTGCGGGAAGCCAACTTGCACGGGGCCTACCTTTGGGAAGCCAAGCTAACCCGCGCCCAACTGCAGGGATCCGACCTGAGCGGGGCAAAAATAGGCGGAGCAGTGCTGACGGGCGCTGACCTGAGCGGCGCCATCCTGCCCGATGGCACAGTGCAGCCCTGGGCTGCTCCGTCGGCCAGCAAGGCAGAATAGAACTGTTGCGACGGGATCCCTCATGCTGCTGCTGTTCAACCTGGCCTTGACACTGCTGCTGGCTTTGGGAGTGGCAGTCCTGGCCGGACAAAACCCCACCCCCCTGACCGTCCATTTTTTAATTTGGCGCTCGGTGGAGCTGCCCTTGGGATTGCTCATCGCCGTGGCCATCGGCCTGGGCCTGTTGACGGCGGGGCTGGGCTCTTTGCTTTGGCCGGGGCGCAGCTTCTCCCTGACTGCCCGTCAGCTCCAGGAACGGCTGCAGCAACTGGAAAGGCAAGATCAGCCGCTGCCTTAGCCGCCCTGGCTCTTGCCGATCGAGTCTGGGATCCCTTCAGATTTTTGTGGGCTGTCCTGCCGCCGGAGTGACCCACGCACTCAAGACAGGGCGTAAGCTGAGAGAGGATCCCTTTGCTGTTAGCGGTGCACAGCCCGAGTGACAACCATGCCTCATTCCCAACCCTCTTCCCCGGCTAGCTCCCCCCAGGATCCGCGCGCCCTGCGCAAGGCCCTGCGCAGCTCCAGCAACTACTTTGCCAAAGGGTTTGAAGAGCACAAGGATCAGGCCCAACGGGAGCTGCAAACCACCTACAAAAGCCCCCTGGTGGAGCAGATCCGCGCCCAGTCCTACTGCTATCGGCAGGGGGATATCACCATCCATCTGGCCAAGGCCTTTGGCTTCTGCTGGGGGGTGGAACGGGCGGTGGAATATGCCTACGAAGCGCGGCGCCGCTTTCCGGATCGCCAGATCTGGATCACCAACGAGATCATCCACAACCCCCTGGTCAACCGCCACCTGCAGGAGATGGGGATCCGCTTTGTGGAGAAAGGCCCGGACGGCAAGAAAGACTTTTCCCAGATCCGGCCTGAGGACGTGGTGATCTGGCCTGCCTTCGGGGCAAGTGTCTCAGAAATGGAGTTTTTCCGGTCGCAGGGCAACGAGATCGTCGATACCACCTGCCCCTGGGTATCCCGTGTCTGGAACCAGGTGGACAAGCACCGCGCCGCTCAATTCACCTCTGTGATCCACGGCAAGTACAACCACGAAGAAACCGTGGCCACCAGCTCCTTTGCCCAAAAATATCTGGTGGTGCTGAACCTGGAAGAGGCGGAATGGGTCGCCCGCTACATTTTGCACGGCGGAGATGCGGCAGAATTTCGGCGCCGCTTCGGCAAGGCCACATCTCCCGGCTTCGATCCGGATCGGGATCTGGAGCGGATCGGCATCGCCAACCAGACCACGATGCTGGAAGGGGAAACGCGCGCCATTGCCAAGCTGTTTGAGACCACCATGCTGCGCAAATATGGCCCCCAGGAGCTGGACAAGCACTTCATGAGCTTTAACACCATCTGCAACGCCACCCAAGAACGGCAGGACGCCATGTTCGAGCTGCTGGAGCGGCCCTTGGACGTGGTGGTGGTAATCGGCGGGTTTAACTCCTCCAACACCACCCACCTGCAAGAAATTGCCCTGGCCAAGGGGCTGCCCTCCTATCACATCGATGGCCCCGACTGCATCCAGCCCCCCAACCGCATCCGCCACAAGCCCCTCCACCAAGACCCAATTGTTACCGAGGGGTGGCTGCCCGACGGGCCAGTGCAGATTGGTATTACCTCCGGTGCCTCTACCCCCGACCGCGTCGTGGAGGAGGTGATCCTACGCATCTTTGCCCTGCGCGAACAGCCGCAGACCCCTCCGCAGGGATCCCTTCCCCTCGGCTTCTAGAAGGCGTGCTCACCACTCTTTTTCAGGTCTACCTCCCCCTGCTGGGCTGGACGCTGCTGGGGTTTGTCCTGCAGAGAGGGCTACCTCCCCCCTGGCGCCATTGGCTAAATCCCCAAGCGCTGGGCCGCTTCATGTTTTGGGTGGGGGTTCCCCTGGGCACCCTTGGGTTTATGCAGACGGCGGACCTCTCTGGCCAGCTCTGGGCGGCCCCTTTGGTCTGCTGGCTGGCCACAGGGCTAGGGTATACCCTGGCCAGTGCCTGGCTGCAGTGGCAGCACCACACCTGGCAGGGGAAGAAAGAGGGGGATCCCTGGCTTTGGAGCAGAGCCCGGCGAGGCAGCTTTTACCTGACAGCCACCCTGGGAAATACGGGTTATTTGGGCTACCCCATCTGCTTGGCGGTGGGCGGGAGCGCCTACTTTGGCTGGGCTTTGTTTTACGACCTGTTGGGCACCCTCTTGGCCGCCTACGGTCTGGGAGTCTGGGTTGCCAGCCGCTACAGCGCTTCCTTCACCCCTCCCTGGCAGGCCACGCTCCGCGTCCTAAGCAGTCCCACTCTCTGGTCTTTCTTTGTCGGCCTGGCAATGGCTCGCCACCCTCTCCCAGAATGGCTGGCCCAAGGGCTGACTGCCTTTGCCTGGAGCACGATTCCCTTGAGCTTAATCCTTTTGGGCATACGGCTAGCCCAGGTGCCGCACTGGGGATCCCTTCGCCCCGCCGCCGCGGCCCTCTTCATCAAAATTGTTGTCCTGCCCCTTTTGGTGGGCCTGGGGTTAGCCTTGACCCCCTATCCCCCCTTGGCCAAGCTGGTGCTGGTCTTGCAGACCGGCATGCCTCCTGCTATTGCCACCCTGGTGCTGGCGGAGGAATACGACTTGGATCGGGAGCTAACAGCAGCAGCCTTGGCCCTAGGCTACGTGGCGGCCCTGCTGACCCTACCTTTCTGGTTGCTGCTGTGGGGAACCTAGTAGGCCAGGTGAGAGAGGGTTTGCTCCAGGTAGCGATGTACCAGACGATCCAGGTCAGCCTCCTGGCTGGGCAGTTCCCGTCCTTGGAGCCATCCGCGGAAGCCCGAGCTTTCCACGATGGCCTGCCGCAACGACTTCCAAACCGCTTGGGCGCGCCGTTCTGTATCGGGGCTGAGAGCAGGACTGGTCATGGTTTCTGAAGAGGAAGCTGAGAGCAGACTGAACTCAGGATAGCCCGGATCCCTGTTGGCTTTAGCTCTCTAGGATACAAATCTGCCTATCTCTCTCCCTGAGGGAGAGGGGCTGGGGGCAAGGGGATCCCTAAACGAACAATTGGCTGCGCTGCTGGATGCGCAGGGCTGGCCCCAAGGCATTGAGGAGGGCAACGCCATAGCTGCGGGCAACGATGCGGCTATCCAAAATCGCCACCCAGCGGGTGGGCAAGCCGGAGGCTTCACCTGCTTCTGCGCCTTGTCGCAGAGGTGCAACAGCCCGCTGCAATTGGCTGGCCGCCACTGGCAAGAGGTATTGGCGGAACCAGTCCTGTTGGGTGCGCTGCAGATACTGCACCCGTCCGGCCACCCTTGGATCCTCCATCGAGGGAAAGGGCAAGGTGGCAATGGCCAGCAGTTCCGGACAGGGCAGGCTGGCCTTGTGCTGCAGCCAGTAGGGCCAGTCGCAGACCAAAATGCCCTTTTCTCCGGGAAATAGGCTGTTTACCCGCACCCGCGAGCCAAATTCGGCAGCCAAAGCAGCCCCCACCTGTACCTGCAGAGGTTGATCCGACACCAGCACCACCACAAAGCCCTGCACCTGCGGGATCAGGCTCCTTAGCTCCTGCAACAGGTGCTCCCGGAAGAGGGGGCTGTTGGGCAAGGGCAGCCGCGGCAAGTAGAGGGAAAGGCTCGGCAAGGGCTCCCCGCCGGAACGGATCCAATCCTCGCCTGAGCTGAAGCGCAAGGGCGTCAGATCTGGCAAGCCCAGGCGCCAACGATAGGCCTCCGCCTGCCGATCCAGGTCCAGGGCCTCGCCGATGATCACTACCGGCTGAGTGGCCCAGATGGGTGCCAGCCACTCGTGTAGAGCCGCCGGGCTGTGGTAAAGGGTGAGGCGACCGGTCTCGCGGTCAGTTTCCGCCCACCAAACCCAGCGGGAAGCGGGATCCCCCTCGGCGCAGAGCCGCTGGCGGAGCTGATCCCAAGGATCCGGCAGCCAGCCGGCGTAGCTCACCACCAAAGACAGCGCTGCCTCCAGGTGAGCCTGTTCATCTGCCTGCAGGAGGCAGCGAGAAAGCGGTCGCCGCAAAAGCTGCAGGGCTAAATTCACCTGGGCCTGGGAAAGCCGCTCCGCCTCGGCAGGGAAGATCTGCCGCAGTTGCTGCCAGTGACTGGCTTCCAGGGTGACCGTCAGCGCCTGGTAGGCCCACTCTTCCAGGTCTTCGGCTCCGTCCAGGATGAGAGGGATCCCAGTCGGCATCTCTGCTCCCCTCAAGCGAGCCCGCAGCCAGTCCAGGGGATCCACCAGCAGCAACCCCTGAAAATCGGGATCCGGCCAACGGTCTTTTTGCAGGACGGGCTTGTGCAACTGCAGGGTCTGCCGGAGCCAAGGGATCTCTTCTCCCAAGATTTGCGCCTGCACGGACACTGTGGCACAGAGCAACGTGGCACTCGGCCACATCAACGCCGGCAGCAGATAGCTGAGGCGGTGCTGGCCCCCGGCGGGCACCTGAATCAAGGTGCTGCGACCCAACCGCAATCCCCGTGCCACCATGCGGGCCATTGTCAACTGATGGGGCCACAGGGCTTCGGGAGACTGCCGCAAAAGCTGCCGCAACTGTTGGTGGACTTCAACCTCAATCACAGTTCAGTACGCCGGGGGTCTGCCACAGACGGTAGGGTGAACTAGCCTATTCTAGGGTAGAGAAGAAAACCAAAGCCCATCTCTGGGGTGAGCGATGTCTCTTCTAGCTGCTGTTTCCACGGGATCCCTGCTTCTAGACCGCTCCGGGTGGGGCCGTTTGCGCATGAAGGGATCCCCAGGCTTGGACTATCTGCACAACCGAAGCACCCAAAATCTGAAGGCCCTCAAGCCAGGGCAGGGGGCCGACACGGTTTTCGTGACCCCCACCGCCGGCATCCTGGATTTGGCAACGGTGTACGTGGGAGAAGAAGACTGCTGGATCTGGACTTCACCTCAGCGGCGCAGCCTGCTGATGCAGAGTTTGGGGCGCATGCTGCCTTTGGTGCGGGGAGCACAGTTGCAAGATGAGACAGATCAGACCTTTGGCTTTGGATTGCTCGGCTCCCAGAGTCAGGCTCTCCTGGAGAAGGTGGTGGGCTCAGAAAGGATCCCGACCGGGCCTCATGAGCACTGCGCCGTGGAGATCCAGGGGATCCCTGTCCATCTGGCTTGTGGCACGGGTCTTGCCCAGCCGGGGTTTACCCTCTGGGGCACCATTGACCAGAAAGTCGCTCTTGAAGAATGCTTGCTCCAAGCCGGAGCCAAGCTGGCCCCACCTGAGCTGTGGGAAGTCCTCCGCCTAGAAGCGGGTCGCCCCGCCGCCGACCGAGAGCTGACCTCAGACTACAACCCCCTAGAAGCCGGCCTGTGGCGAGCTGTTTCCCTTGACAAAGGTTGCTACGTTGGCCAGGAAGTCTTGGCCAAGCAGGTAACCTACCGGCGCATTCGGCAAACTTTGTGGGGGATCCGCCTTCAAGGAGAAGCTCGTCCTGGCACAGAGATTTTGCGGCAGGGGGAAAAGATTGGGCTGCTGACCAGTGCAGGCCAAACTTCGCAAGAGTACCTGGGATTGGGATACGTGCGCACCAAGTTTGAGCCCGCCGAAGGTCTACAAGTAGAAGTCGGCTCGGTGCCGGGAGTCCTGACTCGAATGCCGTTTTTGAGCTTTCCGCCTATTGTCTGAGGTTGTTTTTGCAGACCTCTCTCCTCTCTTTTCTAGAGGGAGAAG
This sequence comes from Synechococcus sp. JA-3-3Ab, assembly GCF_000013205.1. NCBI lineage: Bacteria > Bacillati > Cyanobacteriota > Cyanophyceae > Synechococcales > Synechococcaceae > Synechococcus > Synechococcus sp. JA-3-3Ab. The sequence goes on along the minus strand of NC_007775.1, from coordinate 1,167,932 downwards.
CGTAGGCGAAACACCGCAACTCACCAGTCAAAGTGGCGGCGAAAGCGGGGATCCCGTCGATCCTTTTTGCGTCGGTTGCAGGTTTTGCACAACGTTTGCAGATTGCTGATATCGTTACTGCCCCCTTGGGCAATGGGGATGATGTGATCGATCTGAAGCTGAACCTCTGGGGGCGACTTTCCGCAACCGCGACAACGGAAGCCGTCTCTTTGGAAAACATACTCCCGCACGGCTGCTGGAATTAGAATCCTTTCGCCGGATTTTCTTTCTTTCATCGTTATTCATCCATACTGCGAAGATCGTCCAGTGGAGACTTTTCATCTAGAGGTTCTAATATCTCTTGGTCGGGTTCTTTTATCAGAAATTCAGGATTGTCAGGATAAAAGTCAATCGTAACTTCTACTCTTACTTTTACTCTACCGGTCTGCCAACCGTTAGTTTTAGGAGAAAGAATCGAGCATGGAACTCCTTTATAGAAAAAATGAACCTGATCTTCATGGGGAATACCTGTTTGTATCTCAGACGAACTCAAGTGACTGTTTAGTCCGCTTCCCATTTGGTCAAACCTCAGGAAATAAGAATTGATAGAATCGCAAAGCTTGGAAATCATGTAGACTTTCTGCTTATTGTTCTTGTTGATAAAAGTGATAACTCCGTCTCCCAGTTGGCTAAGATTAATGGATGTTTTTGTCATCTTATCGACCTCAAGACATAGAGACAGCAATCCACGGTGAGCCAGGACGTAAGAGTTTAGCAGGAATTCCTTTCACGTTAGTTATTCCGTTCAAGTTGCTCCATAGAATCGAGACTCCCTTTTCGCTAAGTTTGCTGGATAAGTAGGATCTGATACTCTCATAAACAATCTCTGAGTACACCTGAGCAAACTCTTGCGAGTAGATTAGGCGTCCTCCTATATCAATGACAGTATTTTGGAAAATATCTAGCTCAACAAAGCACTCCTGAGATTGATCATTACTTGACACTTGCCCAACCCCCTCTATGTCTCTCTGGCTTAGGCTAGCTCTCACTTTCGCGAAGGTCATCCAGAGGGGATCCACTGCTGCTCTCTGAGCCTGTATCCTCTGGCTCAAACTCTACAATGATCCGCAATCTGACTCTGCCTTTTTCCCAATCCTTCTTGCCTGGCACCAAGAGTTGACAAGCAAGTCCCTGCCCAAACCACTTCGCTTCTTGCAACAATTTTTCTTCTGGCTTGGGAGCAAGAAGGCTACTGGCAATGTTGAGCAAGTCTTCCGGCGGCAGGATCCCTGAGGATCTCAAGGCCGCAATGAACAAGCGATGCAGCTCTTCTTTCTTGGTCAAGTCCTCTTGGGCTGCTTTGACCAAGTTGGCAACCTTGAAAGTTTTCTCCCTTACAGAGAGGATCCCTTCTGGGTGCTGCTGTAGAGGTATCGATTTGGATCCCATGACTTTATCTGGATCAAGTGAAAGGCCAAAAACAAAGACAAGCCGCTCTATCTCAAATCATCGAGAATGCTATCCAACTCTGGAAAACTCTCGTCTATGGGTGTAGAACGACCAAGAGCGACTGCTTCGCTTGCATTGCTGTCACCTACTTGCTGTTCAGGAAGACTTGCCAAAATTTGAACTGACTCACCAACAGAGGAAGGTTCAGGACGAGTAATCAAGGGCAGCATCTCACGATTGAGGCCCAAAGCTTGCAAGCAGAGGTTGATCCCAGAAACAGCTTGGTTGTACTTGTCTATGCTTGCCTCCAGTTCTTTCAGCCGCTGTTGGTTAAGCGCAATTTTCTCTTCAGCCTCTTTTCTGAGAGTTGCTTCCATGAACTGCTTTGCTTCTGGGTACTTTTGCAAAATCTCATCGGCTACTTGCTTGGCAACCGGCAATAGCTGAGTTTTTAGAGTATTGTTGGTCTCTTGTCGGAAGCTAGAACGCACTGTCTGGTTAACTTTCTGCTCGAAGTCAAGCTTAAGTAATTGTCGGATTCCAGGCTCTGCGTCGCGAATAGCAGAGATGTCATAAGATTGGCTGGTTTGCTTTAGGACTTCTCGAAACTGGTAGATCGAGAATGTTCCTTCGTCGTAGAAGCGGGGACTTTCTCTGAGGTAGCGGTCGCACTCTTTTCGGGCACCATTGACAAGAGAACTCAAAGTTACCTCCTTAACCAAAAGAAGCTTTTTCTCCAAGTCCCCATCGGATCCCAGTAGGCGAAACAACTGCCTGTAGTAGCTCGAGCTGCGAACTTCATCAACAAGGCGACGAAAGAAGTTCTCTACAAGCGTGCTGGCTGATTCTACCAGGATGTCCTCTAGATGGTTGGACAAATAATAAAAGGCTTCGACCAATACAGCTAAGAATGGAGCTGTGGAGTTGCGGGGACGAATGCGAACGGCTTGACTGTAAACATTGTCCAACGAAAAAGTATCCAAAAGCTCATCTAGCCTCCGTACCATCCTAGTCTTCAATTTATGGAAATCGTTCTCAAATTCTTTGTTTTCTCCGTTAATAACTTTATTGACTACTGTCTGGATATGCTCGTCAAACTCTCGGCCAATACTGGCTAGCTGCTGATTGATCAGCGTCAGCTCATAGGAAATCATGCTGTCAATCTCTTTGGGCTGGCTATCAATGTCTCGGTAGAGATCTAGATAGGACTTCCTCATCTCGATACAGAGAGGTTGCAAATCATCGGCCAGCGCGGAAAATAGCTGTGGCCGCTTTTCTTCCGTTAAATAACGAGTGATCCCAGCCCGAAAGTCTTCAATACCGCTATCTTTAATCATATACTCAATCAAAGGTTTTCCCCACTCCCTCAGAATCCGAACGTAGTTATTTATGGGTGTGTCGTACCCATGTACAGAAGGGCGGAACGGGGATCCAACTAGCCTACCCGACGTGCAGTACTTATTAAACTCGCTGACAAACTGGGGCGTTTCTTCCTCACCACCCAATTCTTTGATGCTTTCTGAAAAGATTGTATCCAGTCCAAATCGATCCTCGGGGGTAGTTGCCTTGATCTGGGAACCATAGAAGCCGAGAAGGCCGCTTGTCTTAAATACGCGGAGTTGACGAAACTGCTGGTCGATAATGTTTTCTAGTCTCTGCTTTAGTTGTGCGTTGTACCAAGTCTCGTCAATCCGGTTAAATACATAGAAGACCCGATCCCTGATGCTATCATTACTTTGAATATGCTCAATAAGCTCTGTCTCTTCCTTGGTCAGCTCACCCGTTGCAGCACACTTGAGAACGCAAACAACTGCGGACGTATCCGGATCGGCAATTTTTCGATAAGTACGCTCTGCATCCGCTTTGACTGGAGCATCGATCCCAGGAGTATCGACAATAACGTTTCCATCTTCCAGCAAGGGGTGGTGGCAATAGTATTCCACCTTTCGCAAAACTGCGCTATTGGCGCCGCGCCGGGCAAAACCCGCAGCTTCTCTTAGGTTGCCGAAGTTGAGCTGCTCCATCGAGAAGACTTTGTTCTCGGTAGGGTGAATTTTGTCCCGGTTCTGCTGGAAACCTGTAATCAACAAGCGGAGGGCATCCGCCTGCTTTGCCCGCTCTGACTTGCTTTTACCTCCCTCCTGTTGAATAATAGCCTCAGCACGCTCCTTCAGGGGATTCAGTGCAGTGTCTTCCAGCCTGCTGAGTGACGGAGCCAAGTTTAGGAAAGCGCAGAAGGCGGTCATCTGTTCTTGCACTTCCTGCTCGCTGAGAAAAGTGAGCACCACTCTCTCAGCATTTGGCTCTGCGTAGCCAATGTAGCACTCTGTCCCTGTGGCGTGTCCTTCGGCGCTGTAGAGAAGCTCCCTTTCTAGCAAAGCGTTGATCAACATCGACTTGCCGGCGCTAAAAGCACCGGCGAAGACAATCTCAAAGGTTGGGGAAATAGCCTTGCTCAGCGAAGCTTGAATTCGGGTTGTATCTTGCTTTCCTGAAAGGGTGGGATCCTGCTGCCAGAGGTTTAGAATCGTTTCAACGTGCTCCCGTAAGTTTTCGCACTGAGGCAAGAGTTGCACAGCCATCTCAGGGATCTCCGCTAGGGCTGGGGAGATTATAACGCCCTCAGCCCTAAGGGGAAGGTTCTCATGCTACTTTTCTTCAGATAAGGCACCCTTTGATGGCTAACAGCACAGAACCTAGCTTGCCAGGGCAAAGAGGTCGCTCCACTCGCGGTTGGGAACGCCGGGCTTGGCGATGATCTCGAAGATGCGGTTTTTCGCTGCCGGTTGAAACAAGCTTTCGACAGCTACCTGGGCAACTTTGATGCGAGGGACGCTGCCCTCAAAGAGGGTATCGGCCTTGGAGAGGACAACGCCATCTTCGTTGTCCTGGTTTTTCAGGCCCCCTGGCCGAATGATGGTGTAGGTGAGGCCGCTTTTTTGCAAGTATTCTTCGGCTTGCTTTTTCCACACCAAGATCAGCCAAAACAAGTTGAGAGGATGGAACAACTGAGACACGCACAGAGAAGAAATCAAAACAAAGTGTTGGATCCCTTTGGCCTTGGCTACATCCACTAAGTTCTTGGTGCCTTGGTAGTCCACTCGGTAGGGCAGAAAGGGATCCCAACTGGGCCTAGCGCCAGTAGCGCAGAGCACCACCGTGCATCCTTCCATGCCGGCTTCCAGCGTGGCCGGATCCAGCACATCTCCCACCACCACTTCTGCTTCGGGGGGCAGAACCCGAGCGGCCAACTCGCGGCTGCGCACCAGCGCCCGTACCGGGATGCCGCGGCCCACCAACTCTTGGACAATGCGCCGCCCTGTTTCTCCTGTAGCCCCTGCAACAAAAGCCTTCATCCTCTCCCCCTGCCAAACTGCTTAATGTGACGGTGGCGGTTCCAGGTTCCATGCTGGCCTTGCTAAGACCATTATCTTCCCAAAATCCGCCCAGGCAGGGATCCTGTCCATGCGACAGGGGTAGTCGCGGCAACCGCGGGCGCCAGCTTCGATCCCGGCAGCCGGCCAGCTCCAAAACATCCTCCGCTCCACCGCCGGGTAGACCTGCGGTTCAAAGGGAAGGGATCTTGAAAGTCTTGAAGCTTTATTGAATAGGTTTGGCCACATCCCCCACCTTAAAGCCAGAGCTGCTGAGAATGCGGCCCACACTGGATCCCTGATCCACCTCTGTCAGTTGGATCTGGCCAGCGGGCTCAGTCAATTTGCGCAGGACTGCCCCCGTGGCCGGATCTTTAACCTCGCGAACGACGGGCTCCACAGACAGGATCAATCCCACGCGGTAGCCGTCGCTGCTGCCCTTGTTCAAGATCACCTGGTTACCATAGACATCCGCCACCAAGGCATCGACGGTCGGCAAAGAGCGGGGCTGGGCCGCTAAGCGACTGGCAAAACCGGCCAACTGCTGGGCAATTTGCTCCACCGCCTGTTGGCTGGCCAAAACCAGCAGCTTTTCTTCGTTGCTGGTGGCCGATCCCCCGCCAAAGTCGGCAACCGTGACGGTGCTATCCGACTGGCTGACGTTGCCCCGGCCCTCGACCACGGCCAAGATCTCCGCCGTGCTGGTGCTCACCAGGCGGGCATTGAGCTGCACGTTGGCATCAGCATCCACCACCTCGGCCCCCACCGCCAGCGGGAAGCTGCCGAAGGGGGTCAAGACCCGCGCCTCACCCCCAGAACGGCGCACCGACACATCGAACTGGGTAACACTGCCGAGGATCACAGCATCGACCCCGAGGATCCGGCCCACCTGAGCGGCGGTGTTGGCATCTAAGCGCCCCGATAGCCCCAAGTTCTGCTCGGCCAAGATCGCGTCCAGCCGCGAGGGCTCGATAACCGAAAAGGTGCCATCTCTCACCAGCCGATCCACCAGCAGATCGCTCACCCCCCGGGATGCCTCGCGCAGGCTGTAGGAATTGCTGAGGCTGCTGAAATCAAAATCCAAAACCGCAACGCGCGGGCGAGTGGTGGGTTGAGGCGCTTGTCCTACCTGGCTGGGGGCAGAGAGATTGCAGCGAAGGTCTTGGGGAAACTTCTGGCACAGCTCCGGATTGGTGGATTGGGCAGCCACCGGGATCCCCATCCAACCCAAGCTCAGCAGCGGGATCCCGAACAGCAGAATGGAAGAGAGGCTGCGCCTGGTTGAGCGATCTCCTAGATCGAAGAGGTGGCCACAGTCCATCAGAACCTCCGGGGTACTCCCGCCACAGCGCAGCTTGGCGGGCTGGAGGATAGGCGGTGAGACGAAGGGGTTCAATGCCCCTGAGTCTCACAATCTGGGCGTTGCCTGCTGCTCGACATACTTCTTCAACTCCTCAACGGTGACCCCACCACAAGAGGCAACAAAATAGGCCCCTGCCCAAAATACAGGCTTGCTGTAGAACCGTGCCACCTCTGTGGCGAACTCTTTGCGAATCAACCGGCTGGAGACTGTTTTCAGGTTGTTCACCAGCTTCGAGACCTGAACATCCGGCGGAAAACTCACCAACAGATGCACATGATCCGCCTCACCGTTGAACTCCACCAAGGAACAGCGCCACTTTTGGCAGGTCGCTCGAAATATATCTTCCAGCCTCTGCAACATTGGAGCAGTTATCACCCGACGACGGTACTTTGTCACCAGCACCAAGTGGATTTGTAGGCTGTAAACAGAACGATGGCCTATGTTGTAGCTCGTTGCGCTAAATGCTAGAACCGTCTCATGATTATCACCTACGAGTACCGGATCCTGCCCAGCGACGACCAAGCCGCTCTGATGACCGAGTGGCTGGAATTGTTGCGGCGGCAGTGGAACGACGCTCTGGGGCAGAGACTGGACTGGCTGACCGCAACCCGTTGCCCAATTGACCGCTGCAGTCTTGTCTCGTGCCCGTTGCCTGTGTCAGAAGCTCCGCTGGAGCCGAATTATTATCGGCAGGCGGGATCCCTCAAACAAATCAAGCAACTATTCCCGGCCTACCGGGGCATTTACGCCGAGGTGCTGCAGCAAAACTTGATGCGGCTGGACAAGGCGTGGAAAGCGTGGCAGGTGCCGGATAGCACAGGCAAGCGGCGGGGGCGGCCCCGCTTCAAAAAAGCGGGGGAGTTGAGATCCTTCACATTCCCCCGCATCAATTGCCCCAAGGCGGGAGCGCATCTGGAAGGGGAGACTCTGCGGCTGAGCAAGATTGGCTCGATGCCTGTGGTGCTGCACCGCCCCTTACCAGAGGGGTTCGTGCCCAAAACCTGCACAGTGGTGCGCAAGGCCGATGGGTGGTATGTCTGCATTACTTTGGAGGACAAAAGCGTTCCTCTCCCAGAGCCTGTGCCGGTCAAAAGGGCGGTGGGTATTGATGTGGGATTGGATAGGTTTCTCACCACCAGCGATGGGGAGGTGGTGCCTATCCCGCGGTACTACCGCCAAGCTCAAAAGCACTTGGCTCGACAGCAGCGGCAACTGAGCCGCAAAGTGAAGGGGTCCGCCAACTGGAAGAGACAAGCCACGAAAGTTGCTTGTTTGCAGTTGCACGTTGCCCGACAACGCAAAGCGTTCCACTACCAAGTGGCGCACTGGCTGGTGGGGCAATACGACCTGTTGGTGGTGGAGGATCTCAACGTCCGAGGGCTGGCACGGACTCGGTTGGCTAAATCGATTTTGGATGCGGCTTGGGGACAATTTCTTGACATTCTGACAGCAGTGGCGGTCAAACGCGGCAAACAGGTGTTGAGAGTGGATCCCCCTGGTACGTCCCAAAATTGTTGTGTTTGTGAGGAGCGTGTTCCCAAGACCTTGTCGGAACGGGTGCATGATTGCCCCCGTTGCGGGTCGTGGGACAGAGACTTGAACGCTGCTATCGAGATTTTGAAGCGAGGACTCAGGGCGGTGGGACTGCCGCTCTCTGGCTGTGGAGGATCCTGGTTTACCAGTCCGTTGAAGCAGCAACTCCGGGAAGTGATTCTCGGAAGCTCCCGTCTACAGCCCGTCAGGGCTTAGCGGGAGAGGATGTCACTCTCAGCTTGCACCCAAAAGCGGGGCGGTGACCGGCATCACCTGGGCGCCTGTTCCCAGAAGATGTCCTATACTCTACCGATTCCAAGGCCATTGGGAGAAGGGATTGAGAAGGTTGGCACAGAGGAGTTGACAGATCTCAACAGTTAAGACTGAGCAGAGATGCTCGCCCTTTGTGAGTTGCCGGAAAAAGCTTGACCCGCTTTATTGGGCCGGGTTTAGATTGGGATCGAGCGTGCAAACTCAGTGTTAGCCTAGTAAAGCTGTGTTTTTGTACAAGCTATGCCTGTTCCTAAGAAGAAAACCTCCAAAGCCCGCAGTCGCAGGCGGTATGCGGTTTGGCTGGGCAAAGCCAAGCTTCAGGCCCAGCGGGCGATGACCATTGGGCGCGCCATCCTCAGCGGTCGCAACACCGGCTTCTACTACCCCAAAGCCAAGTCGGAAGAAGAGGAGGGAGAAGAATAGGGATCCCCATAGCCGGAAGAGTGGTTTACATTGGGGTCAGGCTCTCTTGAGAGCTGTTCTGCTACCTCCCAGTCTTGGCTGTTCAGCGACTTGCATGCGCTCGTTGACCTCTCTTACCTACTACCAGCGGCTGGGCTTGTCTCCAGGGGCCTCTCCTGAGGACATTCGGCGGGCCTACCGGCAGTTGAGCAAACGCTACCATCCCGACACTTCTCCTCTGGCGCCAGAGGTGGCGATTCGTTGCTTCCAAGAACTCCAGGAAGCCTACCTTGTCCTCAGCAACCCGGCAAAACGGGCCATCTACGATGCCAGCCTGCGGGCGGTGACGGCCAACATGGGATCCCCCGGTGCTGATTCTCTGGAGCTGCGCATGGAAACCCGGCCTCTCTCGGCGGGCGAGCTCTGCGCCCTGCTGCTGATGGGCTCCACCTTCGTGGCGTGTTTGGTGTTGGCGGTTGCTTTGGCCTGGCTACGGGAGGGTGGGGTGGGCTGACCAACTCCGGTTGCTTGTGGATGAGGTTAAGACAAAGCGCTCAGGGCTTCCCATTGATAAGGTGCTTGAATGGAATAGGTTGTTAACTTTTGTTTTGTTCGACGGCTTCTCTGCGCGCCATCTCGCCATGCCTTTGCCTCCTGCAACTACGCCTCTCTACAATCACCCGCTCCACGCCATCGAACGCTGGCTGGAGGATCAGGGCTGCACCCGTGACCCGCAGGATGTGGAGCAGTGGTTTTGCGAGCGGCCCGGCTGGAAAGCCTGCCTGCGCCTGGAGGAGACCAGCATTTGGGTGCGCTATACCTATCCTGATGGCAACACCAAAACTCTGTCTTTTCCCTATTCGCTAAGCCGCCAGGATGTAGAGCAGGCCATTTTTGAGGACTAGCCGGCTATGCGCATTCTGCAACTGCCTGCCCTGCGCGACAACTACATCTATCTGCTGCACGATCCCGAGACGGCCACGGCAGCGGTGGTGGATCCGACAGTGGCCGAGCCGGTGCTGGATAAACTGGCTGAGCTAGGGGCGGAGCTGGTGGCCATCTTCAACACCCACCACCACCACGACCATGTGGGGGGCAACCTGCAACTTTTGGCCCGCTACCCCCGTGCCGTCGTCTACGGCAGCCAGGCGGATCGGGGACGGATCCCGGGCCAGACGGTGGAGCTGCAGGCGGGAGAGACGGTGGCATTTGCGGGCCGGCAGGCGAAGGTGCTGTTTGTGCCCGGCCATACGCGGGGACATGTTGCCTACTACTTTCCCGAAAGCGGGGATCTCTTCTGCGGCGATACCCTGTTTGCCGGGGGATGCGGGCGCCTCTTTGAGGGCACCCCGGAGCAGATGCTGGGATCCCTGGATCAACTGCGGCAGTTGCCGGAAGCCACGCGGGTCTGGTGTGCCCACGAATACACCTTGAACAATCTCAAGTTTGCCCTGACGGTGGATGGGGACAACCCCGACTTGCAGGCGCGCTACCAACAGGTGGTGGCCCTGCGCCAGGCGGGATCCCCAACTGTCCCCAGCACCATCGGCGAAGAGCGCCGCACCAATCCTTTTTTGCGCTGGGATCAGCCGGCTTTGCGGGCGGCTACGGGCGCTCAAGATCCGGTGCGGGTTTTTGCCCGGCTGCGGGGTATGAAGGATCAATTCTAAGGCTGGCCGGAACGCGAACGGGGCCGAGTTGTGATTGGGATCCTGTCCTGACGCTGGGGATTCCCAGTTTGCTTTCCGTAAGATTGGCTTCTTTTTTCGGGAAGGCGGGACATACTGCTAAGTAAGATAGGTAACCTCGGTGGGCCTGCATGGCTACTCCCTAAGCCCCCATGTCTTGTCTTGACTGCCCAGCTCTGCCCACCTTTTTGCAGGAGGCAGGGCGTTTGTTTCTCTGGCTGCCCACTCCTCATACCCACCGGAAAATCTGGCAGGCCCTGGAGGCCAAGACAGAGGTTCCCGTTCAACTTTTGGAAGACCTTGGCCTAGTTGTTGCCATTGCCCAGGGGGCCCTCAAGAAGACCCTGGAGACAATGGCCGAGGTTCTCTCCCAAGAAGAGATGCAGGCCAGCCGCGCCTTGTTTTTGCCTGGGGATAGGGATCCCTGCTGGCAAGATTGCGCCCGGGTGGAGTCGTTGCTGCAGTTGTTCCACCGCACCCAAGCCGAGCTGTTGTTGGAATTGTTGAAGGAAAACCGCCTCACCACCTATTTCCAGCCCATTGTCCGGGCGCGGGATCCCGCTTGGGTGGTGGGCCACGAAGCGCTGGTGCGGGGGTTGGACAGAGAGGGCAAGGTCATTGGCCCGGACTTGCTTTTTGCCACGGCCCGCGAAGCCGGGTTGCTCTATCACCTGGACTTGGCTGCCCGCCGCACGGCCATTGCTGCCGCCACCCAGCACCGCCTCGAGGGGGATCTGTTCATCAACTTCAGCCCCACGGCCATTTACGACCCAGCCTTTTGCCTGCGCTCTACTGTCTGGGCCATCAGCCGCGCCGGGATCCCGCCAGAACGGGTGGTGTTTGAGGTCAATGAATCCGACCGCAGCCCCGATTTGGATCATTTGCAGTGGATTTTGCGGTTTTACCGGCAGGCGGGCTTTCGGGTGGCGCTGGATGACCTGGGCGCCGGCTACGGATCCCTAAACCTGTTGCACCGGTTGCAGCCAGATGTCATCAAGCTGGATAGGGAGCTCATTCGCGGCGTAGATGGGGATCCCTACAAGGCGGTGATTGCCCAAAAGGTGCTGGAGCTGGCCCAAGAGCTGGGGATCGTCACCCTGGCCGAAGGGATCGAGACGGCAGAGGAGCTGCAGTGGGTGCGCGACCACGGGGTGGACCTGGTGCAGGGCTTTTTCATCGCCCGGCCCCAGCCTGTTCCCCCAAGATTAGGATCCATAGGATAGCTGCCCCCACGGCTTGAGCGGCTACTGAGAAGATGACCAAAGCTGGGAGGAAGAGATCGTAGAGCACCCCCATCAGGGCGCTGCCCAAAAACCAGGCCAGGCCGTAGAGGCTGGTAAACAGCCCAAAGGCAAAGCCCCTCGCCTGGGGAGCCACCATGCCGGCTACTGCCGCCTTCATGACCGATTCCTGAGCCCCCAAGCCAATCCCCCAGAGCACTATGCCCACCACCGCCAGCCCGTAGCTGCCGGAAAAGGCCAGCGGCGCAAAACCGGCAGACAGGACCACCGCCCCCAGCAGGCTCCCCAGCCGGATGCGGTCAAACAGCCAGCCACAGCCCAAGGCCGCCAAGGCATCCACCCCCATGGCCAGGGCGTAGAGCAAGGGGATCCCTGCCTCCTCGCTCCCCGACTGTCGTTGCAGATGGAAAGCAATGAGGGGAAAGTCGGCAAACCCCACGGCCACACAGGCCGCTGCTATGAGATAGAGCCAAAAGACCCTGGAAAAGCCTTGTGCTGGAGCGGTTTCCGGCTCCGGCTCAAAGTCGCGCGGGGTGGGATAGAGCCATCGGGCCAGCCCCAGCACCCCCAGCCCCAGGGCCGCCGGGATCCCCAAGGCCAAGAATCCACCCCGGAACCCGTAGCCGGCGGCAACCATCCCTGCCACCAGCAGCGGCCCCCCCACCGCCCCGATTTGATCCAAGGTCTCGTGCAGGCCAAACCCAATGCCCTGGCCCACCTGCAGAGCCGCATGGGAGAGCAACACATCCCGCGGCGGGGTGCGGATCCCTTTGCCCAGGCGCTCGGCCAGCAAAAGCAAAGCGGCCCAAGGCCAACTGTCCACCCAGGCCAAAGCGGGGATCGCCGCCGTGTTGACAACATAGCCCAGGGTGGTGAGCTGCCAGTGCCCTCGACTGGGCCGAGAGGGATCCCTACTGAGCCGGTCGCTCCAGTAGCCCACGCCCAGGCGCAGCCCATAGGCCAACAATTCTCCCCCGCCGGCCACCAGCCCCACCACCGTGCCGCTGGCCCCCAGGGATCCCAAAAAAGCTCCGGAGATGCTGCGGGCCCCCTCGTAGGTGGCGTCAGCGCAGAGGCTGACGATCCCGAGGAGGAAGATAAAGCGCCAAGCAGAATCGGACATAGCCAGCTCCTGAGGACGGGCAATCCAACTGGGGATCGGGACTATGGCTGGGGCTGAGGAGCGTGGTGACATCCTCTCCCGCTAAGCCCTGACGGGCTGTAGACGGGAGCTTCCGAGAATCACTTCCCGGAGTTGCTGCTTCAACGGACTGGTAAACCAGGATCCTCCACAGCCAGAGAGCGGCAGTCCCACCGCCCCCCTATATCCCCCCGTATACGGGGGGACCTGAGTCCTCGCTTCAAAATCTCGATAGCAGCGTTCAAGTCTCTGTCCCACGACCCGCAACGAGGGCAATCATGCACCCGTTCCGACAAGGCCTTGGGAACACGCTCCTCACAAACACAACAATTTTGGGACGTACCACGGGGATCCACTCTCAACACCTGTTTGCCGCGTTTGACCGCCACTGCTGTCAGAATGTCAAGAAATCGTCCCCAGGCTGCATCCAAAATCGATTTAGCCAACCGAGTCCGTGCCAGCCCTCGGACGTTGAGATCCTCCACCACCAACAGGTCGTATTGCTCCACCAGCCAGTGCGCCACTTGGTAGTGGAACGCTTTGCGTTGTCGGGCAACGTGCAACTGCAAACAAGCAACTTTCGTGGCCTGTTTCTTCCAGTTGGCGGATCCCTTCACCTTGCGGCTCAGTTGCCGCTGCTGTCGAGCCAAGTGCTTTTGAGCTTGGCGGTAGTACCGCGGGATAGGCACCACCTCCCCATCGCTGGTGGTGAGAAACCTATCCAATCCCACATCAATGCCCACCGCCCTTTTGACCGGCACAGGCTCTGGGAGAGGAACGCTTTTGTCTTCCAAGCTGATGCAGACATACCACCCATCGGCCTTGCGCACCACTGTGCAGGTTTTGGGCACAAACCCCTCCGGCAAGGGGCGGTGCAGCACCACAGGCATCGAGCCAATCTTGCTCAGCCGCAGAGTCTCCCCTTCCAGATGCGCTCCCGCCCCCCTGCTGGCACCCCAACCCCCCGTATACGGGGGGCAGGGGGGGCGGGGGGATGTAGGGGGGCCGGGGCCGTTGATGCGGGGAAATGTGAAGGATCTCAACTCCCCCGCTTTTTTGAAGCGAGGCCGCCCCCGCCACTTGCCTGTGCTATCCGGCTCCAGCCACGCTTTCCACGCCTTGTCCAGCCGCATCAAGTTTTGCTGCAGCACCTCGGCGTAAACGCCCCGGTAGGCCGGGAACAGTTGCTTGATTTGTTTGAGGGATCCCGCCTGCCGATAATAATTCGGCTCCAGCGGAGCTTCTGACACAGGCAACGGGCACGAGACAAGACTGCAACGGTCAATTGGACAACGGGTTGCGGTCAGCCAGTCCAGTCTCTGCCCCAGAGCGTCGTTCCACTGCCGCCGCAACAATTCCAGCCACTCGGTCATCAGAGCGGCTTGGTCGTCGCTGGGCAGGATCCGGTACTCGTGGGTGAGAATCATGAGACGGTTCTAGCATTTAGCGCAACGAGCTACAACATAGGCCATCGTTCTGTTTACAGCCTACAAATCCACTTGGTGCTGGTGACAAAGTACCGTCGTCGGGTGATAACTGCTCCAATGTTGCAGAGGCTGGAAGATATATTTCGAGCGACCTGCCAAAAGTGGCGCTGTTCCTTGGTGGAGTTCAACGGTGAGGCGGATCATGTGCATCTGTTGGTGAGTTTTCCGCCGGATGTCCAGGTCTCAAGGCTGGTGAACAACCTGAAAACAGTCTCCAGCCGGTTGATTCGCAAAGAGTTCGCCACAGAGGTGGCACGGTTCTACAGCAAGCCTGTATTTTGGACAGGGGCCTATTTTGTTGCCTCTTGTGGTGGGGTCACCGTTGAGGAGTTGAAGAAGTATGTCGAGCAGCAGGCAACGCCCAGATTGTGAGACTCAGGGGCATTGAACCCCTTCGTCTCACCGCCTATCCCCCATCCCGCCAAGCTGCGCTGTGGCGGGAGTACCCCGGAGGTTTTGATGGAATACTTGGACGCTGTGGCAAGTACAGCCTGTTAAGGGCTCAAGGGGTACAATAGCAGCACTTAGCAAACCAACTTCGGAAGGAGGATGGATTGATCAGTAGTAAAGAAGTCTTCACTATCTGCTCCATGCTATATTTCCCAATTCTGCAAAGCTGCCGAATAAAATGCTTCAACACCGACCACATCATCTCAATGGGATTCAACTCCGGCGCATACACAGGCAGGTATAGGATTCGTGCTCCTGTCCCCCTAATCAATTCCTCAACTTCCCGACTCTTGTGGATATTTAAATTGTCCATAATCACAACCTTCCTCGCATCTAGCTTCGGACATAGCTCGCTTCTCAAAAACTCCAAAAAATCTCCTTTCTTCATCCCACCCTTGATGACACGACAGCCAACTACACCTCTCAAGGAAATAGCTCCAATAACCGTATACTTTTCACCCTTGTATCTCTGACGATAATGATAAGCCCTTTGACCACGTAAACTCCGAGATACTCTCCGCTCCATTCCCTCCCAGACTCCCGTCTGGTCGATGGCAATCAAATCCTCCGCTGGAATATTCCTGACTTCTTGACTATAAGCTAGTCGTTCCCTTTGCACCTCCTCTTCTTTGACTTTTGCACTGCGGTAGGTCTTTTTTTTAGAGTCATTCCTTGCTTTTTCAAGAAATTATGTATCGTGACGATGCTTACATTGATTCCTAAGCGCTCGCGCAACAGTTCTTGATACTGCCACAGGTAGAAGTCTGGGTGTTCTGTAATAATTGCCATCACTTCCTGCCGATGTTGTTCCAAAATGCCCACTCGCTTGGTGCCTGCTTTCTTAGGGGCTAAATCTTGAGTTTGTTGGTACTGACGCACCCAGCGGTGTACTGTTCTTTTGGTCACCATGAAGCGTTTAGCTACCTGGCGGATGGAGGTGTTACCTGCCTGGTAGGCTGCTACAACTCTTTGCCGCAAATCCAAAGAATGAGTCGGCATTCCTTTCTCTCCTTCCTCTTGAATACCTGTACCCTATTTTAAATTAAAAGGCTGTAACCAAAACTTTGTTTTCATTCCAACAGGTCGGTTCAAGGAGCGTATTGCGCAATTATGTCGGCATTATGGCATGGAGTTTATTGAGGTAGAGGAGGCGTACAGCTCGCAGGCAAGCTTCCTAGATGGAGATGAGCTACCTAATTATGGTGAAAAACCCGACGGGTGGAGACCCTCTGGGCTGAGGCGAATGCTGCCGCCAACCTGCTTAAGAAAGTCAGCAGAACCTTGGGGCTTTGCGTTAAGGAACTGTCTAGAGGCGCTTTGACAACGCCGTTGCGGGTTCTTTTGTGGACTGCGTAAGAATCCCCCGCCTTTAGGCGGTGGGAGTGTCAAGGTAGCTGTTCGCCGAGAGTGTCGGCAGACGGCTTCTCAGATGCGGAAACTTCTGGTCAGGTTTCACCAAGACAGGGTGGGGGGTGAATCTGAGGAGGAAGTATCTGCTGAGGCAGTTTGAGATTCCTTCACGTCAGCGGGCCGTAGGCCCTGTAGCGGGGGTTGTGGCGTCCCCCCCCAGGGCTAGGGCGGCAGGGCAAGCAACCTGCGCCTCAATCGAGGATAAATACCTAGGGATCCTCCGCACAGGGAACGGCAACCTCAGAGGGCGCAGCTTGTCCTAGGCTATCCAAAAAATGCTGCAAGAGCTGAAAGCGAGGTGGGTTGAGGCTGTAGTAGATCCAGCGCCCCTGCTGGCGAGCGTTGACCAACTGCGCATCTCGCAAGGTCTTTAAGTGAAACGAGAGCTTGGATTGGCTTACCTGCAGCTTTTCGCAGAGATCGCAAACGCACAGCTCCCGCCCACGCAACAGTTGCAGCGCGCGCAGGCGAATCGGATCGGAGAGAGCGTGAAATCCCTCCCGTACCTGCTCACACAGCAAATCCTCCTCTACCTTGGCCAACCACGAAACCATCCTTCGACTAGGGTAGCAAGAGCTTTGCGCTCCCGTCGGCAAGCACTCCCCCCACCCCAGTTGCTCCTGGACTGGGAAGGCCGCCATTGCTTTGCAGCACCAGCGCAACCCTAGGCTCGCGCTGCCTCTGATCAGGTCAACCCCGGCAGCAGTTGGTAATGCAACACCTGCGGTGGCCGAGCAAAGTAGGGCTCGAGGAGGGCGCGCCAGCGGACAAAGTTTTCCGATTGGCGGAAGTTAACCAAATGGGCCTCCAGGGATCCCCAGTGTACCAGCAACAGGTATTGCTGAGGGTGCTCTAAACAGCGCTGCAGTTGGTGCTGCCGATAGCCATCGGTCTGTTGTAGGTAGACAAAGGCTTGCGCGATGGCAGCCTCAAAAGCGGCTTCAGAGCCGGGGCTGACTTCAAACTGAGCCACCTCATAGGACAGGCGAAGGGTTCATAGGCTAGGTGTGCAGGCCGCACTCGGTTTTGGCTGTGCCCTTCCAGCGGCCAGAGCGGGGATCCGCTCCCGGCTCCACCGGCGCCGTGCAGTGGATGCAGCCGATGCTGGGATAGTTGCGGTCGTGGAGGGGGTTGTAAGGGATCCCGTGGTCGAGGATGTACTTCCAGACTTGGCCGTTTGTCCAGTCGGCGAGCGGGTTGAGCTTGAGGCGGTTGCGCTTGCCATCCCACTGCACCTTGCCGATATCGGCGCGGGTGGGGGATTGCTCGCGGCGCATCCCCGTAATCCAGGTGGTGCAGTTGGCCAGGGCGCGATTCAGGGGCTCTACCTTGCGGAGGCTGCAGCAGAGGTCAGGGTTGGTGCGGTACAGCTCCGGCTCATATTGCGCCGCCTGCTCTTCGGGGGTGAGCAGCGGTTTGAAGATCTCCAGCTGCAAATGGGGGTAACGGGCCAACACCTGCTGCTGCAGTTGCAGGGTTTCCGGGAAGTGAAAATCGGTATCCAGGAAAAAGGCGCGCACCTGGGGGCGAATGGCCGTGAGCAGATCGATGAGAACCAGATCTTCCGGTCCAAAGCTGCAGGCCAGCACCAGCCCGTCCCCAAACTCCGCAACGGCCCAGGCCAGCAGGTCGCTCGCCGACAAAGGCTCAAATCGCTCGCTCAGAGAAGCTACCTGCGGCTGATACTGCTCTCGTAACGCCTGAGCCGCCAGCTCCCAGTGGCCGGAGGAAGAAAGGGTTGCAGTCATAGGGGGAAGACATCGAATCCAAGGCTCTTTGCCTTTTTAATCTACACTAATTCGGTCAAGGTTTAGGATTTTTGGCTACTGGGCAACGGCGGGCAGGGATCGAGATCCTTTGGCCCGCAGGGGGATTTGTCCCCAGCGATCCCGCCGAACTCCCATGACCAGGCCATGCCAGAGAGGTCTGGGATCCGGCTCCGGCAGGTGAACCCAGTGGTAGCGCAACACCCCTCGCCGTGGGTTGACGTCCAACTCAAACACGCGCAGAGCGGAGACCGGCCCCACCAGAGGCGGCGCTGTCAGGTAGGGGATTCCGTCCTGCACATAGACCTTCGGCACGTGCAGATGTCCACTCAACACTGCCACCACCCGCCCGTGGTCGGCCAAGAGGGTATGCAGAGCTACAGCTTGCTCGCTGCGAAGCCGGTACTTGCGGAACAAAACCGCATCCATTTGGGTGGGGGAGATAAAGGGAGGCTGATGGATGAGCAGGATCAGCCATTCCTCCGGCACCGCTTGTAGATGTTCGCCTAGCCAGCGCAGTTGCGCGGGGCGCAGCACGCCCTGGGGCAGAGGGAACTGGCCCAGGCTGGCATCGAGGGCAATCAAGCGGATCCCAGGCAGGGGGGAAAGGCTGTAATCGACATAGCCTGTGGGGGCAAGGGGCAACGGAAATTGACGTTGGCACCAGCGGATAAATTGCTCCCGGTTGAAGCGCCCCTCCCTCCCCAAGGTGTCGATATCGTGGTTGCCGAGGCTGAGGTAGTAGGGCACCCGCAGTTGGGCGAGGATCTCCTGGAACACCTCAAAGCTCTCCGGATCGGCTTGATCCACCAAATCGCCGGTGAACACCACAAAGTCCAGATCCGGCACTTGGTTGAGATGGGCAACGGCAGCTTCCAACTGGCGGCGGGGGGAATCGGACATCCACCAGCAGCGGCACCCTGTCTCCGGCATTAGGTGAACATCTGAGACTTGGGCAAAGCAAATCCTTTGGGTGGCCATCACCTAGGTACTTATTCACACCTCACGCCCGCATCATAGTCAATAACCGGCTAGAGGGCTATGGGCTTCTCTTAACCTCAGCCAGGATACCCTCACCCCCAGCCCCTCTCCCTTTGGGAGAGGGGAGTTGTGGTTGCTGCGATTTGGAATCGTCACAAATGAGTCTGATTCTTGTTCCGGCGCCGCTGCCGAGCAACTGCTAGGGTATAGCAACACGGATCTTCGACAAGAGGATCCCTCAGTTCAAGCAAGGAGAAAAAATCATGTCTGCTACCACCCTTGTTCGTTGCGCCTGTGACCACTGCAACTGCAGCTTCGAAAGCAGCCAAGGCTATCGCTACGAAGGCCAACTCTACTGCAGCCAAGCCTGTGCCACCCATGACCACGCCCACCCCTCCCCTTGCTGCGTGGCCTCTCACTGCTGTCAATAGCAGGTTGGCAGGGATCGCTCACCCCGGCTTTTGCTTTCCGGGATCCCAAGCTGCTTTTCTCCCTGAGCAGTTTTTGATAGGCTCCCAGGGAGTTTTATTCCTGTCGAGCTTGCATGGAATACCGCTGGGATCTGCTGCCCACCCCGCCTCAATTTGATCCGGAGCTGAGCCGAGAGTACGGCAAGTATGCGGCCAAGGTGCTGGCTCTGCGGGGGTTGCACAGCCGAGAACAGGCGCGGGCTTTTGTCGATCCTAATCAGTATTCTCCCACGCCAGCGGGATCCCTGCCGGATCTGGAGCGGGCGGTGGCGCGGCTGTTGCAGGCAAGAAAAAGAGGAGAAACCCTCTGCATTTGGGGAGACTTCGACTGCGATGGCGTTACCGCCACCAGCCTCTTGCTCTCGGCGCTACAAACCTTGGGCTTCCGAGTCCAGTTCACTCTACCGCTGCGCAGCACCGAAGGGCATGGCTTGAACCCTCAGCGGCTGCAGCAGGTGCTGGATCAAGGCTGCCAGGTGCTCCTGACGGTGGATTGCGGCATAGGCAATGCTGCCGAGATTGCTCTGGCCCAAGCCCAAGGGATGGACGTGATCGTGACGGATCACCACGCCCTGCCGGATCCCTTGCCCCCTGCCTATGCGGTGGTCAACCCGCTGCGCCTGCCAGAGGAACACCCGCTGCGCTTTCTGCCGGGGGTGGGGGTGGCCTACAAGCTGGCGGAGGCCCTCTACCAAGCGCTGGGGATCCCTGGTGTAGAAGAGTACCTGGATCTGGTGGCGGTGGGGATCGTGGCCGATGTGGCGGTGTTGCAGCGGGAGTGCCGCTACCTGGTGCAGCGGGGCCTGCCCGTGCTGGCCAACACCCAGCGTCCGGGGCTGCGGGCTCTTTTGGATTGGGTGAGCAACAGCCAATCCTCAGGAACGCCGACAGCCCAGGACATCGCCTTTCGCCTTGCCCCCAAGCTGAACGCCATTGGTCGCTGGGACGATGCCAGCCTAGCGGTGGAGCTGTTGACCACCTCGGATCCGCAGCGGGCCCAGACGCTGGTGGAGCATTTCGTTGCCCTCAATGAGGAGTGTCGGCAACTCACCCAACAGGTTCTGCAAGAGGCCAGCCAACAGGTGGAGAGCTTGGATCTGGCGCGGGAGCGGGCAATTGTTTTGGCCGGAAGCGGCTGGAATCCGGGGGTTTTGGGGATCGCCGCGGCGCGCTTGGCGGAGCAGTACGGTTGCCCGACGGTGTTGATTGCCAAAGACGAGAGGACGGGACGGGGCTATGGTTCGGGCCGCTCGATTCCGGGGGTGAACCTGGTGGAGGCCATCGAGGCTGTGCGTCCCCTCTTGCTGGGGGGAGGCGGCCACCCCATGGCCGCTGGGATCCAAGTGGATCTGTCCTGCCTGGCCGCCGTACAACTGGCTTTGCGGCGGGAGCTGGCCGCACGGGTCGGCCCGGATCGCCAAGCTCGCGCCTTGGCGGTGGAGATTGTTATCGATTGGGAGCGGTTGGCCTCTCAGGGCCGGGATAGGGTGGCAGAGCTGGACGAGGTGTATCGGCAGTTGCAGCTTCTGCAGCCCTTTGGCCACGGCAACCCCAACCCTGTCGTAGCCTTGATGAACGTTCGCCGCGGCAGCGTCAGGCTGAGGGCTTCCCAGAATGGCCGCCACCTGAAGTTTGAGCTGGGATCCCGTGCCCTCTGGTTTTGGGAAGCCGGCGAAGAGCTGGAGCGGTGGCAAGCATGCCAGGCCTTGGACATCGCCCTGCAGTTGGAAGCCGAGCAGCCCTGGCAGGGCAAAGTGCTGGCGGTGCGCCCCTCTGGCGACTGGCAGGCGCCCACCGTTTCCGCCCCCAGCCTTCGGATCCAGGATTACCGGCAACGCCCCCTGCCGGATTCCCTCCAAGAAGTCTTCCGCTACGATGGGCAGGCCCTTCCTCTCGAGCAAGACTTCCTCCCGTCGGCAAAAACAGCTCTGCTGCTGGCCCGCTGGCCCTGGCTGCCGGCAAATCTAGCCCAACTGCTGCAGCAGGTGCAGCCGCAAACGCTGATCCTGGCCGCTTCTGGTCATCACTGGAAGCGCCTCCCCCACCAAATCGCCCGACTCCAGGAATTGGGGCGGACGGGACAATGGGATCCCCATGTCCTGGCGGCGACAACCGGCTTGCCCTGGCAGTGGCTGGCGGAATTGGAGGGGCCGGAGCAGATCCCAACACGGCTGCTGGGCCGCATTCAAGAATCCCAAGCTTTTCACCGCTGGCTGGACGAAGCCAGCCCCACCCAGATCGCCCAGCTCTGTCAGCGGCTGCTGCGACCGGATCCCCTGCCGGCAGTTGTTTCTCCGAAGTAGAAGACGCCCCCCGGCACCACCATCAGCCAACTTTGGGATTGCGCACTACGCTTAGCCCTGCCGGCTGGAGTTGTGCCTCTTCGGCTCTGTCGGGCAGCGGGCGCAAGGGAGGGCCAAAGCGGCCAACGGCTATGGTGTTGTGCAAAGCCGGGATCCGGCGGATGGATCCCTGGCGTAGGCAGCGGTGCAGGCGGCGCAGCAGGAAGAGGTCAGCCTCGGAGCAATCCTCTTGGAAGACTTTGACGTTAAGTTCGTGTTCCTGAGCAGCGGTAAGCAGACCGGTCATCATGGCAGTTTGAATAATTTGCTGCACAATCGTGCTTTTGATCTCGCTCATGGTGGGGATGCTATTGGATTGAGACTTTTCGCTGGTTTCATTCTCGGCAAGACCCTCTGAAATGGACTGCGCCGAATGGCGGATTGGATATACGCACTTTGCCGGCTTTTTCGCTGCCCAAGATCCCGGGCCTTTCACGGGTTTATAAGCTTCGACTTTGCTCAGATCCCATGCGGAGAGAAACCTAGGATCGGCGATGCGTTAGACTTTCACGTCTAACTCGAAGCCGGAGCAGCAATTGGATACTTAGGGATCCCATTGATGGGGCAGTGCAAAATTAAACTTGCAAATGGCTTGTCTGAACTTGCTTAACTTGGCCGACATCCTATTTTTTCGAGCCACTGTCTGTAGTAATACGGAAACGAAGAGGCCTTGCAACTACCGACAAATGGCGTAGGCCTGTCCAGACTTTACTTTCTGCAATCCCTGCCAAGGGAGAGCTGGCTCCCCCCTCAGGGGGCAGCGCAGCCGTTCTGTGTTAGTTTGGGGGCGTCCTACTTCTGCGATTGGCTGTGTCGGAAAGCCCCCAAAAAGTCGGCTGTGCCGCCCCTTTGGGCTGCTGTGGATGCGGCTGTCTGGGCCTGCTGGCGGTGCTGGGCTTGGGGCTGGCGGGGGCAGGGATCCTGGTCTGGAATGGGATCCGGGCTTCAGGCGCCTATCGCACCTACCAGTTGGCGGTGGAGCGGCTCGAACAGACTGCGGTGGTGGTGGAGCGGCTGGGGGATCCCCTGCGTCCGGGCTGGCCCTCGCGGCTGCGCTTTCAAGAGGATGAGCAAGCCGGCTGGGCCTGTCTGTCCTTTTTGATCACGGGATCCCGGCGCACCGGCGAGGTGGCTGTGGAGTCGGAGCGGGGGGTGGCCGGCTCAGCCTGGCAGTTGCGCCATCTGCAGGTGAAAGTGGATGGGGATCCACAGGCCATACAGATCCTGAAAGGGGAGGGGGGATCCCGCTGTGAACAAGAGGAGCCGGCTGCAGGGGCAGTGCTGCCGACAGGCGAGATCTGAGTAGTTGGACATGCTTAGCCGCGGGTAAAGTCAAAAGGACTCCGTCCCGCTGACGCGAACGGTTGTGGCCCTGGATCCCTATGCGAACAGTTCCCTATCTGCGCTTGCTGCTGCTGTTGGCGCTGTTGGCCTCGTTCGCGGGCCTGATCGTCTGGCTGATCCAATCGTTTTTGGATCTGTACTACGCCACCCGCTACCACCCGATTTTGGGGGGGCTGTTGATCGGGGTGCTGGTGTTGCTGCTGCTGGTGTTTTTGGCCGCTTCCATCTACTACTTGTTTCTGTTCCGCCCCGCCCCTAAAACCGAGAGGCTTCCCAGGCCAGCTCCCCCGGCAACTCCTGCCGAGAAGTGGGAGGCAGCCCGGCGCAACCTGGCGCAACTAGAAGCTCAGATGGCGCAGATCCAGGATCAGGTGGCGCGGGCGGCGCTGGCGGAACGGTCGGCCCGGCTGGCCCAACAGTTGGCCCAGCCGCAACTGAAGGTGGTGGTTTTCGGCACCGGATCGGCGGGCAAAACCTCGCTGGTGAACGCGCTGCTGGGGCGGCGGGTGGGGGCGGTGGGGGCAACGCTGGGCACCACGCAGGCGGTGGCGGTTTACGATTGGGACCTGCCCGGGATCCCCCACCCGGTGCAGATCGTGGACTGTCCGGGCATTTTGGAGATCGGGCCGGCAGGGGCGATGCGGGAAGAGGAGGCGCAGGCCCAGGCCCAAGCTGCCGATCTGCTGCTGGTGGTGGTGGACGGGGATCTGCGCCGGTCGGAGGTGGATCCCTTGCGTCGGTTGATCGCCCTGGGCAAGCGGGCTCTGCTGGTGCTCAACAAAATCGACCGTTACACCCCCGAAGAACGGCGGCTCCTGCTGCAACGGCTGCGGGAACGGGTTTACCCCTTGATCCAACCGGAAGATGTGCTGCCGGCCGCCGCTGCTCCAGCCCCTGTACAGGTGGGATCCCAAACCTGGCAGCCGGAACCGGAGGTGGCGGCGGTGCGGGATCGCGTCCAGGCGGTGCTCTACGCCGAGGGGGGATCCCTGGCGTTGGACAATGCCTTGCTGCAATCCCAGCAACTGGGCGAAGAGGCCAAGCGGATCATCCAGGCGCAGTTGCGCCGCCAGGCGGAGGAGGTGATCGACCGCTTTCAGTGGATCGTGACCGGCGTGGTCTTTGCCAACCCCATCCCGGCGCTGGATTTGCTGGCCATTGCCGCCATCAACGCTCAGATGGTGGTGGAGCTGGGATCCCTCTACGGCTGCAAGATGAACCTGCAGCAGGGGCGGGAGCTGGCCCTGTCGCTGGCCAAGACCCTGGCCGGCCTGGGGCTGGTGGAGGGGGCGCTCCAACTGACCACCGGGCTCCTGGCCACCGTGGCTGAGGTGAGCGTGGTTGGCTTTTTGGCGACAGCCCCCATCCAGGCGGCCAGCGCCGGCTATCTCACCCGCATTGCCGGCAAAAGCTTCATCGAGTATTTCCAGCGCAACCAAAGCTGGGGGGAAGGGGGGATGCAGGCAGTGGTCAAGGCCCAGGTGGAGAGCGCCCAAAAATCGGGCTGGCTCAAGGAGTTTGTCCGCCAGGCCTCAGAACGGGTTTTTCGCCTGCGCTAGTCCTTGTTGGTGGCCTCGACAGCAATGTCCGTCGGCATGAAGGCCAGCTCCATCTGCGCCACGTAGTCGGCGTAGCTGAGGGCGGGCACATCGTCCCATTCCGCCAGGCCGTGCATCCGCTTCGACCACTCGATAAAGGGGGCAGGGTAGGCGTAGGTCAAGCTGGGATCCGCCAGCACCTCTTTGGGCAGCGGCGGAACCGACTTGAGCACGGCCAGCAACGCCGGCGGTCTGTAAATGACCACGCGGGCGGCTTCGATCTGCTCCGGGGAAACCTTGAACTTGGCAGCGATGAACGAAATTACTTTGGAAAGGGCCATCCCCCACCCTCAACTTGGCCTGTACAGCTAGATCGCCGCAAGGGCAAGCAGTCGACCACGGGAATCCCACCGGGGATCCCTTGCTGCAGATTGTTGTTGCCCGCTATCCTAGTAAAGCCGAAAAATTGGGGAAACAGGTGAGCCGTGGCTAAAAAAAGCATGATCGAGCGGGAGAAAAAGCGCCAACGCTTGGTCGAAAAATACCGGGAGAAGCGCCAACAACTCAAGGCGGCCATGGCCGATCCCAACATCGACCAGGCCACCCGCATGGAGCTGCACGCCCAACTGCAAAAACTCCCTCGGGCCAGCTCGCCCACCCGCCTGCGCAACCGCTGCTGGAAAACCGGGCGTCCCCGCGGCTATTTCCGGGATTTCGGCCTCTGCCGCAACAGCCTGCGGGAAATGGCCCACCGCGGCCTGCTGCCGGGCGTGGTCAAGGCAAGCTGGTAGAGCCAAGCTTGCCAGCCGCTGGTTACAACCCCGCCCGCAGGAGCGGAGCGTTGTGAGCGAAAACCAGGCTGCTGGCCGTCTCAGTCGAGGGGAGGGCATCTCCTGTCTCCGAGGGGGGTGGAGTTTGCTCAGGGCTGGTCGGCCAGCGGCGCTGGTTGAGATGTCAAAAACTTTTGTCTTCAGGCGAGGGAAGTATCTCAGCCGGGCGGCTGCTCTCGCCAAGTTAGCGAGGGATCCCTGTGGCCCTAGAGCCTTTCCAGATCTGCGACGAAGATCTCACCCCCGAAGTGGCAGAGGCGCTGGCCGGGGAAACCCTCTTGGCTGTGGACACCGAAACAATGGGGCTGATCCCACAGCGGGACAGGCTCTGTGTGGTGCAAATAGCCAACGCTGCCGGCGAGGTGGTGCTGCTGCGGCTGAGCCGCGGCGTGAAGCAGGCCCCCCATTTGGCGCGGCTGCTGACGGATCCCAACATCGAAAAGATCTTCCATTACGCCCGTTTTGACCTGGCCATGCTGCGCTACCACTTGGGGATCCAGGCCTGGCCGGTCTTCTGCACCAAAATTGCCAGCAAGCTGGCCCGCACCTACACCAGCAAGCACAGCCTGAAGGACGTGGTGGGCGAGCTGTGCGGGGTGGAGCTGAATAAAACTGCCCAGAGCTCCGACTGGGGAAACGTCCAGGCCCTCTCGCCGGAGCAGTTGGAGTACGCGGCCAACGATGTTCGTTACTTGATCCCGGTGCGCCACAAGTTGGCCCAAATGCTGCAGCGGGAAGAGCGCTGGGAGCTGGCACAGCGCTGTTTTCAACACCTCCCCACCCTGGTGGAGCTGGATCTGCTGGGATATGGCAACGTCTTCGAGCACCAGTAGCGAAGGCCCTCAGTTGGCCAAGTCGGGGAAGGTGGCCCGCACCGCCGGGTGGATGAGCTTGCCGCCGCAGAGGTTGAGCCCCTTGGCCAGGGCCGGGTCCTGCTCCAAGGCGGCGCTCAAGCCGAGGTTGGCCAACTTGAAGATGTAAGGGAGGGTGGCGTTGACCAGCGCCTGGGTCGAGGTCCAGGGGACGGCCCCCGGCATGTTGGGAACCCCGTAGTGCAAGACTCCATAGGCTTCGTAAACCGGCTGGGCATGGGTGGTGGCCTTGGTGGTGGCGATGCACCCCCCCTGATCCACGGCCACATCCACGATCAAAGAGCGGGGCCGCATCTGGGCCACCAGCTCTTCCTTCACCAAAACCGGGGCGCGTCTGCCCGGCACCAACACCGCTCCCACCACCAGGTCAGCCTCGCGGACACATTCCTCGATGCTTTGGGCGGTGCTGTAGAGCAGCTCCACCCGCGAGCCGAAGATCAGCTCCAGCTCGTTGAGGCGCTGCAGGTTGATGTCCAAAATCTGCACCCGCGCCCCCAGGCCAACGGCCATCTTGGCCGCCTCGGTGCCCACCGTGCCCCCGCCCAGGATCACCACCCGCCCCGGCGGCACGCCTGGGATCCCGCCCAGCAGCACGCCTCGCCCTCCCTGCTGGCGAGTCAGGTAGTGGGCGCCCAATTGCACCGACAGCCGCCCGGCAATCATGCTCATGGGCATCAAGAGGGGCAGGGATCCATCGGCCAGCTCCACCGTCTCGTAGGCCAGGCAGGTGGCCCCCGAACGCAGCAGGGCCTGAGTCAGCTCGCGGCTGGCCGCCAGGTGCAAATAGGTAAACAGGATCAGATCCGGGTGGAGCAGGGGATACTCGGCGGGCAGGGGCTCTTTGACCTTCACCACCAACTGCTGCCGGTAGATCTCCTCAGGGGTGGCGGCCAGCTTGGCCCCCGCTTTTTGGTAGTCTTCGTCGCTAAAGCCCGCCCCCTGGCCAGCTTGGGTCTCCACCCACACCTGGTGCCCCTGCTCCGTCAGAGCCCGCACCGCCGCCGGCGTCAGGCCAACGCGAAACTCCTGCTCCTTGATCTCTTTGGGCACACCAATGCGCATAGGGATCCCCATAGGGCTGTCTTCCAGTCTAGACAGACCAGCGCTGGGATGGGATCCCTGGCCGACGGGGGGCGGCAGGAATTGTAAAGTTTTGTGCGCAATCTGTCGGGGCGAGCCGTTGTTAGCTTTCCCCTGGCAACACCAGGCTTTAAGAGGAATCTAGAACTGCCTGCCCAAATTGACCCAAAAACGTGACATAATGCCCTCAAAACAGCGAATTTCCCGACTTGCGCTTATCCGGCGAAGCAGTGTTAATATCTGTTTCGGGAAGTCTCCGTACTCCCTCGCAAACGCACCTTGAAAACCTTATGGATTCAGCCTTTTCCGGGGGTAGGGTTGATCCCTACCTTTTCCCCGCAAGGGGACGGAAACACCAATAAGGTAGCCTTCCTTAAAGTTAGTCGTCGATGAGTTGATCCCTACCTTTTCCCCGCAAGGGGACGGAAACACCAATAAGGTAGCCTTCCTTAAAGTTAGTCGTCGATGAGTTGATCCCTACCTTTTCCCCGCAAGGGGACGGAAACCCACACTGGCATCTACATTTCCAGAGGGGGTGCCCCGAGTTGATCCCTACCTTTTCCCCGCAAGGGGACCGAAACCCCGGTATAGTCGGAGCCGCTTCCCGAGTTTTATTACAGGTTGATCCCTACCTTTTCCCCGCAAGGGGACGGAAACGTACGCGGGGAGCAAGCGGAATCCGCAGGCTTTCGCCGTTGATCCCTACCTTTTCCCCGCAAGGGGACGGAAACCCTTTACAAGTGCTATAAGCACCTGGTTCTGGATTTGGTTGATCCCTACCTTTTCCCCGCAAGGGGACGGAAACCCTATTTCCCATCCGGTTTCCCGGATTAGCCAACCGTTGTTGATCCCTACCTTTTCCCCGCAAGGGGACGGAAACAGCTCTCGGAGCACGGACCCCCGAATGGCTGCTTGCACAGGTTGATCCCTACCTTTTCCCCGCAAGGGGACGGAAACTATAGGGATCCGGTGGATCCCTGGTTAGGTCGGGGGTTGCTCTGCCCAGAAGGGATCCCTAGCGCAGGAAGCGGGCCAACAGCAGCAGGCCGAGGCCGCCGAAGAGGATGTTGAAGCTCCAGGCTGCCGCCCAGGGGGGAAGGGCTCCTGCTTCGCCCAGGCTGCGAGACACACTCAGCACCACGTAGTAGGCAAACACCAACAGGATCCCGAAGACGACACCCCCATAGCGGCCCACCCGCCGCGCAGTGGTGGATCCCAGGGGAAGGGAGATCAAGACGGCAAAAAAGCTGGCCAAGGGCAGGGAAAAGCGCATGTGGAACTCGGTGCGCAGGGGCTGGGTATTGAGGTTGGAGCGGGCCAGGCGGGAGATGCGCTCCGCCAGCTCCGGCAGGCTCAGCTCGTTGGGCGGAACCGGCGGCTGCATCAGGGCGGCCAGATCTTGGGAGACCTCTAGCGGCTTGCGGTCGAAGGGCTCTTCGGCCAGGCTGAGGCCGTCAGGGCCGTAGCGGTGGGTCACCCCTTCGCTGAGGGTCCAGTCCAGGCCATTCCACACCGCCTGGGCCGCCAGGGTCACCTCTGCCAACTGGTACTTGCCCCCCGGCAAGGGATCCACCTGCAAGATGGTGACATCCTGCATGGTGTTCAGCCGCGGATCCACCTGGCGGATGAAAAACCAGAGGTTGTCTTCCGTCCCGCCAACGCGGGCGGTTCTGAAAAAGACGTCGTATTGCACCGGGGTGGTGGCCCGGGCCAGGAGCGCCTGCTGGTCGATCTGGCGGATTTCTCGTTTGCTGGCCGGCAGGAGCACGTTGCTGATCCAAAAAGCGCTCAGGCTCATGAGCAGCCCCACCAGCAACAGGGGACGAAAAATGCGCGTAAACGGGATCCCGGCTGCCCGCATGGCGGTAATCTCGCTGTTGCCGCTCAGCTTGCCCAAGGTGAGCATGGTGGCAAAAAAAGCGGCGATGGGCATGCCCAGCAGCACCATCTCCGGCAGATCCAAAATGAGAAGGCGCAACACCGTCAGGGGCGGCACGGATCCCTCGACCAGCCGCTCGGCCAAGGTAAAGAGCCGGCCTGCCAAAAGCAGCAGGGTTCCCCCAGCTATACCGGCCAGCACCGGCGTGAGCATCTGCCCAAACAGGTAGCGCTCCAGCAGCCAGAACTTGGTGAGCAAGCGGGCCATGTCCAACAATTGAGGGATTGGGGCTATTTCAGGCTAGCTTGAACGGTTCTCCGGCAGGCCCTCACCCCCAGCCCCTCTCCCAGAGGGAGAGGGGAGCTGGGATCAACTCACAAGCTGTTTCATGGCTGTTTGCCATGACCATGGCAGCGCTGGCGTTGAACCCAGGTTTGCCGGCCATTGGCTCTGGATCAAGGCCTCCGGGAGGCCGGCGGCTCGGCAGGAGGGGGTAAGGGCTCGGTTTCGCCGCCGGGATCCAAACGGCTGGCCGAGGAGTTGAGGGGAAGCGGGGGCTCAGGATCCAGCTTGGCTCCCCAGGCGGCCAGGTAGGCTCTTTGTTCGGGGGAAAGGCGACGCACCCGGCGAAAGTCCGCGCCGGCCACGATGGCGCCGGCGTAGGCCCCGCTTTTAAAATCGGGCTTTTTTCCTGGCTGAGCCGGAGAAGCCGTCTGCAGGGATCCCACAAACAAGAGGGCGCGGTAGAGATCGGCGCCGCGCAGGTCGGCATTGCGCAGGTTGGCCCCGCAGAGGTTGGTGTGGCTGAGGTCGCAATCCCGCAGGTTGGCTCTTTCCAGGCTGGCCTCGCTGAAGTCCACCCCCCGCAGCAGGGTGCCATGCAGGTCGGCCCCTTCCAGCATGGTGCCCAGATTCACCACCCGGATCCCGTTGAGGCGATCCCGCTGGTAGCCGCCTTTGCCGTCCAGGATGGGCCGGCCCAGGTGTTCGTCGCGGCGCAGGGGGCTAAGCAAGTTAGCGGTGGAGAGGAAGCGCAGGATCTTGGCTTTGCCAAAGCGATCCACGCCGTTGAGGAGCGCCGCCGTGCGCCCGGCCGCAATGGCCCGCTCCAGGGGCCAGTCGTCCAACTGCCCGTCAGGGGAGAGAACCAGGTTGGAGATGCCCTCGAAGTAGGCGTCGATGGTCTGCTGCTGGGTGATGATGTTCTGCTGGATGGTGAGGTCGCGGGAGATGACGTACTGCCGCCAGGCGATGTAGGCGGCCAGGAGGGCGATCAGGATCTGACCTGTAGCCCCGAACACCTCGCCCAAAGCCCCGATGGCCTCCCAGCTCAGGGATCCCAGGGCCGAGAAGGCTCCACTCCAGACCAATCCTCCCATCACCGCCAAGCCGAGAGCTGCTGCCGCCCACCCCAGGCTGGGCCAGGTGGTCAGCCACTGCCAGAGGTCGCGCCCGATCTGCACCCAGAGCGGCTGCCCCCACCAGCCGGCCAGGCCCAGCCAAGCCAGCACCGCCCCCCAGCCCAGGGCCGGCTGCCCTGCCCACTGGCCCAGCAGCAGCAGCAGGGCTGGGATCCCCAACAACAGCAGGTTGAGCAGGGGGCGCCCAGACGAGAGGGAAGCCAGCGGCAACTCTTGGGAGGAGCCTTCGCGGGCAAGGGCTTCGTCGGTCATGGCAAGGGTATACTCTAGGGGTAGCGTTAGATCTACAAAAAGAAGCCCGCGTCAGTCCGTATTTGGAGTTGGGGAAGAGGGCAGGATCCTGCCTGTCAGGTTTGGTAGGATAGCCTCGACCCTCCTTCCTTCTCTGGCCCAGCCTGGTGTGGGGATGACTCCTATGATCTCTTCCTTATCGTTCATCCGTCTGCAGAAATCCGGCGAACACCAATTTACAGCAGTCCTGCCTGACTTGCGGTTGCAGCGTCACGGCTCCGCGACGCTGACGCGACTGGCCACCTCTTTGCTGTTGAGCACCAGCTTACTGCTGGCGGCAGGAAGGGATCCCAGTTGGGCGCAAACTTCCCTGGACACCGGCCTTTTGGAGAAGCAGGCCCTGCCCCAAGCGCCGCCGCTGCCGGACGACCGCCCCGCCATTTTTGTGGATGCCGCCAATGGCAGCGATACCCAAGGGGATGGATCCCGCAACAACCCCTTCAAGACCATCACCCATGCCATCAGCCGGGCGCCAGCCGGCAGCATCATCCAGCTTCTGCCGGGGGTGTACAGCGCAGAAAGCGGCGAAGTCTTCCCCATCCGCCTCAAGGCCGGCCTTATCTTGCGCGGGGACGAGTCCACCTTGGGAGAGGGCTACCTGATCGATGGCGGCGGCACCTACATGAGCCCGACCTTGGCCCGGCAAAACGTTGCCCTGCTGGCAGAGACCGGCTCAGAGGTGCGGGGGGTTACCCTGCGCAACCAGGGTCGGCGCGGCTACGCCCTCTGGGTAGAATCGGCTTCCCCGCGCATTCTCAACAACAGCTTTGTGGGCAGCATCCACGACGGCATTTTCATCGCCGGCGCCTCCAACCCCTGGATAGAAGGCAACCGCTTCTACAAAAACGGGGCCAACGGCATCTCCGTCTTGGGCACCTCCCAGCCCACCATTGTCAACAACCTCTTCCAAGAGACCGGCTTTGGCCTCACCATCGACCAGCGCTCGGCGCCGATTGTGCGCAACAACCGCATCCTGCAAAACCGCACCGGCATTGTGGTCGGCGGCAGCGCCCGTCCCATCCTGCGCAACAATCTCATTGCCCGCAACCTGGAGACTGGCCTGACAGCTATCACCACCGCCCAGCCAGATTTGGGCACGGCTTCGGATCCCGGCAACAACATCTTTGAGGGGAACGGCCAGTACGACATCCACAACGCCACCCGCGGCCTGCGCCTCAACGCCAATGGCAACCAACTGGCCGGCAAAACCAAAGGGGAGCTGGATCTGGCCGGCCAGACCACGGTGGCTGCGCTGCCCAGCAACGCCCCGCCACCCATTGCGGCAGGCGGCTTGACGCTGCCCACACCTCCGCAGGCCGAGCCTCCGGCTCCCAGCAGGGATCCCCAGCCGGCGGCGGCCTCTCCCACCTTGCCGGTGGTGACGGTGCCCCAATCGACTGCCCCCGTTCCCCCTCCTGCAGCGGGATCGGGAGGGCGCATTTTGCCCAGTGCCCCCCCTCAGCCGGCAGGCGCTCAACCCCAGGAGTTTGTTGCCGTCCCCTTCACCCCCGATGGCTCCACCACGCCTGCCCAACCGGTTGAGCCTGCTCCTGCCACTCCCGTCCGCCAGCAATCTGTGGCTCCTCTCACGGATATTACTACCCTCCTGCCACCCCCGGCTCGCCGACAAGCGGGCAGCAGCCCAACAACCCCCCCTGTTCCCGTTGCCGCGGCTCCAGAACCGGCGGTAGCCCCAGCAGAGTCGGCCACCCGCTTTCGTGTGCTGGTGACCCCCAAGGGCAGCGACGATTTGCAGCGGCTGCGGCAGCTCGTCCCCGAAGCGGTGGAGACCGTGTTCAACGGCAGGAGGGTGCTGCAGGCCGGCCTCTACGACAGCCGCAGCCAGGCCCAGTCAGTCTTGGATCGGCTGTTGGACGCCGGCTTTGACGCGGTGGCGGAGATGATCTTCCGTTGACCTCACTGCCCAGGGATCCCCCCCGGCAGGATAGGAACTCCCCAGCAGGGAATGTATGATGCCTAGCACGGCTTTTTCCAGAGCAATGGGGAGGAAAGCCGTGCCGTCAGGTTGTCCTGGGGATCAGCCAGGGCAAGCAATGGGGAAAGTCCGGTGCAAATCCGGCGCTGTGCCGCAACTGTGATGGGCTGAGGCCCTCAGTCAGGATGCCCGCCTGCGGCTTTGGCTCAAAGCTTAGCCCTTCCGCGTCGCACGGAAGCAGGAGCAACCGGATGAAAGTAACTGTATGTCTCAGCCTTGGGCTGGGGATCTTGAGTTTGGGGATCCCGGCCTGGGGGCAGGCAATCTTGGATACCGGCCTCAGCGCCGAGATTTTGAATCAACCCGTCACCACCCCGTTTCGCCGTCCCGGCCTGCTGCGAGAGTCTTCCCGCCCAGTCTATGTCATCACCCGCCAGCAGATGCGCCAGCAAGGGGCAAGGACGGTGCAGGAAGCCCTGCGCTACTTGCCCGGGATCCTCAGCGATGGCACAGCGGGAACTCAGTTGGGAGCTCTTAGCTCTCAATTCATGCGAGGGGCGCGAACGGCGCAGGTATTGGTGCTCTTGGATGGCCGCCCTCTCAACGATCTGGGTTTTTTCGGGGGGTTTGACCTCTCGCAAATCACCACCGATGTCGTCGAGCGAATTGAAGTCTCCCCCGGCGGCGGCTCTACCCTGTACGGCTCAGACGCCGTTGGCGGCGTGATCAACATCGTCACGGTGGAGCCGCAGCCAGAAACGGAGACGGTGCTGGAAGCGGCGGTCGGCAGCTACGGTCTCAATGAGCAAGGGATCCAAAGTCGCGGCCAAGCCCAGGATCTGGGCTGGGTGCTCAGCTATCGCCGTCTGCAAAGTAACAACGACTTTCCCTTTGCCATTGAGCGGCTGGGCAAGTCAGGCAGGCGGGAAAACTCGGCGGTGGAGTACCACAACTTGCAGGCCAAGCTCACCTGGCAACTGGCCGAAGATCAAGTCCTAACAGCCAACGCCCTCTACCTCAACAAAGCCTTTCGCGTGCCCGGTAGTGTAGAGTTTCCCTCTCCCGACGCAGAGCAAAACACCAACGATCTGCTGCTGGATCTCAGTTGGCTGTGGACTCAGGAAACAGGATCCCTGCAGGCAAGAGTCTTTTTGGACGATCTCAACTACCGCTTCAGCGCTCCGCAAAGCCAGGGATCCCGCGACGTCATCTTGCGCAATGGCTGGGGATCCCAGCTTCAATATGCTTGGCAGGCCGGCGAAAACCTAGAGGGAGTTTTGGGGGCAGATTATCGCTCTATCTCAGCCCGCAATACGACTTTTTCTTTTGCCAGGGGTTCTGCCAATATCAACTACGACGATACGGTTAACCAGGGGGCCCTGTTTGCCCGCCTGGACTACAGCCCGGATCCCCAGTTCCACCTCGACCTGGGCATCCGTCAGGACTTCAGCAGTTTGGCCAACGGCTCGGCCACCTCGCCGGCTGTGGGGATCCGGTGGGCAGTTGCCGAGGGAACTACCTTGAGGGCCAGCTACGCCGGCAGCTTTCGCACTCCCTTGATCTCGGAATTGTTCTTCCGGCTGCGCGGCTTTTTTGAAGTGGATGGCAACCCCAATCTCCGCCCAGAGCGAGGGGAGAGCTTGGACATCGGCCTGGATCAAACCTTGGGAGATTTTGGCCTGCTGCGCTTAACTTTTGCCCACAACCGCATCCGCGATGGCATCACCTTTGTCAGCCTTGGGCCGCGCCGGGGAACCTATGAAAATATCGGGCTGGTCGAATATACCGGCCTGGAAGCGGCTTTAGATTTGCGTTTGGGGGAAAACTGGACGCTTTTTGCCAACTATACCCTCAATGATCCCATCATCCGCGCTGCCCTTAACCCGGCCACAGTTGGCAAAGAGCTAGCCTTTGTAGGAGCCGATAGCTTCAATCTAGGCCTAAGCTACCGCCACGAGCAGGGCTGGTACGGCTCGATTTTGGTCCATCACATTGGGAGCTTTTTTACCAACAATGCCAATACGGAATCCCTGCCAGGCTACACCACCGTGGCTCTGCGCGGCGGGATCCCGTTGGCTGAGGCCCTGAGCCTAGAGTTGGGGATCGACAACCTGCTGGATGAGCAGTATGAAGTTTTCCCCGGCTATCCCGGAGTTGGCCGCACGCTGAGGGTGAACTTGCGGGGGCAATTTTAGCGATATCCCAGGCTGTTTTTAACTCTCCGGCTGACCACTTTTAGCGAGAACTTTCCAAGTTGATTGTCTGCTTTACGGTTTAGTTTGGATGCAACTTATGGCGATCTCAACCAACTCTCTATCTCCTAACTTTTCTCCATCGACAACTTCGGCTCAAGCTGAGGCCGAACATTACCTCTGGATCTGCACCACCTGCGGATCTCGCTGGGTGAACGGCCAAAAAGAAGGGACTAGCAAAGGAGAAATGCTCCTGGCCGCCTTGCAATCGCAAGTGCTCAATTCCCAATTGCACCTGAAGCCAGTTGCCTGTATGAGCGGCTGCAGCCATGCCTGCGTGATTGCCCTAGCAGCCCCGGGGAAGATGACCTATGTCTTTGGCGATCTCGATCCAAAAGATGTAGAGCCAATCTTACAAACGGCGGAGCTGTATTTGACAAAGCCCGATGGGATCCTGCCCTGGGCAGAGCGCCCCATCAAAAAGGGGGTGATTGCCCGCATTCCGCCAATCCAATAGGAGCAACCTATGGCCGCTTTCAGTCCCTGGATCACGCCCTTAAACCAGACTTGGCAAGAGGTTTCCCCCACCGGCTGGACAACCGTTTACGAAGGGATCCCGGCTCACATCGACTGTCTTGGGCCATTGCTCTATGAGCTCTTTCAGGAGCGCTGGGCCGAGATCCAAGTGGGCCAGGTGGTGGAGGGAGGAGTGCTGGAGGCGGCCTTCAAGGATCCCCCTGCTCTCTGTGTGCTCTACGACGGCTATTTGACCGTGGCCACCGAAACTTGGCATTTGCACCTGTGTCTAGAAGAGCACCAGGGCGGCCCCTACAGCAGAACTCCACCTGAGCTGCGCCGCAAAAGATTGGTCGGCCGCGCCGCCCTCTATCGCCGCCTCAATCCGCAGGGCCAGCCTCGCCAATGGGGGATCCAATTTTGGAACGGAGCAGAGGAATCGCTGCTGCAGATCTTTTTGCCCAGTCCCTTTTTGGGGCCAGGAGAAGACTACCTGCCCGAAGGCAAAGCCGACTA
This sequence comes from Synechococcus sp. JA-3-3Ab, assembly GCF_000013205.1. Taxonomy (NCBI): domain Bacteria; kingdom Bacillati; phylum Cyanobacteriota; class Cyanophyceae; order Synechococcales; family Synechococcaceae; genus Synechococcus; species Synechococcus sp. JA-3-3Ab. Next base: position 1,132,168 of record NC_007775.1, on the reverse strand, counting down.
TCAGAAGCTCTCCCTTTATGAACGCCTGCGGGCCATTTACGTCGAGGGAAAAGAGCGGATCCCGTATGAAGATAACCCCCTCAAGCGGCCCTATTTGGCGGTTTGCCGTTCCAGCCGCTGCTATCCTTCTCGCCACTATCAGCCCGTTGTGGAAGCTCTGCAATCGGCCCTGCGGGAAGCCAATTTGGATATTCAGGTCATTACTTCCGGATGCCTAGAAGTCTGTCAACAAGGGCCGGTGGTTTTTTACTCCGGAGATCGCACCTGGTACAAGCGGGTTACCCCCCAAGTAGCGCGGCAAATTGTCCAGGAGCATCTGCTAAAGAACTGCCCCTTGAAAGCTCACCTTTTTCCTGGAGATTAGCCTATGGTTAGCCTACAAGCTCTTGTCCAGTCCATCCCCAAGCCTCGCCGCGGGATCCCAGAAGTAATTTGGATCCAAGCCAGCCGAGATCTAGCCCAAGGTCGATTTTGGCCCAGCCTATTTACCACCATCGGCTGCCTGAGCAACATTGCCTATACCTGCACGCTTCCTTTTGTAACTGTTGGCATCATCGCGGGCACCACGTTAACTCGCCAAAGGGCAATTATTAGCGCTTCGATGATTTGGCTGGCCAACCAAATCTTTGGCTACACCTGGCACAACTATCCCCGTACACCTGATTCTTTTGCTTGGGGGTTGGTCTTGGGGATCGGCACGGTGGGGGTCGCTTTTGCTGCCGGCTACCGACCTCTGTTTTCTCAGTCCAAACCTATTAGGCCAAGGCAATTGCTGCTGAACTATCTTTGGATCCCAGCCATGCTGATCCTAGGGTTCCTTGCTTTTGAAGGGCTGATCTTGGCAGCCGGCCTGGTTCTGGGCGGAACGGAGGGCTTGACCCTGCCCATCTTGGCCAAGATCTGGCTGGACAACTGGCTGTGGACGGGATTTTGGCTTGGGATCCACGCGCTGCTGGCGTGGGACAGAGGACGCCGGTTGTGGTGGGAGAGGGGAAACTTCGCTGATCTGGAGCATCCCTAAGGGAGATCCAGGCCACAATGGGGGTGACCTGTGCCAGAAGGGATCCCTTTGCAGCCTGCTCAACTCGATTGTGGCGGGAGCGCTTTCCGCCTGTCTCTCCTTTCTCCTTGCCAGCGTCTGCTGCTGTTTAGCGGCAAGGGGGGCGTAGGCAAAACCACCCTCACCTGTGCCCTGGCCCGTCACCTGGCCCAGGCGCAACCAGAGCGCCGTCTGCTGCTCCTGTCCACCGATCCGGCCCACTCCCTGGGGGATGTGCTGGGGATCCCGGTGGCCGACGTTCCCCAGCCCCTGCCGGATTGGCCCAACTTGCAGGTGCGGGCTCTCCAGGCCGAGGTGTTGCTGCAGGATTTCAAGCAGACCTACGGCCCGGCTCTGGAGCTGATTGCCGAGCGGGGCAGTTGGCTGGCCAAGGAAGATCTCCTGCCCCTTTGGGATCTGGACTGGCCGGGGGTGGACGAGCTGATGGCCATCTTAGAGGTCAACCGGCTGCTGGCGGGCCAAGAGGTGGATACAGTTATCCTGGATACCGCCCCCACCGGCCACACCCTGCGGCTGTTGGAACTGCCCGACTTTCTCGACAATTTGCTGGCGGTGTTTGCCACCTTCCAGGCCAAGCACCGCGAGGTTGTCCAATCCCTCACGGGCGCCTATCGACCGGATGAGGCCGACGCCTTCCTGGCCCGCTTGCAGAGCGAGCTGGAGGGGGGCAAAGCCCGCCTCACCGACCCGGAGAGCACTGCCGCCTGGCTGGTGCTGATCCCGGAGCCGTTGAGCGTGGCGGAGACGCGCCGCTTTTGTCAACAACTGCAAAGCCGCCGGGTGCCCATTGGCGGCCTGTTGGTCAACCAGGTGTTGTTGGGAGCCAGCGGGAGAGCGTCGTCTGGGATCCCGCCGTCCCCCCTCTACCTGGCCCGCCAGCAGGAACAGCGGCGCTGGCTAAAAGCGCTCCAAGAGGAGCTGCCTGGCTATCCCATCTGGGTTTGTCCCTATCAACTGGAGGAGCCCATTGGGCCGGCGGCCCTGGACAAGCTGGTGCAGCAGCTTCGTCCCTTGCCAGAGGTGCTGCTGCAGTTGGAAGAGATTCCCGCTAGCCCAGGGGAGCCTGTCGGCGGGATCCCCTCCCCCCCAAGGGTGGCCCTGCCAGATTTTTTGGCCCAAGGGATCCGCCTGCTGCTGGTGGGAGGCAAAGGCGGGGTAGGCAAGACCACGGTGGCCGGGGCGCTGGCCTGGAACTTGGCCCAACGCCATCCCGACCGGCAGCTCTTGCTGGTCTCCATCGACCCGGCCCACTCGCTGGGGGATCTGTTCGGGGTGAAATTGGGGCAAGATCCGCTGCCGCTGCTGCCCAATTTGCTGGGGCAGGAGATCGAGGCGGCGGCAGTGCTGGAGCGCTTCCGGCAGGAGTACCTGGAAGAGGTGGCGGCCATCTTGGCCGGCGAAGGGACGGCGGGGGTGGAGGTTCAGTACGACCCCCAGGCCTGGCGGCAGCTTTTGCAGATGGCTCCACCGGGCCTGGACGAGGTGATGGCCCTGCTGACGGTGCTGGAGCAGGAGGCCAGCGGCCAGTTCAACCTGGTGGTGGTGGATACAGCCCCCACCGGCCATCTCCTGCGCTTTTTGCAGATGCCGCAGGCCCTGGAAGGCTGGGTAAGCCTGGCCCTCAAGCTGTGGCTAAAGTACCGCGACGTGGTGGGCCGGCCAGAATGGGCGCAGCGGCTGCGGGATCTCTTGGCCCAGGTGCGGCAGCTCCGGCAGCGGCTGCGGGATCCCCAGTTTGCTAGCTTTATCCCCGTCTTCAACCCCGAACAGGCAGTTCTGGCGGAAACTGAGCGCCTTCTGGCAGAACTGGATGCCCTGGGGATCCCTCATCCCTATGCCGTTCTCAACCGCGTGTGGCCGGAGGATTCCACCCCCTTTGGTGCAGCTCTTCGGCGCCGCCACCAGGCCATCCTGGCCCAGTTGCCCCAGCGCTTTCCCCAGCAGGCCATTGTCACCGTCCCTTTTCTGCACCCACCCAGCTTAGAGGCCATCGGGGCTTACCTGCTGGCTTCCTCTAGCCCGATGTTGCCAGAAACCTCCACCTAGCGCCTGGCAGAGCCGCTAGCCTGGAAAAGGTGCCAGTGCGGCTTTTCCCCCTCACCTTGCTGCTTTTGCCTATGGTGTTCAACCTCCCCCTGCAAGCCATTCCTCTGTTCTCCATCGCAGCGGCCATCCTGTTGGTGTACCTGCCTATGGGCGTGGTGGGCTATGCCCGCGCCCGCGTCGGCTACGATCCCCATGCGCCGCGGGCGATGTTCGACCGGCTGCCTCCCTACGGCCAGCGGGCTACCTGGGCCCACGCCAATGGCTTCGAGGCCCTGGGCACCTTTGCGCCCTCAGCTCTAGTAGCCTACGTCACCGGCCCCCACCCGGATCCCTGGCTGTTTGGGCTCAGCGGCGACGAAGGGGTGGCCCTGCTCTGCGGCGTTTTCTTGCTGGCGCGGCTGCTCTACAACTTCTTCTACATTGGCGACATTCCTATCGGGCGCTCCCTCTCCTTCTTGGTCGGGTCGCTGGCCACGCTGGGCCTGCTGCTCATTGGCCTGTTGCCGTTTCTGGGCCAGAACCTGGCCTAGCCGGGCAGTTGCAGGGAAGACAGGGCCACCCCAGCCCGGTGGGCCACCACCACGCCAATGGCCTCTAGGTAGGAGCTAACTGCCAAATGGGGGATCCCCAACTGGCGAGGGTGGACCTGCATCACCGTGGCGTTCTCTTCGACGGCGATAAACAGGGGCGGGCGGGGGCGGCTAGCTAGGTAGAGCAGGCCGGGGCCGCCAAAGGCAGTGGCCGGGGCAATGACGCTATCCACCTGCTCGGCCGTCAGGTCGCCCGGCTGGGGAGGATCCCCCCTCTTGACAAACTGGGGGGCATAGCTCAGCCCCGCCAAAACCGAGGGCAGGAAGGTAAACCCCACCTCTTCAGCGGCAGCCCGGGGGTGAACCGGCTTAGGGTCAGGATCAGGGTAGAAGGCAGGAGCGTGGGCACAAGGGATCCCCAGCTCCCGCACCACCAGGTGGCTGAGGATGGCCTCGGCCCCAGCCAGGGGATCGACCCCCTGCCCCTGCTCGTACCGGCTGAAGTCCAGATCGTCGGGGAAGCGGGCCACCACGGCAAGGGCCTCGGCTCCCGCGCAGAGCAGCTCGCGGGCGGCCTCCAGGAGCGCCTCGGGATCCTCTAGGGATCCCTGGCTGGCCCCGGCAGGGGAGAAGCTGACGGCAACGCCCAGGGGTCGAGGAGTCAAGCGCAAGGGGCCGATGTCCAGCCCCAGCGTGGCCTGGGCGGCCTGCAAAACCTGCAGGTGGCGTTGGCGCAAGTCTTCTGGGATCCCGGCATCCAGCACCACCCCGACGCGGTTTTGCCGCACCGGCCTGAGGAACCACTCCCCGGCACAGAAGCGATCCAGGCCGTACCCTTCCACGTAGAGCACATTCCCCATCGGCCAAAACAGGGTGGCGCCGTTGAGCACATTGGGATGGGTGATGAGGCAGTCGACTGCAGCGGCCAAGGCGCGGGCCACCGGCAGGGCATCGCCGGCAAAGCCACCCACGCGGGCCCCAATGCCCGTGGGAACCAAAAGCAGCGCCGTGTAGGGGCGACCCATTGGCCACTTGGGAGGACTAGACCTGGGACAACAGCTGCTGCGCCAGCGCCTCGGCCCGCCGCACGCAATCGCCCAGGGCCACGCCATCGAGGTAGTTGGCGCATACCCAGATCCCTGGCGTCTGGGAGGCCAGGTGGGCCTGCACCTGGGCTATGCGTTGCCGGTGGCCAAGGGTGTACTGGGGGATGGCGCGGGGCCAGAGACGTTCGCCCAGGTAGACGGGCTCGGCGCGGCGGGTGAGCAGAACCTGGCTAAGCTCGGCGTGGGCAATTTGCGCTCGCTCCTCAGGAGACAGCGCAGGGATGGGCGGGATCCCCCGCCGGCGGGCCAAGGCCGCATCGGTGGCGCCGCCCAGGAAGCTGAGGAAGCTGTGGTAGCCCTGGGGAGCCCGCTCTGGAAAAAGGCAGGAGGCCCAGATCGTGCCCAGGGTGCGCAGGCCCTGGGAACGGGGGATGAGGTGGCCAAAGCCCCGCAGCGGCTGGGGCAGGGCCTCTTGGGGATAGGCCAGAGCCACCACCGCCACCGGCGGATAGAGGATCTCGGCCAAGAGCTGGCTGGCCGGGGGGTTGAGCTCCTGTAGCAGCGCGGCAGCCTCGTAGGCGGGGAGGGCCAGCACCACCTGGCGGGCAGCCACCCAGCGGGATCCCTCTGGGGTCTCAAAGCCCACCCAGTAGAGCTCTCCCGCCCGCTTCAGCTGCAGCGCTCGCCAACCCAGCCGCAGGCTGTCGCCCAGCTTTTGGGCTAGGGCCTCTGGCAACTGCTGCAGCCCCTGCCTCAGATTGCCCAGTTGGCCCCGTTTGGGCGGGGGTTGGATGGCCGCAGGAGAAGGCTGGGGTCTTTGGCGCAGAGCCTGCAGGGCGCCGGCAAAGAGGCTGCCATAGCGCTCCTCCAGGCCCGCCACGCGAGGGAAAGCCGCCACGGCGCTGAGCTGATCCGGATCCCCCGCATAAACCCCCGAGGTAAAGGGCTCCACCAGGCGCTCGGCCACTTCGGATCCCAGTTGTCGCCGGAAAAACTGCCGCACGGTTTCCTCGTGCCCTGGCGGCGGCGGGACAAACCCCAGCAGGCCCTGCAGAGCCCGCAGCTTGCCGCCCACGCTGAGCAGCCGTGATCCCAGGGCTGCCGCGGGGCTCAGAGGCACCGGCAACAGCGCTCCTTCCCAGTAGATGTAGCGGGGCAGCTTGGCATCGGCCAGCACCAGTTGGTCGGTCAGGCCCACCTCAGCAATGAGGTTGAGCAGGGCAGGGGTGGGGGTAAAGCTATTGGGGCCTTCCTCCCAGCGGTAGCCGTCTTTGGACTGGGTGGAAATGCAGCCGCCGACGCGGGAGCTGGCCTCCGCCAGGAGCACCGCTTGAGGGGATCCCCCCCTAGCCGATAAACCCTGCTGCAGGCGCCAGGCCAGCGTCAGGCCGCTGATGCCCGCCCCAATGACCACCACCTCCGCGTTAAGGGGTTCAGGAGTTGCAGGATTCACTGCCGCTTCCAAGGTGTTTTTCCTCCATCACGTCCGGGGGGCCAATCTTCGTTAGCGCAGTACGCGAAATAGGCTGGGGATCTCGGCCACCTGGGGAAGCTGCTGGATCTCGGCCAGCGCCTGGCGGCAGTCGGCCTCGCGCACGCTGTGGGTGAGGATCACAATCTCCGCCAACTCCTGGTGGCACTCCTTTTGGGTGATGCTCTCCAGGCTTACCCCATGGCGGCCAAAGCAGGTGCCGATGGCCCCCATCACCCCTGGCCGGTCTTGGGCCAACACCCGCACATAGAACTCCGACTGCACCTCCGCCAGCGGCAGCAGCGAGGCAATAGGGGGAGAGGCAGGCAATCCCCACAGAGGATTGGGGAGATGGGCCCCTGTCTGCAGGTGGGCAAGCAGGGTGAGCAGATCCCCGACCACCGCGCTGGCGGTTGGCCCCCGGCCCGCCCCTGGCCCTGAGAGCACCACTTGCCCCAAGGGATCCCCTTGCACCCAGACGGCGTTGTCCACCCCGTGGATGTTGGCCAGCGGGTGGGTAACCGGCAGCAGGGCGGGGTGGACGCGAATATCCAGGGTTGGTTCACCTCCCTGCCCCTCGGCCCTTTGGGCGATGGCCAAAAGCTTAAAAGTATAGCCCCACTCGCGGGCGTAGCGGATGTCGGTGGAGCTGATGCTGCCGATCCCTTCGCAGGGGATGGCCTGTCGCGGTACCGACACCCCAAAAGCCAGGCTGGCCAGAATGGCGATCTTGTCCGCCGCATCCCATCCTTCCACATCGGCGCTGGGATCCGCCTCGGCGTAGCCGCGGGCCTGGGCCTGGGCCAGCGCTTCGGCAAAGGAGCTGCCCTCCTGGGTCATCTGGCTGAGGATGAAATTGGTGGTGCCGTTGACGATGCCCCAGACCGCCTGGATGTGGCTAGCCCGCAGCGACTGTTGCAAAGCCTGGATGATGGGGATCCCACCCCCCACCGCTGCCTCCAGCAACACCGCCACCCTGGCCTGGGCGGCAGCCTGGAAAATCTCCTCGCCATAGCGGGCAATGACCGCCTTGTTGGCTGTGATCACCGGCTTGCCGTGGTCGATGGCCTTTAGGATCAGGCTGCGGGCCGGCTCCAAGCCGCCCATGAGCTCAATCACCGCGTCAATTTCGGGATCCGACACAATCCCCTCTAGGTTCGTGGTCAGGCGCTCGGGCGGGATCGCCACCTGCCGCGGCTTGTCCAGGGAGCGCACCCCCACCGCCGCAATCTCAACTGCCTGCAAGAGGGGGTGAGGAGGGCGCTGTAGAATCTCGACCACGCCCGTGCCGACCGTACCCAGCCCCAATAGCCCAACCCGATAGACCACAGCCGCTCCCTCGGGCCCAAAGACTTTCTTACCTTTACCAGGTTGACACACTCTTGGCCCCCTAGGGCGAGATTTTGGCCATCCATCCCCAAGGGCTTCAGGAGGAAGGCGCGCCGAGCCAGGCGCAGGGATCCCTCGCCGCAGGGGCAGTGCTGGTTTGGAGTTTATGCTGAAGGAGGGATCCCTTTCTCTCATAGCCCTCATGTCCAGAACCTGTACCATCTACCGCCGCGCCCACTTTGCCGCCAGCCACCGCTACTGGCTGCCGGAGCTCTCCGAAGCTGAGAACCTGGCCCGCTTCGGCTCCCACGCCCGCTTTCCCGGCCACGGCCACAACTACGTGCTGGAGGTGGGCCTGACGGGGGAGGTAGACGAGTACGGCATGGTGCTCAACCTCTCCCAGGTCAAGCAGGTAATTCGGGAGCGGGTGATTCAAGAACTGAACTTCGCCTACCTCAACCAAGTCTGGCCAGAGTTTGCCCAAACCCTGCCCACCACCGAGTTCATTGCCTACACCATCTGGCAGCGCCTAGCCGACGCGCTGCCGCTCAGCAGTGTGCGCCTCTACGAAGATCCCCAGCTTTGGGCCGAATACCGAGGAGAAGCGATGCAAGCCTATTTGACCGTTGCCACCCACTTTAGCGCCGCCCACCGCTTGGCCCTCGATCACCTCAGCCTGGAAGAGAACACTGCCATCTACGGCCTCTGCGCTCGCCCCCACGGCCACGGCCACAACTACGGCCTGGAGATTACCGTCAAGGGATCCATCGACCCGCGCACAGGGATGATCGTGGATTTGGCAGCTCTGCAGCGGGTGATTGAGGAGCAGGTGGTGAAGCCCCTGGATCACACTTTCTTGAACAAAGACGTCCCCTACTTTGCCCAGGTGGTGCCCACCGCCGAAAACATCGCCCTCTACGTCCAGCGGCTGCTGACTTTGCCCCTGCGCGAGCTGGGGGTGCAACTGCATCGGGTTCGCCTGCAAGAGAGCCCCAACAACAGCAGCGAAGTCTACGGGGAGTTTCCGCTAGAGGAGCTGGGCGCAGCTACCGCTGCCACCACATACCCCGCGAGCGAGGGCAAGAGGGATCCCTCCGAAGTGGAGCCCCTGGCCGCCGGCAGGGCTGAGCCAGCCGCCTATGCTGGATCTGGTTAAGCTGAGCGGGCAGATTCCCGCCTTTGCCCGCCACCTGCAGCAGGAGTCGAAGGCCAACCAAGAGCGTCTGCGCCTGGCCTTGCAGGAGTTTGCCCGCCTGCAGCGAGAACCCCAAACCTGGCAGTCGCGCTGGGCGGAGTGGAGCTCCCATCTCGCCTTTACCTGCGCCAGCCCCGCCGAGCCGCCGGAAACCTGGGGATCCCTGCCCAAAGTCGAGCCCTTGCAGGGGCCGCACACGGTGGTGGCCACCGACGGCTCCCAGATCCTGCCCAGCCACCACGAGATTGCCTACTGCTCGCTCATCAACATCGGGCGGGTGGCTCTCCACTACGGCACGCAAGAGTGGCCGCTGCTGGACAGCCAGCCCCTGCTGATCTACGGGCAGGAGCCCTTTGCTCAACCTGAGCGATCCAACTCTCTTCCAGGAACAGCCCTCCACCCTCTTCGCCACCGACCCAGCCGATCGCGTAGGCAGGCCGTAGGCCTTGGGGAAGAAGATCGCGGGGAGGGGGGGGAGATTGCGTTGGATGCCGAAGCGGTGCTGGCTTTGCGGCGGGCTCAGGCAGAGCTGGAGGAGCTGGCCCAATTGGCCCTGCCGCTGCCTAGGAGTCGCCCCGTGCTAGCGCTGCTGGATGGATCCCTCATCCCCTGGGGGCTGGAGCCGCTGCCCAAGCCAGCCCAGCGTCCCTGGCTGGATCCCATCCTGGCAACTCTGGAGCAGTTGCGGGCAGCTCGCATCCCCCTGGTGGGCTACATCAGCGCTTCCCGCAGCAGCGAAACCCTCAACTATCTGCGCCTGGGGTTGTGTCCCTACCTGGGCTGCGACTGCTATCGCTACTGCGCCGGCGAGAAAACTCCCCCCTGCCAGCCCTTTGCCCCCCTAGCAGATCGCGTTTTTTGGGGATCCCTGCTGCAGCCGGGAGAGCGCAGCCCCCTCTGGCGCAGTGGCGCCAGCGTCTTGGAGACTTTTGGGGAACACCACATCCACTGCTGTTACTTGAATGTCGGCGCAAACCCTGGGGAGGGATCCCTGCCGGAGATCGCCCGGCTAGAGTTTCCCGCCTGGGTGGCTCAAGACGCCGAGTTGCTGCAGCGGGCCCTGGCCGGAGTGCTAAGCCAGGTGCAAAAGGGCTTTGGCTACCCCATCGCCCTGGCGGAAGCCCACCATCTGGCCGTGGTGCGCAGCGGGGATCGGCAGCGCTTCTTCGCCTTGATCGAGCAGGAGCTGATCCGCGCCGGCCTGCGCCATGTAGCCGTCTCCCGTAAGGAAGCCCAGAAGCGAACCGGCATCGCCTAATTGGTGCCAGTGCTGCAAAACCCTTCCTCCCTACCTCCCCTCTCCCTCAGGGAGAGGGGCTGGGGGTGAGGGCTCCCCCTGGGAGAGGGGCTGGCGGTGAGGGGTTAAAATCACCCTGTCAGACCCAAAACCGCATCGCCTACCGGGATCCCTGGCACCCCAGAAAAGGCTGCAGCCTATTGAGGGGATCCCTGTTCAACGGTTAGGGTTGCCAAGGTGTCCAAATCCTGTCTCTGTTGCCGATATGATGAGCCAAGCCCCTCTGCGCAGCCTCGTCTCTCCCTTAACCTACAACCCCCTCTGGTACAAAGACGCGATCATCTACGAGCTACCGGTGCGCGCCTTTTTCGACAGTGATGGCGATGGCGTGGGCGACTTCCAGGGTTTGACCGAAAAGCTGGACTATTTGCAGGATCTGGGCATCACGGCCATCTGGCTGCTGCCCTTTTTCCCTTCCCCGCTGCGGGATGATGGCTATGATGTTTCTGATTTTACCAACGTTAACCCCGCGCTGGGCACCCTAGAGGACTTTAAAATCTTTCTAGATGCCGCCCACCAACGCGGGATCCGCGTCATCATCGAGCTGATCCTCAACCACACCTCCGATCAGCATCCCTGGTTTCAGCGGGCTCGGCGCGCCGCCCCCGGCACCCCTGAGCGGGACTTCTACGTCTGGAGCGACACCCCGGAAAAGTACAAAGAGGCCCGCATCATCTTTCAAGACTTTGAAACCTCCAACTGGGCCTGGGATCCGGTGGCCAAGGCCTACTACTGGCATCGCTTCTACTCCCACCAGCCGGATCTCAACTACGACAACCCCGCCGTGCAGAAGGCCATCTTCGAGGTGGTGGACTTTTGGTTGAGCATGGGGGTGGACGGCCTGCGGCTGGACGCCGTGCCCTACCTATACGAGCGGGAGGGAACCAACTGCGAGAACCTGCCGGAAACCCACGCCTTCCTTAAGGCCCTACGCAAATACATTGACGAAAGATATCCCAACCGCATGCTGCTGGCAGAAGCCAACCAGTGGCCGGAAGATGCTGTGGCCTACTTCGGCGACGGGGACGAGTGCCACATGGACTTTCACTTCCCCCTGATGCCGCGGCTGTTCATGGCCATCCAGATGGAGGATCGCTTCCCCATCATCGACATCCTGCAGCAGACTCCCCCCATTCCCGAAACCTGCCAGTGGGCCATCTTCCTGCGCAACCACGACGAGCTCACCCTGGAGATGGTCACTGACGAGGAGCGCGACTACATGTACCAGGTGTACGCCAAGGATCCCAACGCGCGGGTCAATCTGGGCATCCGCCGCCGCTTGGCGCCCCTGCTGGGCAACAGCCGCCGCCGCATCGAGCTGATGAACAGCCTGCTGTTTTCTCTGCCCGGCACGCCGGTCATCTACTACGGCGACGAGATCGGCATGGGGGACAACATCTACTTAGGGGATCGCAACAGCGTGCGCACGCCGATGCAGTGGAGCGCCGACCGCAACGCCGGCTTCTCTCGGGCTAACCCGCAGAAGCTCTACCTGCCCATCGTCATCGACGCCGAGTACCACTACGAAACCGTCAACGTGGAAGCGCAGCGGAACAACCCCTATTCCCTGTGGTGGACGATGAAACGGATGATCGCGGTGCGCAAGCGCTTCCAAGCCTTTGGCCGGGGCTCTTTTGAGCTGCTGCACCCGGAAAACCGCAAGGTGCTGGCCTTTATGCGGGCCTACGGCGACGAGCGCATCCTGGTGGTGGCCAACCTCTCCCGCTACGCGCAGTTTGTGGAGCTGGACTTGGCCCACTGGGAGGGGCTGATCCCGGTGGAGATCTTCGGGCGCACGCCGTTTCCTCCCATCGGCCAACTGCCCTATTTCCTGACCCTGGGCCCCCACTCCTTCTACTGGTTTTCCCTCGAGCCGCAGCGACAAACGGAGCGGATCCACCCCAGCCACAGCAAGCCAGAAGAGTTGGATCGCCTGCCCACCCTGCTGGTTCAAAACGGCAGTTGGGAAAGCCTCTTCCAGGGGGAAAGCCAAAAGCAGGTGGAGGCGGTGCTGGGCGACTACCTCTACCGCTGCCGTTGGTTCGGCTCCAAAGCCCGCCAGATCCAGTCGGCCCAGATCTTGGATGCCATTCCCTGTAACCGGGAAGGGGATCCCCCCTTTCGGGGCCAGATTTTGCTTTTGCAGGTCGAGTTTACCGAGGGGGAGGCAGAACTCTACTCTTTACCCGTGGGCTATGCCATCCAGGAGGCGGCCATGCACCTGCGCGTAGAGGCGCCCCAGGCGGCGATTGTCCCTGTGCAAGTGGCTGGGGAGCCGCCGGGCGTGCTGTTCGACGCCCTGGCCGATAAAAGCTTTTTGTCGTTGCCGCTGCAGATCATCGCCCAGCAGGGCCGTCTGCGCCACTCCTCAGGGGAGCTGTGGGCCACCACCTTTGCCCCTTTTGAGTACCACCTCGGCCTGGAACCCCGCATCCTCAAGGCGGAGCAGAGCAACACCTCGGTGGTCTACGGCAGCCAGTACATCCTCAAGTTCTACCGCAAGGTGGCCGAGGGGGTAAATCCAGAGCTGGAGATCGGCCGCTATCTGCTGGAGCACCATCCCCAGGTGCGGGTGCCGCGGCTGTTGGGATCCCTGGAGTATCGCCGCCGCCGTGGGGCGCGGGGCTTTGATCCCGGCGATCAGCCCATCACGTTGGCCATCTTGCAGGAGTACATCCCCAACGAGGGGGATGCCTGGCACTACACGCTGGACAGCCTGGGGCAGTTTTTCGAGACGGTGCTGGTTCATCACGCAGAGGCGGAAGCGGTGCCCGTGCCGCGGGGATCCTTTCTGGAACTCTCGCACCTTCCCTTGCCGGAGCTGGCCTACGCCACCATCGGCAGCTACCTGGAGTCGGTGCGGATCTTGGCCAAGCGCACCGCCGAGCTGCACTTTGCCTTGGCCGCCGACACCGAGAACAAGGACTTTGCCCCCGAGCCCTTCTCCAGTCTCTACCAGCGCTCCATCTATCAATCGATGCGCAATTTGGTGGGGCAGGTGTTTCCGCTGCTCAACAAGCAGATCCCCAAGCTGCCCGAACTGGAGGCTAAGTTGGCCCGCACCGTTCGCGACCAAGAAGGGGGGATCATGAGCCGCTTCCGCCTCATCCTGGAGCGGAAGATCACGGCTTTGCGCACCCGCTGCCATGGGGATTACCACCTGGGCCAGGTGCTGTTTACCGGCAAGGACTTTGTCATCATCGACTTTGAAGGGGAGCCGGCCCGGTCGCTAGGAGAGCGCCGCCTCAAACGCTGCCCCCTGCGGGATGTGGCGGGAATGCTGCGCTCTTTCCACTACGCCGTCCACACCGGCTTGCGCCAGCAATTGGAAAGCGGGCTGGTTTGCGGGGACAAGTGCCCTGACATGATGCGCTGGGCCCAGTTTTGGCACCGCTGGGTCTGCGCCGCCTTCTTGGCCGAATATCTGCAGGTGGCTTCTCAAGGGGCTTTTCTGCCCCGCAGCCCGCAGGAGCTGGAAGTGCTGCTCGAGGCCTACCTGCTGGAGAAGGCCATCTACGAGCTGGGCTACGAGCTCAACCACCGCCCCGAGTGGGTGGAGATCCCGCTGCGGGGGATCCTGCAGTTGCTGGGCATTTCCACCAAGGTCTGAGGGATCCCAGATGTGCGGACGGTTTAGCCTGGCAGTTGCCCCCGAACGGCTGCAGCAGCATTTTCCAATCGAGAGGGGGGCAGTCGCTCCAGCCCCGCGACAACATCGCCCCTTCTCAGCCGGTGCTGGCGGTGGTGGCGGGATCCCTGCAGCGTCAGGCAGTCCATTTCCGCTGGGGCTTGATCCCTAGGTGGAGCCAAGCTCCCCAGGCTGGGTGGATCAATGCCCGCGCCGAGACGGTGGCCGAAAAACCCTCTTTCCGCCAGGCCTTTTGCCGCCGCCGCCTCCTGATCCCGGCAGATGGCTTCTATGAGTGGGTCGGCCGGGGCAAGCAGGGGAGGCAACCCTACTGGTTTTACCTAGTGGAGCGACTGTTGACACTCCCACCCAGGGGATTCTTACGCAGCCCACAAAAGAACCCGTAACGGCGTTGTCAAAGCGCCTCTAGACAGTTCCTTCACGCAAAGCCCCAAGGTTCTGCTGACTTTCTTAAGCAGATTGGCGGCAGCATTTGCCTCAGCCTTGACCAACCACCCCTTTGCCGTTTGGTACAGGCCCCGCTTGACACGCTTTCCAGAGGGTCTCCACCCGTCGGGTTTTTCACCATAATTAGGTAGCTCATCTCCATCTAGGAAGCTTGCCTGCGATCTTTACGCCTCCTCTACCTCAATAAACTCAACGCCATAATGCTGACATAATTGCGCAATACGCTCCTTGAACCGACCTGTTGGGACGAAAACAAAGTTTTGGTTAAAACCGCATTCTTGTTTTTGTTCTTTGTTCCAACCGAAGAGGATTCTCCCAATTGAGTGGTGCAAACAGAAGTCAATGACCTTGCGCGCAGCTTTGTGGACCGCATTCTCCGGTTTCCGTAATTCGGTCAAGCTTTTGCAACCAAAACCCCTGCGGCTTGTGAGTCTTGAGCCTAGCCAGCTCCTTGTTGTGCCACTGGTTAAAGGACTTGACTTTGCGGCCATCAATGATGAAGCTATGTCCTAAGTTGCTAACGCACGTAAGCCAGTTGTTGACTCCGTGGTCAATTGCTAGAGCTTTTCTCGGATCCAGTGATTTGGGCTGGGCAGGCTTGGCATAGACCCACTCCAGCTACAGACTTACACGTCTGTTGTGCGGCGGAGACATACATTGCGATGAAGTGCTTGTTTTGGGTTCTCCCCATCTCAGCGCAAAGCGCACCATAGCTTGCCCATCGCTTCGTTTTGAAATAGACTTGTCTCGCATAGTACAGAGCACAGTTGCTTATTAGACTGTTGACACAAGTATTCTAATAGGGGGACTAGCTTCCTGTTCCTGACTCGAACCTGCTGACAGCCGTACTTCATCATTGTTGGCAAGCGGCATGACAACCGCAGTCTGACATGGGCAAGCGATAGTGCGAGAGGAAAGTCAACGGTACAATCACTACAACCATGGTGTGGGGCTAGCGGTTGTTCATCTCATTTTTTGGCCAAAGAGAAGGAAAAAGGTGTTGGTGGGAGAAGTCAGGAACAGGTTGTTTGAGCTATGAAACTATATCAACGACCCCCATCATGGGTAAGCGACTAAAGTGGCTAGCGGGCTTTTCCGGCGCTCACTCAAGTGCGGGGCTACCAAGCTATCCTTTTGTGTCGGGAAGCAACCTGATCTTTTTTGGAGCGGCCATGAACGCGCGTCAACTGGCCCTCTTGGCTCTGCAGAAGATCGAGCGGCACAACGCCTATGCCGACGTGGTGCTAGAACACTTGTTGGCCCATAGCCGCCTGATCCCTGCCGACTGCCACCTGGTCAGCGAGTTGGTGTATGGGATTACCCGCCGTCGCCGCACCCTTGATGCCCTGATCGACTGCTTTGCCCGGCGCCCCGCCCACCAGCAACCGCTCGATTTGCGGCTGATTCTCTACCTTGGCTTCTACCAACTGGCTTTTCTGGATCACATCCCGCCCAGGGCCGCCATTCACACCAGCGTGGAGCTGGCCCGCCAGGTGGGCCTGGGATCCCTGACGGGGGTAGTCAACGGCATCTTGCGCGCCTACCAGCGGCAAGCGTTGGATGGGGCGGAAAAGGATCCCCTCAAGCCCTTGCAGGACACTCTGCCCACTGACCCGATTCAGGCCTTGGGGATCCGGCATAGCTTTCCCGATTGGCTGGTGCGCCTCTGGTGGGAGCGCCTGGGACCAGCCGAGACCGAGCAGTTGTGCGCCTGGTTCAACCAGCCGCCCCACCTGGATCTGCGGGTCAACCCGCTGCGGGCGGATGTGGACAAAGTCATCCAAGCCTTGGCAGAAGCGGGGATCCCTGCCTCACCCATCCCTGAGGTGCCGGGCGCCCTGCGCCTGGGACAACATGCCGGCGACATCACGGCCCTGCCCGGCTTTGCCCAAGGCTGGTGGAGCGTTCAGGATGCCAGCGCCCAGCAGGTGGTGCACTATCTGGATCCCCAGCCGGGAGAGCGAGTCATCGACTGCTGCGCCGCTCCGGGCGGCAAGACCACGCATATGGCCGAGCAGATGCAGGATCGCGGCGAGATCTGGGCCCTGGACCGCCATCCCCACCGCCTGCGCCGCCTAGAGGAAAATGTGCAGCGCTTGGGCTTGAGCTCGATCCGTCCCCTGGCCATCGACCTGCTCTCCCTGGACGCCGCTGCCGAACCTCCTGCACCCCTGCCCCCGTGGCAGAGCGCCGACCGAGTGTTGTTGGATGCCCCCTGCTCCGGCTTGGGCACCCTGCACCGCCACGCCGACGCCCGCTGGCGGCAAACCCCCGCCCAGATTCAAGAGCTGGCCCATCTGCAAGCTCAGCTTCTGCAGGTGGCAGCCCGGTGGCTCAAGCCGGGCGGACTGTTGGTGTACGCCACCTGCACCCTGCATCCTGCCGAAAACGAGGCAGTCATCCAGTCTTTTCTGAACCGGCATCCCCACTGGGCTGCCGAAGGGGATCCCCTGCTCATCTGGCCTCATCGCCAGGATCGGGATGGATTTTTTATCCAACGGTTGCGTCGCCGCGATTAAGCCTTCCCCGCCCCATCTCTCCTCTTCCTCCGCATGGCTTCTGAGCTGCTCACCAGCCCCAAAAACCCTTGGATCCGACAGTTGCGGCAGTTGCACCGCAGCAAAGGCCGGCGAGAACAGGGCGCCTTCCTGGTCGAGGGATCCCACCTCCTCGAAGAGGCGCTGGGGGTCGGCTGGCCTCTGCGAGCTGTCTGCTACACCTTCGACTGGGCTGAGCGTCACCCCCGCTTGTTGGCCAGCCTGCCCAAGCATCTGCGGCGGCAGGCCGTCAGCTTGGAAGTGATGGCGGCCCTCTCTACGACCGAGTCTCCGGAAGGGGTTGTAGCTGTGGCCGTTAGCCGGCAAATCGCCTCCCCTCCCCCAGAGGCGCTGCGCCTGGGCTTGGTGGTCGAAACGCTGCAAGATCCAGGTAATTTGGGATCCCTGATCCGCGTCGTGGCGGCCACCGGAGCCGATGGCCTCTGGCTAAGCGCAGACAGCGTCGATCCGGAAAACCCCAAAGTCCTGCGGGCCTCCGCCGGCCAGTGGTTTCGCCGCCCGCCTCAGGTTCTCTCTGACTTGCCCGCCTGGATCCAGTCCTGTCGTCGCCAAGGGATCCAAGTTTTGGCCGCCACCCTCGCCCCTCTGGCCACCTGTTACTGGGATCACGACCTCACTCGGCCAACCCTTTTTCTCTTGGGCAACGAAGGGGCTGGCCTGCAGGAATCGACGATCCAACTGGCCGATGCCCAGGTGCGGATCCCGATGGCTGCTGGCGTCGAGTCCCTCAACGTGGCCATGACCGGGGGATTGCTGCTCTACGAAGCTTTGCGCCAGCAGCGAGCCCAGTTGAGAGGCACAGCTTGAAGAGCCGCCCTCGTTTCAAAACTCCTCATCTGCAAAGATGGGGGCCTCAACCTCTTCCTGCTCTCCCTCCTCTATCCCCCCCGGTCGGCTGGCAGAAACCGTTACCCCTGCAGAAAGTTTTTCCCGCACAGCCGCTTCCACCTCCGCCAGGATCTCCGGCTTTTCTTTCAGGTAAACGACCAGATTGTCTCTCCCTTGGGCCACATTTTCCTCTTTGTAGCTGTACCAGGAACCGCGTCGTTTGAGAATGCCCATCTCCTCGGCCAGATCGACAATGCAGCCGATGTTGGAGATGCCCTGGCCGAAGATGATGTCGAATTCTGCCCGCCGGAATGGGGGAGCAACTTTGTTTTTCACCACCTTGACCCGCGCCCGGATCCCGTATTCTTCAGCACCTTTCTTCAGAGTTTGCACGCGGCGAATATCCAGCCGCACCGACGCATAGAACTTGAGGGCATTGCCGCCAGTGGTGGTTTCCTGGAGGCCGTAGCCGATGCCGCCGATTTTGGAGCGCAACTGGTTGAGGAACAGAACAATTGACCCGGTTTTGCTGACGTTGCCGGCAATCTTGCGCAGCGCTTGGCTCATCAGGCGGGCCTGTAACCCCACATGGGCGTCTCCCATATCCCCCTCGATCTCGGCGCGGGGAACCAACGCTGCCACCGAGTCCACCACCACAATGTCCACAGCAGCAGAGCGCACCAGTTGATCGACAATCTCCAGGGCGGCCTCCCCCGTGTCCGGCTGGGAGATGAGCAGATTCTGGATATCTACCCCCAAAGCCGCCGCGTAGGCGGGATCCAGCGCGTGCTCGGCATCCACAAAAGCAGCCGTTCCCCCTCGTTTTTGCACCTCAGCGATGGCGTGCAGAGCAACCGAGGTTTTCCCAGAAGATTCCGGCCCGAAGACTTCGATGATTCGCCCCTTGGGGTAGCCACCGCCCATGGCCAAGTCGAGGGTGATAGCGCCGCTGGGTATGGTCTCCACCCGCATCTGGGCCGCATCTCCCAGGCGCATGATCGCCCCTTTGCCAAAATTGCGCTCGATCTGGCCCAACACCTGATCCAGAGCTTTGCGTTTCTCCGACTTCAACTTGTCCAAGTCGTCGCCGTTGTTCACGTCGGCAGCTTTGCGGGCCATAACCAGCACCCTCCCCCAGGAGTCGCGGTGGAAAATCAAGCCTGCATTCTAACATTGTCGCCTTGTTGCCCCCAGCGGATCCCTTGATCTCCCTCCAATTGCAGTCAGCTCGTACCTTGCCTCGGTTCCAAGCTCCCCTCTCCCTGAGGGAGAGGGGCTGGGGGTGAGGGCCGCTCCCTGAGGGAGAGGGGTTGGGGGTGAGGGTCGCAGAACAGGTAGAGTGAGCTAGAAAGACCGGTTTAGGAATACTGCCGTGTTCACGACCCTGGTGTTGCGATCCCCCGGTCCAATTGTGTTTAGCTGGGGGCCATTCAGCCTACGCTGGTATGGCCTGCTGATCGGCTTAGCAACCGTTTTGGGCCTGTTTCTAGCTCGCCACCTGGCGGCACGGCGCGGTCTTCCCCCCAATTCCATGTCCGATCTGCTGCCGTGGCTGGTGGTGGGATCCCTGCCCCTTGCCCGTTTTTACTACGTGGCTTTTGAGTGGGAGCGATATCGAGATGGCCCTTGGTGGAAAGTCCTGGCCCTCTGGCAGGGGGGAATGGCCATCCATGGCGCTTTGCTCGGGGGCACTGCAGCGCTTTACCTGTTTGCCCACCGGCATCGGCTCAACTTCTGGCTGCTGGCCGATTGCATCGTTCCTTCCCTCAGCCTTGGCCAGAGCATCGGTCGCTGGGGCAACTTCTTCAACAACGAGGCCTATGGAAAGGCTTTGTCTCCGGCTAGTTCTCTGTGGATCCAACTGCAGCTCCCCGACGGATCCCGCGTGCATCCCACTTTTTTGTACGAATCCCTCTGGAACCTCGGCCTCTTCGGGATCCTGCTCTTTTTGAACTATCGGCGCCAGCCTCCGCCCGGTAGCCTCCTGGGCCTCTACCTGCTGGGGTATAGTCTTGGACGCTTCTGGATCGAGGGGCTGCGCGCCGACAGCCTCATGCTGGGGCCCCTGCGGGTGGCCCAGGGGGTGAGCCTACTGCTCATCGGAGCTGGCCTGGCCCTGATGCTGACCGCTCAAAGACGTGCTTCTGCTCACCTGAGCCCAGTGAGGCCCTCACCCGCTCTCTCGACAGGGATCCCTGCCCCTGAGCACCCC